>NZ_JBEZVJ010000012.1:22940-190741 GCF_040636935.1 Streptomyces sp. NPDC032940 | reverse complement strand
GGTGGTTCCGTGCGGGCCCGGGGCCCGGTCCCGTCGGCCCGCCCGGTCCCGCGGGACGGGAAGGTCACCGGGCCGCCGGGCCCGCCGGACGGCGGCTCAAGGGGGGCACGCGGCGCCCCGCCCGGCCGGGGCGCGTCGCCGGTGCGCGGGCCGGGGACGTCCTCACGGGCGCCTCGTTGTTCCGGAAAGGGCGGCGGCTCCGGGGCCGCCCACCACGGGGGCCGCTCGTCGGGCGGCCGGTCGGCCGGGGGGTCGTCCGGGCGGCCCACCGTGCCCGCCGCCGAGGCGAACCGGTCGTCCAGGGAATCGGGCGCGGCCGTGGGGCCGGTGTCGTCGGTGGAGTCGTCGTACAGCTGTCCCCACCAGTCGTCCTCGGGACCGGTGGGCCTTCCCCCCTGCTGGCTCATGTTCCTGATTGTCCACCGCGGGGCCCGGATGAAAACGGGGCATCCGGAAAATCCGCCGGGCCGTCGCCCGCCGGAGCGTGTGTTCGAGTGACGGTGTCGAACGGTGGTGCGGACGGGGTGGCCGGGCGGTTCCACCCCCCACGGGAGAACCACCCGGCGACGCCACCTTGGCAGAGTGACCGACGGTACGGCGATGATGTGCCGAGGCGGGTTTGTGCCGTGGCTGTTTTCCGCCACGCGCGGGCACGGCAGAATGCTGATGATCTTCGGGGAGGGGCGGCGCCTGATGCTGGGAGTGCTGGGGCTGGAGGACACGCACGAGGCGGCCTACCGGGCGCTCGTGTCCGTGGGTGCGGCCGATGTGCCCGATCTGGCGCGGCGGCTGGCGCTCGGCGAGCAGGACACGGAGCGGGCGCTGCGGCGGCTGGAACAGAACGGTCTGGCGGCCCAGTCCTCGGCCCGCCCCGGCCGCTGGGTGGCCGCACCGCCGGGGGTGGCGCTGGGCGCGCTGCTCACCCAGCAGCGGCACGAGCTGGAGAAGGCCGAGCTGGCGGCGGCGCTGCTGGCCGAGGAGTACCGGGCGTCGGCGGGCGAGCCCGCGGTGCACGACCTGGTGGAGGTGGTGATCGGCGCGGCGGCGGTGGCGCGCCGCTTCCTCCAGCTCCAGCTGGGCGCCGCCGAGGAGGTGTGCGCGCTGGTCACCGGCAACCCGGTCGCCGTGACCGGCATGGAGAACGACGCGGAGGAGCAGGCCGCCGAACGCGGGGTCCGCTACCGCGTGGTGGTCGAGCGGTCGGTGCTGGACATGCCGACCGGGATCACCGAGCTGACCGCCGCGCTGGGCCGCGACGAGCAGGTGCGGGTGGTGGACCGGGTGCCGACCAAGCTGGTCATCGCCGACCGGTCGCTGGCCCTGGTGCCGCTCACCGCGCACTCGGCGGAGCCGGCCGCGCTGGTCGTGCACGCCAGTGGGCTGCTGGAGCTGCTGTCGGGCCTGTTCGACGCGGTGTGGCGCGAGGCGCTCCCGCTGCGGCTCGGCGCGTCGGGGGTGACGGAGCAGGAACCGGACGGTCCCGACGGCACGGACCTGGAGATACTCTCCCTGCTGCTGGCCGGCCTGACGGACGCGAGCGTCGCCAAACAGCTCGACCTGGGGCTGCGGACGGTGCAGCGCCGGGTCAAGCGGCTGATGGAGCTGACCGGGGTGACGACCCGGCTCCAGCTGGGCTGGCACGCGTACGAGCGGGACTGGGTGTCCCGCAACCACTGAGGTACCGCACGCGGCGCTCCGGGAGATCTGCGGACCGCCCGCTCCTCCTGCACCCTGGACAGATGGGAGCGTGGGACCTCCTGCTGTCCGGCCTGGTCGTCCTGCTCGGGCTGTTCGGTGTGCTGCTGCCCGGCATGCCGGGGTCCTGGCTGGTGTGGGCCGGCGTGCTGTGGTGGTCGCTGAAGGATCCGCAGCCCGTCTCGTGGTTCGTCCTGGTGGGCTCGACGGCCGTGCTGCTGGTGTCCCGGGCGGTGCGCTGGACGCTGCCGCCCCGGTCACCGCGCTCGGACGAGGTCACCCACCGCATGACGGCGTACGCGGGCGCCGGGGCGTGCCTCGGCTTCGTGCTGATCCCGGTGATCGGGGCGGTCCCGGGCTTCATGGGCGGCATCTACCTGGCCGAACGCCTCCGTCTCGGCCGGCACGGCGAGGCGATGGCGTCCCTGCGGACGGCGATGCGCTCGGGCGGCGCGAGCGTGCTGACGGAGCTGTTCGCCTGCCTGCTGGTGACCGGCGCGTGGCTCGGCGCGGTGCTGGCCGGTTAGAGCCGCACGCCCTCCAGGGCGAGCAGCCGGGTCTTGCGTTCCAGGCCGCCCGCGTAGCCGGTCAGAGTGCCGTCGGAGCCGATCACGCGGTGGCAGGGACGCAGGATCAGCAGCGGGTTGGCGCCGATCGCGCCGCCGACGGCGCGCACCGCGGGGCGGGAGGCGCCGATGCGCGCGGCGATCGCGCCGTACGTCGTGGTCACCCCGTAGGGCACGGCGTCCAGGGCGGCCCACACGCGCTCGCGGAAGGCGGTGCCCTCGGCGCGCAGCGGCAGCCGGAACTGCGACAGCTCCCCGGCGAAGTAGGCGGCGAGCTGCGCCTCGGCCTCCCGGAAGGGTCCGGGGTCGTGCCGCCAGCCGTCCTGGACGCTGCGGCCGCCCTTCTGCCCGGGCACGGACAGGGAGGTGAGCGCACCGTCCGGGGCCGCGGTGAGCAGCAGCGTGCCCACGGGGCTGTCGAGCTCGGTCCAGTAGGTGGCGGTGGTCGTGGCGGTCATCGGTCTTGCTCCCACTCTCCTGCTGCGCGCAGGTGGTTCACAGCGTACGAGCGCCAGGGGCGCCAGGTGTCGGGCACGTCGGTGCCGGGCGGGCCGACGTCGGGGTCGCCGAGGGCGCGGGTGCGCACGACGGCGGCGGTACGGGCGTCCATGCCCGGCAGGGCGAGCAGCGCCCGCTCGGCGTCGTCCCGGTCGGCGCCGGGGTCGAGGCGTACGGTGCCGTCGGCGAGGGCGGCGGCGAGGGCACCGGCGGTGCCGTGCGGCTCGGCCCCGGCGAGGACGGCCGGTTCGGGGAAGAGGTGGGTCAGGGTGCCGCAGGGGGCGTCGAGCGCCTTGCCGTACCGCCGGACCAGCCGCTCGGCCTCCGCGCGCCCCACGACGGCACGGACGGCGAGTTCGCCGGGGTCGGCGGCGCCCGGTGAGCGCAGCCCGGGGCGGGCGGCGACCAGCGGGGCGAGGCGGGTGTCGGCGCCGAGCCGCTCGTCGACGGCGTACGGGTCGGCGTCGAGGTCGAACAGGCGCCGCAGCCTTTGCACGGCCGTGGTCAGGTCGCGCAGGTCGGTGAGGTGCAGACGGGCGTCGAGCCAGCCACCGCTGCCGGTCCTGGGCCGGCCCGGCCGTTCCTCGACGGCGGCGATCCCGGTGCCGTACGGCAGGCGCAGGGTGCGCCGGTGGACGCGGCGGCCGGGCGGTCCGCTCACCTCCTCGATCCCGGCGACCGCCTCCCGCTGGAGCAGGTCGAAGACGGGTCCGGCCCGGTAGGGGCCGCGGTGGGCGAGCCGCAGCGGGATGCCGGCGGAGGGGGTGGCCGCCCGGGAGGCCCGTTCGCGGGCCGGGGCGGCGGCGCGGACGCCGCTCGGGGTGGCCGCGTACACGGCCTTGATCGTGTCGTTGAACTGCCGGACGCTGGCGAACCCGGACGCGAAGGCGATCTCGGTGACCGGCAGGCCGGTGGTCTGCAGCAGGACACGTGCGGTGTGCGCCCGCTGGGCGCGGGCGAGGGCCACGGGCCCGGCGCCGAGCTCGGCGGTGAGCTGGCGCTGCACCTGGCGGGCGCTGTAGCCGAGCCGGCCGGCGAGTCCGGTGACGCCCTCACGGTCGACGACGCCGTCACCGATGAGCCGCATGGCCCGGCCGACGACGTCGGCGCGGACGTTCCAGTCGGCCGAGCCGGGCACGGCGTCCGGGCGGCACCGCCGGCAGGCCCGGAAGCCCGAGCCCTGCGCGGCGGCGGCCGTCGGGAAGAAGCGCACGTTGTGCCGCTTGGGCGTGACCGCCGGGCAGCTGGGCCGGCAGTAGATGCCGGTGGTCTCGACGGCGAAGAAGAACACCCCGTCGAACCGGGCGTCCCGGCTGCGGACGGCCTCGTACCGGCTGTCCTCGCGCTCGGCGGTCTGCGTCACGTTCTCGTTCACGTCCTCCAGTCTCCGCCGGCCCGCAGGACCGGGCTGGCGGTAATCGGACATGACGCTGAGGGCGGCCGACGGCTACCGCACGCGCCCGCGCTTGGCCTCCATCGCCGCCTTGCCCATGGCACCCCGGCGCTTCCACTCCTTGCGGATCTCGGCGCGCAGCCGGGCGTCGGTCTTGGCGACGATGCGCTGGTTCTCCCGCATCAGCTTGCGGTAGCTCTCCAGCCGCCGCTCGGGCAGTTCCCCGCCGTCGATGGCGGCGAGGACGGCGCAGCCGGGCTCGCTCTCGTGGGCGCAGTCGTGGAACCGGCACCGCCGCGCCAGTTCCTCGATCTCGGCGAACACCTGGCCGACCCCGTTGCCGGCGTCCCACAGCCCGACGCCGCGCAGCCCCGGAGTGTCGATCAGCACACCCCCGCAGGGCAGGGCGAGGAGGTTGCGGGTGGTGGTGGTGTGACGGCCCTTGCCGTCGACGTCGCGGATGGCCTGGACGCCCATGACGTCCTCGCCGAGCAGCGCGTTGGCGAGCGTGGACTTGCCGGCACCGGACTGTCCGAGCAGCACCGCCGTACCGCCGCAGACGACGGCGGCGAGGACGTCCAGCCCCTCCCCCTGCTCGGCGCTGACGGACAGTACCGGCACACCGGGCGCGGTCGTCTCCACGTCCTGGACGAGGTACGCCCGGGTCTCCGGGTCGGGCACCAGGTCGGCCTTGGTGAGGACGACCACGGGCTGCGCCCCGGACTCCCAGGCGAGCGCGAGGAACCGTTCGATCCGGGCGAGGTCGAGCTCGGCGGCCAGCGACACGGCGACGATGGCGTGATCGACGTTGGCCGCGAGGATCTGTCCCTCGGACCGCTTGGAGGAGGTGGACCGCACGAAGGCGGTACGGCGCGGCAGATACGTGCGTACGTAGCGCGGGTTGCCGTCCGGTTCGACGGCGACCCAGTCGCCGGTGCACACGACGCGCAGCGGGTCGTGCGGGGTGACGAACGCGGTGTCGGCCCGCAGCACGCCGCCGGCGGTGACGACGTCGCACTGCCCGCGGTCGACGCGGACGACCCGGCCGGGCAGCAGCCCTTCGGCGGCGTAGGGGGAGAACTCCGACTCCCACCCGGCGTCCCAGCCGTAAGCGGCCAGCGACGACGCGGTGGAGCTCTGGAGAGAAGAGAGGGAAGAGGAGGACAAGGGGTGACCCTTCACATGGGTGGCCCCGGCGCCGCGCACTCGGACGCGGAAGAAGTGGGTGGGATCAGCCGGCGGCCACGGAGGTGGACGTGATGACGAACTTCCGGATACGGGCAACACCCGTCGCGACGACAGCCATCGGTCGACACCTCCCAGGTCACATGCGGCGAACAGCGGTGGCGGCACGGCCACCGGAACGGACCCGACCCTAGCGGCCCCGCCCGAGGCGCACCAGCGATTTACCGCCGCCCGCGCGGGAGCGATGAATTCGGGCGGCCGACCGGGTCCACCCTGGCATGACACGCATCAGCACTGTCGATGTCCACGGGGCCACCTTGAGCGTCGAGTCGTTCGGCGACGAGGACGCACCGCTCGTCCTGCTCGTGGGCGGGACGACGATGCTCTCCTGGCCCGACGCCCTGTGCGAGCGCCTCGCCGCCGGCGGACGCCGTGCGGTGCGCTACGACCTGCGCGACAGCGGGGGGTCGACGACCGTGGACCCGGAGAACCCCGGCTACACCCTGCGTACTCTCGCCGCCGACGCGGCGGGCCTCGCCGCCGTGCTCGGCGGGGGCCGGCCCGCGCACCTCGCGGGGATCGGTGTCGGCGGGATGGTCGCCCAGGTGGCCGTGCTCGACCGTCCCGAGGCGTTCGGGGCGCTCACCCTGGCCGGCACCCGCGCGGTCGCCCCCGGCCCGCCCGACGACGACCTGCCCGACCACGACCCGGCGGCGATGAGCGCGCTGTTCGCGCGTCCGATGCCCGACTGGGCGGACCGCGCGGCGGTCGCGGAGTACGCCGCCGGCGGCGCGGAGATCCTCGGCGACGACCCCGCCGCCGCCCGCGCGAGGGCCGCCCGCGTCTGGGACCGCACGCCCGGCACCGCGCCCCCGGTCCACCTGGCCAACCAGCTCGGCATGGTGTTCTCCCGGCTCGACTGCACGCCCCGCTGGCGCGAGCGGCTGCCCGGGATCGCGATTCCCACGCTCGTCGTCCACGGCCGCCACGACCGGTTCTTCCCGGTCGGCAACGGCGAGGCGCTCGCCCGCGAGATCCCCGGAGCACGGCTGCTCGTCCTGGACGACGCCGCGACGGCGCTTCCCGCCGCGGCGGCCGAGGAGGTCGCGGAGGCGATGCTCACGCTCGGCCGACGGCCGCTGCGGGTGACGGGAGGCAGTACCCCGGGGCGGCCGGGGTCCCGGTGACGCCGTCCTCGGCCACGATGTTTCAATGGACCGTCGTTCCCGGTCCGGCGAGGAGGAACCCCCGTGCCCCTGGTGTCCGTGGTGATGCCCGTGTACAACTCGGCAGCCACTCTCGGCGCGGCCGTCCGGTCGGTGCTCACACAGACGCACGCCGACCTGGAACTGCTGGTCACCGACGACCGCTCCACCGACGGGTCCATGGACCTGCTCCGTGAGTTCGCCGAGCAGGACGAGCGGGTCCTGCCCGAGTCGGCGCCCGAACAGGGCGGTGCCGGACGGGCCCGCAACCTCGCGATCCGGCGGGCCCGCGGGGACTACGTCGCGTTCCTCGACAGCGACGACATGTGGCTTCCGGAGAAGACCGAGAAGCAGCTCGCCTTCGCCGCGGAGGCCTCCGCACCGCTGACGTTCACCTCGTACTACAAGATGGACGCCGATCACGCCGGCGAGAGCACCGACTGGGTCCCGAACGGCCGGGTGATCCGTGCGCGGGAGCACGTGGACTACCGCGCGATGCTGGTCCGCGACCACATCGGCGCCCTCACCGCCATGTACGACCGCAAGGTCCTCGGCACGAGGCTGATGCCGGAGATGCGCAAGCGCCAGGACTACGCCCTGTGGCTGTCGATCATGCGGGACGGCGCCGACGCCCGGGGTCTGGCCGAGCCGCTCGCGGTGTACCGGGCCCACCAGGCGGGGTCGCTGTCCTCCAACAAGCTGTCGCTCGTGCGGTACAACTGGTCCCTCTACCGCGAGCACGAGCATCTGTCGGTGCCCCGGGCGACGCGGGCCCTGACCGGCGCCGTGTGGCAGTCGGTGCGCAACTCGCGCGTCTAGGGGCTGTCTGACCATTCCCGTCTGCCCCGGCGGGCGGCAGACGCCGCGCGCCCCGGCGGGCGATGACGCGCGGACCGTGCGCGCCATCGCTCACCGTACCGTCGGCTCAGACCTCCACGGGCGTGTCCGCCGGCAGGCTGTCCATGAAGGAGCTGACCGAGAAGACCGCGTTGCCGGCGCCGGGCGGGCCGTAGCCGGGGGGCGAGGAGAGGCCGAAGTCCTCCATGGTCTGGCGGTAGGCCTGGAGCAGGCGGATGTGGTACTCCAGCGGCGCGCCCTGCGGGTTGGCCTTGCCGAGGGGGGTGGTGGGCTCGGGGCACCAGGTGGTGAAGCGGGGCGTGATGCCGTGCGACATGAAGAAGCGCAGGCCCTCGGTGGTGGACGCGATGGCCTCGTCGACCGTCTTGAAGCCGAAGGGCTCGGCCATCTCGACGCCGGCGACGAAGTTCGGGATGACGTTGCGCGCGCCGAAGACCTCGGTCGAGTCCAGGATGCGCTTGTGCCACTCGTCGCGGCCGACGTACCGCTCCTTGCCGGGGCAGTACATCTTGAAGAGGTACTCGTCCCACACCTCGAAGTTGGGGTGGTAGATCTGCACGCCGTAGTCCTTGAAGCGCTGGACGTCCGGCTTGGGCAGGGCCTGGGCGACGACCTTGCCGATCCAGCGGCCCGGGAAGTGCTCCTCGATGGCCTTGGCGTACCGGCCGTAGAAGTCGGCCTCGTCCAGCCCCTGGACCTTCGACGTGATCGCGCCGCCGGTGAGCGTGTACGCGGTGGAGATCTTGGCGGTGTCGTACTTGTCGATGATCTCCAGCGCCTCGAGGACCTCGTCGACGTCCTTCACGCCCGTGTACGGCCGTCCCGCCGCCTTGTGCTGGCGCCAGTTGTGGTTGATGTCGCAGTACTGGCACTCCTCCTTGGCGCCGAAGTACTGGCAGACGCGGAACGCGGTCAGGTAGATCAGGTAGCCCCACTGGATGGTCGGGGCCACCTCCATGACCGACTTCCCGTTGGAGAGCTTGTGCCGGTAGTACTCCGGCATCGGCGGCACGCCGACGTCGGAGATCCGCCTGCCGTCCAGGTAGAGGCCGAGCTGATTGTGCTCGTCGGCGGCGACACGGTACGGCGAGGACGGGTTCACGCGCACGGAGACGACGGTGCGGCGCAGGTCGTAGGGGCCGCCGGTGAGGATGATCTCCTCGGGCGGGCGGCGCAGCGCGGCCTCGCCCAGCTCGGGCAGGGTGCCGTGGTCGAAGGAGAAGATGAAGTACGACTTCGGCTTGACCTCGCCGTCCTCGTTGTCGCTCAGCGCGGAGGGGTCGAAGGCCACGCCGCCCCGCAGGAGGTCCTCCTTGAAGACGGCCTCGCGCGGCACGTGCGGGAACCGCTCCATCAGATCCTCGACCAGCGCGGTGCGGCTGTCCATCGAAGTGTCTCCTCCCGGTTCGGACGTACGACTCCTCACGGTATGCCCCCGCCGGTGCGGCTTCCCGGCCGGGGCCCCTTCCAGGCGCGCCGGGTAGGTTTCCGCGGTATGAGCGACATCACGGTGACCAACTGGGCCGGCAACGTCACGTACACGGCCAAGGAGCTGCTGCGGCCGCACTCCCTGGACGCGCTGCGAGCCCTGGTGGCGGACAGCACGAGGGTGCGGGTGCTGGGCAGCGGGCACTCCTTCAACGAGATCGCCGAGCCGGGCCCCGAGGGCGTCCTGCTGTCGCTGGCCTCGCTGCCCTCCGAGGTGGACGTCGACACGACGGCCCGTACGGTGCGGGCCGGTGGCGGGGTGCGGTACGCGGAGCTGGCCCGGGCGGTGCACGCGCGGGGGCTGGCGCTGCCGAACATGGCGTCGTTGCCGCACATCTCGGTCGCCGGGTCCGTGGCGACCGGCACGCACGGCTCCGGGGTGGGCAACGGTTCGCTCGCGTCCGTCGTACGCGAGGTGGAGCTGGTCACCGCCGACGGCTCGACGGTGACCGTCGCGCGGGGCGAGGAGCGGTTCGGCGGGGCGGTGACCTCGCTCGGTGCGCTGGGCGTGGTGACCGCCCTCACCCTCGATCTGGAGCCGGCCTACGAGGTCGAGCAGCACGTCTTCACCGAGCTGCCGCTCGAGGGGCTGGACCCGGCGGCGTTCGAGACGGTGATGTCGGCGGCGTACAGCGTGAGTCTGTTCACCGACTGGCGGGATCCCGGCTTCCGTCAGGTGTGGCTCAAGCGGCGCACCGACCAGCCGCTCCCCCGCTTCCCGTACGCCGCCCCGGCCACCGAGAAGATGCACCCGGTGCCGGGCATGCCCGCGGTCAACTGCACCGAGCAGTCCGGGGTGCCGGGCCCCTGGCACGAGCGGCTGCCGCACTTCCGGGCCGAGTTCACGCCGAGCAGCGGCGCGGAGCTCCAGTCGGAGTACCTGATGCCGCGCGGGCACGCCGTCGACGCGTTGCGCGCGCTGGACGCGATACGGCGGACGCTCGCGCCGGTGCTGCAGACCTGTGAGGTGCGCACGGTCGCCGCCGACGAGCAGTGGCTGAGCCCCGCGTACGGGCGGGACACGGTGGCGGTGCACTTCACCTGGGTCGAGGACACCGCGGCGGTGCTGCCGGTGGTGCGGCGGGTGGAGGAGGCGCTGGACGCCTTCGACGCGCGCCCGCACTGGGGGAAGGTGTTCACGACCCCGGCGGCGGTGCTGCGCGAGCGCTGGCCGCGGCTCGGCGACTTCGGGGCGCTGGTGGAGTCGCTGGATCCGCGGGGCACGTTCACCAACGCGTTCGTGCGCGAGGTGCTGGCCGGCTGAGGCCGGCGGTCAGTCCCCTGAGCGGCGCAGCTCCACCAGCGGGATGACGCGGTCGGTCTGCTCCTGGTGCCGGGCGAAGAACGGCGCCTGTTCGAGCAGCAGCGGCCACAGCAGGGCGCGTCCGGGCGCGTCCAGGACGGTGGCGACGGCCTGCCAGGTGTCCGGGCCGAGCTCGACGGTGACCTCGGGGTGGGCCACGACGTTGTGGAACCAGTCCGGGTGCCGCGGCGCCCCCGCGTTGGACGCGACGACCACCAGGCGGTCGCCCTGGAGGCGCCAGAAGCCCATCGGGGTGGTGCGCCGGGTGCCGGTGCGGGCCCCGGTGTGGGTGAGCAGGAGCATCCGGTCGGCGTGCATCATGTCGCCGATGCTCCCGGTGCCCCGCTGCGCGCGGAACCGCTCGACGACCTGGCGGTTGAACGCGTTGCGCTGCTCGGTGCTCATCGTCGACGGGTCCATGGCGGCAATCTGCCACAGCCTCCCCGTCCGCGCAGCACAGCGCGCGGCCTAGGATGCGGGCTGGACGTTCCGCGATACGAGCACACCCGCCGGAGAGGTGACCCATGGCCCGAGCCGGTCTCACGACCGAGCGCGTCGTCGCGGCCGCCGCCGACCTCGCCGACGAGGCGGGGTTCGAGAGCGTCACCGTCTCCGGGCTGGCCCGGCGCCTGGGCGTGAAGGACGCGAGCCTGTACACGCACGTCCGCGGCCTGCGCGATCTGCGGATGCGGATGGCGCTGCTGGCGGGCGGCGAGCTGATCGAGGAGATCGCCGACGCGGTCGCCGGACGGGCGGGCAAGGAGGCGCTGGCCGCCTTCGCCGGCGCCTATCGGGCGTACGCGCTGCGCCACCCCGGCCGGTACGCCGCGACCCAGATCCGGGTCGAGGCCCCCGTCGCCGCCGACTCCCCCGTGCTGCGCCGCACCGCGGAGATCACCTACGGAATGCTGCGCGCGTACGGCCTCGAAGAGCCCGATCTCACCGATGCCGTGCGCCTGTTGCGCAGCACCTTCCACGGGTACTGCGCCCTGGAGGCCGCCGGGGCCTTCGGTGCCCCGCGGGACGTGCAGGCGTCGTGGGACAGGGCCGTGGCCGCGCTGCACGTCGCGCTGGAGCACTGGCCGGCGGGCGGCTGACCCCGCCGGCGGTCCGCCCGGTCCGTCCGCTCAGGGCTTGAGTGCGACGCCGCTGACGCCGACCTCGGCCGTGGTCTCCGGGGGCAGGGTGGGGTCCGGGCGCCAGTCGGCGGACGGCACCACACCGGGTTCGACCAGCTCGAGCCCGGCGAAGTAGCCGGCGATCTCCTGGGGCGAGCGCAGATGGTAGGTGTTGGCCGACTGCGCGTTGTAGGCCTCGACGGCGGTGTTGAGGGCGGCGTTGCGGTTCGTGCCGTCGCTCAGGGCGAGGTAGCTGCCCGGCGGCAGCGCCTCCACCAGCCGGGCGACGAGCTCCGCGGGCCGGTCGTCGTCGGAGATCTGCCCCATGATGCCCAGCATGGTCAGGGCGACCGGCCGGTCGAAGTCCAGGGTCTTGGCGGCCTCGGCGAGGATCCGGTCGGGGTCGCGCACATCGGCGTCGATGTAGGCGCAGGCCCCCTCCTCGGTGCTGGTGAGCAGCGCCTCGGCGTGCGTCAGGACCAGCGGGTCGTTGTCGACGTAGACGATGCGGCTCTCCGGCGCGATGCGCTGGGCCAGCTCGTGCGTGTTGTCCGCGGTGGGCAGGCCGGTGCCGATGTCGAGGAACTGGCGGATGCCGGCCTCCCCCGCCAGGAAACGCACGGCGCGCGCCAGGAAGGTGCGTTGCAGGCGGGCGACGGCCGCGAACTCCGGGAAGGTCGACAGGATGACGTCGCCGACCTGACTGTCGACGGGATAGTTGTCCTTGCCGCCCAGCAGGTAGTTCCAGACACGGGCGGAGTGCGGGCGATCGGTCTGCAGCCTGGCCCTGACTTCATCACGCGGGTGATCCATGGGGACAGCTTCACACAGAGCAATGCCTCCGGGAGGCAACTTGAGGGGTCAACCACCCAGCTTTCGCACGTCGTCGTAGCTCGGCACCCCTCCGTCGGGGGCCCGCCCGGACCGGATGCCGGCCACCGCCTCCAGGGCCGCGCCGAGAGCGCGCCGGTACAGCAGCGAGCCCAGGCTCACCCGGCGGACGCCGAGGTCGGCCAGGTGCGGCAGGGCGGGGCCGGCCGGGGTGTAGAGGACGTTGAGGGGGACGTCGAGGTCCCGGACCAGGGCGGCGATCGTGCGCGGGTCGCTCACGCCGGGCACGAAGACGCCGTGGGCGCCCGCCTCCCGGTAGGCGTCGAGGCGCTGTGCCGTTCCCTCGCCGTCACCGAGCCAGTACGTGTCGGTGCGGGCGTTGACGAAGAGGCCGGGGGCGGCCGACCGCACCGCGGCGATCTTCGCGGCGTGCCGGTCGACGGGGCCGAGACCGTCCTCCAGGTTGATCCCGACGGCACCGACGGCCGCCACCTGCCGCGCGAACTCGGCGACCTCGTCGGGGTCGTCGCTGAAGCCGCCCTCCACGTCGACGGAGAGGAGGAACGGCTCCGAGCCCAGGGCGAGGGCCAGCCGCAGCGTCTCCTCGCGGGTCGCGGCGGCCCCGTCGGGCAGCCCGCTCGCCGCCGCGACGCCCAGGCTGGTCGTGCCGACCGCAGCGAAGCCCTGGCCGGCCAGGAGGAGTGCCGAGGCGTGGTCCCAGGCGCACGGCAGCAGCAGCGGCTCACCCGCGCGGTGCAGCTCGGCGAAGGCGGTCACGACAGCTCCCCCACGGCGTCGGCGTAGTACGCGGACTCTGCGACGTGCAGGGCGAGTTCACGGAAGGTCCAGCCCTCGCCGGGCGAGTGGTCGAGCTGTTCGGCGGTGAGCGCCCCGAGGCGGTCGGCCCAGATCCGGGCGAGCCGGGTGAGGCGGCTGCGGGCCTCGTCGAGGTCCTCCTGGGTGAACGGCGCGCGGTCCGCGTCCGTCGTGATCGCCGAGGCGTGCCAGTGGTCGGGCTGCGGCGGCTCGCCCGCCAGGCGCGCCTCCAGTTCGGCGAGATGGTCGATCAGGTGGTCGGCGACGCGACGGACGGCCTTGTGCGGGGTGTAGACCCGGCCGTCGACGTGGGCGGGTTCCCCGTCCCAGCCGGTCCAGGTGGCGGCCACGTCGAGGACGTGGCCGACCATACCGGTGACGGCGTCGGCGGGGGTGACCGGGGCGGTGGCGGTGTTCGTGTCGCTCATGTCCCCGACGCTAAGGGTCCGTTGGTTCGGCCCCGGCCGAAGTGTCCGGCGCCCTCGGGCGGGTACCCGGACGGCTACCCGGAGTCACCGGCTTCTTCGACCGTCCGGAAGGTGGACATGGCAACCATGGAGCGACGCGACGGCCGCCCCGAGCGGCGGTGGCAGGACAAGTTATGGGTGATCGGCCTGATGGTGCTGGTCGTCGGTGTTGCGACCCGTATGGCCTTCAACGGGTTCGCGGGGTGGCTGCCGGCCCTCGTGAGCGCCGCGCTGACGAGCTGGTACGCCGTGTGGCTGGTGCGCCGTCGCCGGCGCCACGACGCCCGCACCACCGGCACCGCTCCGGACGACGTACCCGCCATGGAGCGGCAGATCCTCAAGGGCGCGCCGCCGCCGGCGGAACCCGGGCAGCGGCGGGCCATGGCGGCACTGGTCGACTCCCGGCAGCAGCGGCTGCGGCGCCACCGCTGGTGGGCGCTCCCGCTCCTGGCCGTGATCTTCTTCGGCACCGCCGCCCTGTGGTTCGCCTCCGGCGCGGTGGCCACGGGCGGCTGGATGCTGGCGGCCGCGGTCGTCGCCATGACGTGGATGGTCTGGTACCACGTCCACTACGACCGCCGCCTGTCGCAGATGCGCCGCCGCCTTCAGGGCTGAGCCGCGCGCCTCACCGCACGCCGCCCGCGGGCACCAGGTGCCGGGCGACGAGCTCGTCCCGCACCAGGCCCGCGTAGACGGTGGCGCCGTACGCGGAGGTGTGGGTGTTGTCCCGCTTCTCGTCGTAGAGGTAGAGCGCCTTGGAGCCCTCCACGCCGAGGGACTCCACGAGCGCCTTGGTCCTCGCCGTGAGGTCGATCAGCGGCACGCCCTCGTCGCCGGCGACCGAGCGGACGACGGCCGGGTGGTCGACGCCGAGGCTGTTGACGAGCAGTGCGGTGCCGTTGTTCAGCGTGCCGTCGGCGTTGAACCAGCGGCGGACGATCGGCGTCACGAGGACCGGCCGCCCGCCCTGCTCCCGCACTCCGGCGACGAGGGTCTCCAGGTTGGCCCGGTAGGTCGCCGCGTCGGTCGTCTTGTCGTTGTGCGCGAGCTGGACGAGCACCAGGTCCCCGGGGCGGATCAGCGGCCGTACGGTACCCCACAGCCGCTGGTCGGCCAGGTAACTGACCGTGCTCTCGCCGGAGTCGGCGTAGTTGGCGACGGACAGGCCCTTGCGCAGGTACTGGGGCAGCTGCTGGCCCCAGCCCGAGTACGGGGCGCCGGGCTGGTCGCAGACGGTGGAGTCGCCGACGAGGAGGATCTGGCGCACGTGCCGGGCCGGGGTGACCCGGATGCCGGCGAGTGCGGGCGCGGAGCCGCCGACCACCAGGTCGAGGCCGGACGTGCCGTCGGGCCCGGTGGGCTCGCCCTCGGGGGTGCGCACGTCCACGGTGAAGCTGCGGGCGACCCGCTCGCCGGCCCCGGTGGCGGTCTCGGGCAGCAGGGAGCGCCGGGACTCGCCGCTGACGGCGGTGACGGCCGCGCTGTCGCCGCCGAGCAGCACCTGCACGTCGTACGTGCCCGGCGGGACGTCGAAGTGGCAGGCGGTGGCGGTGCAGTTCCCCGGGAGGCGGGGTGCCGCGTGTGCCGTCCCGGCGGTGGCGACGGCACCGGGGACGGCCAGGCAGAGGGCGACGGCGGCCGCGGACACGCGTCGTCCCATCTCAGGCACCCGCCTTCGCCGTGTCGGCGACCGGGACGCCGAAGTCCGGGGTGCCGTCCGGTTTCCAGCCGAGTTCCTGGACGCGGGTGTGACGGTTGGGGTCGTCGAGCGGGTCGCCGCTGATCTCCCGGTACTGGCGGGCGTGGTAGACGAGGACGTCGGTGCGGCCGTCCTCGGCGACGGTGAAGCTGTTGTGGCCGGGGCCGTACTGCCCGGTGGTGTCGTTGCTGGTGAAGACGGGCGTCGGTGACTTCGACCAGCTGGCGGGGTTCATGAGGTCGGCGTCCGCGTCGGCCGTCAGCAGGCCCATGCAGTAGTTCGCGTCGGTCGCGGCGGCCGAGTACGTCATGAACAGCCGGCCGTTGCGGGCGATGACCGACGCGCCCTCGTTGACCTTGAAGCCGACGCACTCCCAGTCGTACTCCGGGGTGGACAGCCGTATCTGCGGGCCTGTCAGGGTCCACGGGTTCGCCATCCGCGACAGCCACAGGGCCGTGTTGTTGTCCATGCCCGGCTCGTGCTGCGCCCAGGCCAGGTAGCGAGTGCCGCGGTGGGTGAAGGTGGTGGCGTCCAGGGAGAAGGTCTCCCACGCCGTCCTCACCTGGCCGCGCTCCACCCAGGTGCCCCGCAGGGGGTTCGGGTGGGAGTTCTCCAGCACCCAGATGCGGATGTCCCAGACGCTCTCGGCGGGCGCGGCGGCGAAGTAGACGTACCACTTGCCGCCGATGCGGTGGATCTCCGGCGCCCAGATGTGCGCACCCATCGCGCCGGTGGCGTGCTTGCGCCAGACCACGGACTCCTCGGCCGTCGCCAGGCCGTTGATCGTGCGGGAGCGGCGCAGGACGATCCGGTCGTACTCGGGGGCGGTCGCCGTGAAGTAGTAGTGGCCGTCGGTGTGGCGGTGGATGTGCGGGTCGGCCCGGTTGCGGACGAGCGGGTTCACGTACGGGGCGGCCTTCCGCGGGGCGGCGGAGGCGGTGCGGGGGACCGCCGTCAGGGCGCCCGCGGCGGCGGCGCCCTTCAGCAGCAGGCGGCGGCCGGGGGCGGGCCGGCGGGGCTGGACGGGCGTATCGTCGGCGCGGCTCATGCGGGCTGCCTCTCGACGGGGAGTTCGACACGCACAGGTGGTTCGAGATGTCGAACGCCACCTGGAATGACGAACGCCGAAAAGGTAAGGGGGGAACGGGGGAAGGTCAACGGGTCCGACACCGGAGACCTGGCCCACTGGCTAACCTCGTCCCCATGACCAGCGACTTCGCCGACGCCCTCGGCCGCGGCCGGCCCCTCGTGCTCGACGGCGGAATGTCCAACCAGCTGGAGTCGGCCGGCCACGATCTGAGTGACGGTCTGTGGTCGGCGCGGCTGCTCGCGGAGGAGCCCGAGGCGGTCACGGCGGCGCACCTCGCCTACTTCGAGGCGGGCGCGGACGTGGCGATCACGGCGAGTTACCAGGCCACCTTCGAGGGGTTCGCCCGGCGCGGCATCGGCCGGCGCGGCGCCGCCGCGCTCATGGCGTCGAGCGTGGCGTCGGCCCGGGAGGCGGCCCGCCGCGCGCGGACGGACCGCCGGCTGTGGGTGGCGGCGTCGGCGGGTCCCTACGGGGCGATGCTCGCGGACGGCTCCGAGTACCGGGGGCGCTACGGCCTCACGGTCGCGGAGCTGGAGCGCTTCCACCGGCCCCGTCTGGAGGTCCTGGCCGCCGCCGGACCGGACGTGCTCGCTCTGGAGACCGTCCCCGACACCGACGAGGCCGCGGCGCTGCTGCGGGCGGTGCGCGGACTGGGCGTGCCGGCCTGGCTGTCGTACACCGTGGCGGGCGGCCGCACCCGTGCCGGGCAGCCGCTGGAGGAGGCGTTCGCCCTGGCGGCGGACGCGGACGAGGTGGTCGCGGTGGGCGTGAACTGCTGCGCCCCGCAGGACGCGGCGGGTGCGGTCGCCACGGCCGTGCGCGTCACCGGCGGACCCGTCGTCGTCTATCCCAACAGCGGCGAGTCCTGGGACGCCGGCGCCCGCGGCTGGACCGGCCGCTCCGCCTTCACCCCCGCCCGGGTGCGGCAGTGGCGGGACGCCGGGGCCCGGCTGATCGGGGGGTGCTGCCGGGTGGGCCCGCAGGAGATCGCGTCGGTCGCGGCGGCGGCTCAGGCCTGACGGGGCATCGCGGGCCGGTCGGCCGAGCGCCGCACCAGGCGCCTGGACCAGGCCCCCCGCGCGGTGACGTCGGCCTTCCACAGCTGGAACTCGGCGTCGTGCGGGCCGTACGCCACGTGCGGGACGCCGTCGCCGAAGACCCGTACGGGGTGCGTGGCGTCCCACGTCCGCCAGCCCGGGTCCCCGGTCTCGGCGAACCGGACCCACGCCCCGTGCATCGCGTCGGCCAGTTCCCGCGGGGCCCCCTCGCCGGCGAGCCGGCGTGCGTCCGGTCCGTCCCCGGAGTCGAAGACGAAACCCAGCTCGAGGGCGTGGCAGGCGCCCAGGTCGGGCAGGTTCGACGGCCAGGCGAACTCGTACACGTGGGACGAGTCCGGCCGGGCGTCGGCCACCCGGTGCAGCGGGATGCGCAGCAGGTGGTCGGTGACCAGCTGGCCGACGGTCTCGGCGACGCCGGCGTCCGGGCGCAGGGCGCGGTAGCCGCGTACCACCTCGTTGCCGCAGTGGCAGCGGGCCCGCGCGCCCGCCAGGGCGACGGCGCCCAGCCGGTCGACGCGCTCGAGGAGGCCGCCGGGGACCAGCCAGAGCCGGTACTCGTCACGGGTCCAGCCCATCATGAGGTCGACGCCCCGGGCCGCGTCGCCGTCGACGACCGCCTCCAGCGGGTCGGCGGGCAGCACGTCGCCGTCGACGACGAGGCCGAAGGCGGGGCCGCCGAGCACGGGGCTGCTGAGCCGGCCCACCTCGGCCTGGGCGCGCAGCAACTGCTCGCGGTCGGCGGCGGCGAAGGCCTCCGCGGTCGCCGGGATCTTCAGCCGGGCGGCCATCCGGCGCACCATGCGGCGCACCTTGTCGCGGTCCGACGCCTCCGGCGCGCCGCTCTGCAGGACCGCGCGCCGCATCAGACCCCGGGCCTGCGGCGCGGCGAGGAGGGCGCCGATGCTGATCGCCCCGGCGGACTGGCCGGCGACGGTCACCCGGTCGGGGTCGCCGCCGAAGGCCGCGATCGACCGCCGCACCCACTCCAGCGCGGCGATCTGGTCGCGCAGTCCGGCGTTGGCGGGGGCGTCCGGGAACAGTCCGTAGCCCTCGACGCCCAGACGGTAGTTGACCGACACGCAGACCACGCCGTCGCGGGCGAAGGTGCGGCCGTCGTAGACCGGCACGGCGGAGGATCCCCTGGTCAGCGCGCCGCCGTGCAGCCACACCAGGACCGGCAGCCGCGCTCCGGGGCCCGGTTCCGGCGTCCAGACGTTGAGGTTGAGGCAGTCGTCGCCGGGGATCGCCGGGTCGGACAGGTACTGGGCGAACGCCTCGGAGTACGGCGGTTTCGGCGCGGTCGGGCCGAAGGCGCCCGCGTCGCGCACGCCGTCCCAGGGCTCCGGATCCACGGGTGGCCGGAATCTGCGGGGGCCGAAGGGGGGCGCCGCGTACGGGATGCCGCGGAACACGGCGATCCCCTGCTCGTGTCTGCCGCGCACCGCCCCGAAGGGCGTGCGGACCACGGGGTCCGTCCGGCCTGCCGTCATGCGCTCACCAGTCCTTCGCCGCGCTCTCGCACCGTCGTACCGCCGCGCCGCGCACCGCTCACGTCACATCGAGCGTCGCGCCGCCCGGAGGTGTTCCGGTCCGATTCCATGATCCCGCCATCGGGACGCCGCCGCCCACCGGATTGTCCGGCGGCACGGTGGGCGACCACAAGGTCGCCGGGTGTCACCGTCCGGTGTTGAGGTGGGCGGCCCGGCGGATCAGGTAGTCGCGCTCGGCGAGGTTGGGTGCCTGGTGGGCCGCCTCGGCGTACAGCCGTGCCGCCGTCGTCACGTCGCCTTCGCGCTCGTGGAGGTAGGCGGCCACCGCGGTGTGGCGGGGCAGCGTGTCGTCCAGCTCCGCGAGCGCCGCGAGGCCGGCGCGCGGCCCGTCGGCCTCGCCGACGGCGACCGCGCGGTTGAGCCGGACGACCGGGCTGTCCGTCAGCCGCTCGAGCTCGTCGTACCACTCGACGATCTGCACCCAGTCGGTCTCCTCGGCGGTGGGCGCGTCGGCGTGGAGCGCCGCGACGGCGGCCTGCGCCTGGAACTCGCCGAGACGGTCGCGGGCGAGGGCCGCCTGGAGGATCCCGACGCCCTCGGCGATGGCCGCGGTGTCCCAGCGGGACCGGTCCTGTTCCGCGAGCGGCACCAGGCTCCCGTCGGGCGCGGTCCGGGAGGCGCGCCGGGCGTGGTGGAGCAGCATGAGGGCGAGCAGCCCGGCCACCTCGGGGTGGTCGACCGAGGCGGCGAGCTGCCGGGTGAGCCGGATGGCCTCGGCGGCGAGGTCCACGTCGCCGGAGTAGCCCTCGTTGAAGACCAGGTAGAGGACGCGCAGCACGGTGGCGACGTCGCCGGGCCGGTCGAACCGCACGCCGGAGACGGTGCGTTTGGCCCGGCTGATGCGCTGCGCCATGGTCGCCTCGGGCACCAGATAGGCCCGGGCGATCTGGCGGGTGGTGAGCCCGCCGACGGCGCGCAGGGTGAGGGCCACCGCGGAGGCCGGCGTCAGCGACGGGTGGGCGCACAGGAAGTAGAGCCTGAGCGTGTCGTCCACCGTGGGCGCGGGGCCCGGCGGCGGCTCCTCGTCGACGCGGTCCTCGCGCCGGCGGCGGGCGGCGTCGGAACGGAGCGCGTCGAGGTACCGGCGCCAGGCCACGGTGACCAGCCAGCCCCTGGGGTCCCGCGGGGGGTCGGCCGGCCAGACGCGGAGCGCCTCGAGCAGCGCGTCCTGCACGGCGTCCTCGGCCGCCGCGAAGTCGGCTCCGCGGCGGACGAGGATGCCGAGGACGCCCGGCGTGAGGCCGCGCAGGAGGGCCTCGTCCATCGGTGAGGTCATTCCGTGATGGTGGGCGGCGCCGCCAGGAAGGGCCGCACCTCGAGCCACTCGTGGATCGGCTTGCCGCCGGCCCCGGGGGCCGCCGACAGCTCCCCGGCCAGCTCGACGGCGCGGTCGTAGCCGTCGACGTCGATCACCATCCAGCCGGCGATGAGGTCCTTGGTCTCGGCGAACGGGCCGTCGGTGACCGGCGGGCGCCCCTCTCCGTCGTAGCGGACCCACGCGCCCTCGGGGGCGAGTGCCTGGCCGTCGACGAACTCGCCGGTCTTCTCCAGGCGGGCCGCGAAGTCGTTCATGTACTGCATGTGCGCGGAGATCTCCTCCTGCGTCCACCGGTCCATGGGGACGTCGTTGACCGCGGCCGGGGCGCCTCGGTAGTGCTTGAGCAGCAGGTACTTGGCCATGGTGACTCTCCTCGGTGCTGTGCGGCCCATTGTGGCCGCCTTCACCCCGGGGACGGAGCCGGACGCGGGTTCTCGACATCGGTGCCGGAGTTTTTTTCCGGGCTCTCTTCCCTCCCCCGGCCCGGTGCTCAGCCGCCCATGTCCACGCTGTTGTCCGGTGCGCCGTCGCCGGCCGGGGGCAGGTCGCCGCGTTCCACGGGCGTGCCGGCGGGCCGGGGCGAGGGCAGGGTGGCCACGGCCTCGGCCGCGTCGGGCCGGTGCACGGAGTCGGCGGCCTCGCGCAGGACCGCGCGGGGCACGGCGCCGGCGTCGGCGGTGAGCCGGATGACGAACCCGTTCTTCGGCAGGGCGTACTCGTGGCGTCCGCCGCCCGTGCGGTACAGCGTCGCCGCGTCGGGCTCGCAGGTGGTCCGCTCGGCGCTCGTGTCGCCGACCGGCAGCTCGCGGCAGGTGTCCTCGGTCATCGAGCCCCGCTCCACGGCCAGCCGCAGCACCGCGCCCGAGGCGTCGACGACGTAACTCGCCGAGAAGCCGTCGTCGCCGACGACACCCACGGACTGGGGGGCCAGGGTGAGGCCGGGGGTCCCGGTCACGTAGACGAGTTCGGGGGCGATGCCGAGCGCCTGGGCCCGGTTCTCCAGCTCGTCGGGGGTGACGATGTCCTCCTCGGCCGCCGCCGAGGCCTCCGCGGCGGCGGAGGCGGCGACCGGGTCCCCGGCCGGCCTCTCCGTGCCGCAGGCGGTGAGCAGCAGAGGGGACAGCAACAACAGCGGCAGGACGTGCGTGCGGCGCATCATGCGCCCATCCTGCCGCACAGGTGTTCCCCGCCCGCCGTGCCGGGCTGCCGTGGCCGCCGGGTCAAGGGCGGTGCGCCGCCGCGTCCTTGGAGAGCTGGACGGCCGAGCGCAGGCTCAGGCCGGGGGCCGCCTGGCGCAGGACCTTGACGGCCCGCACGGAGTCGGCCGGGCCCTCGTGGCCCGCGGCGGCGAGCCGCTCGTGGACCCAGCGGGCGCGCAGGGCGGCGTCGGGGACGGCGGCCGCGCGCTCCACCAGGGCGGCGGCGCGCTCCAGGCCGGGCCGTTCCTCCGGTGACGCCTCGGCGAGCGCCTCGCGCAGGCCGGCGGCGATGACGTCCGCGTCCCGCAGGACCACGATCTCGGATTCCGCTCGTCTTCCCAGCATGGCGTCATGGTCGGCTCCACGGGCCTTGCGGATCAAGGAACTTGAGGGCTTTCTGAGCTGCTCCGCCCGGGCGGCGTGCCCGGCCGGGGTGTCCGGGGAGTGCCCGGCCGGGGTGTCCGGCGGGTGCCCGGCCGGGGTGTCCGATTCCTTCAAGACCGGCGTCCGCCGCCCTGCCTACGGTGGCCCCATGACCGCACGATTCGACGCCATCGGCCTCGTCGTCTCCGACATGGCCGCATCCGTGACCTTCTACCGCCGGCTCGGCTTCGCCTTCCCCGAGGGCGCCGGGAGGGAGCCGCACGCCGAGGCCGAACTGCCGGGCGGGCTCCGGCTGCTGCTGGACACCGAGGAGACCGTCCGCTCCTTCCACCCCGGGTGGCGTCCGCCGGCGGGCGGCGCCCGGGCATCGCTCGCCCTGCTGTGCGACGCGCCCGCGGAGGTGGACGCGCTGTACGAGGAGCTGACCGGAGCCGGGTACCACGGTGAGCTGAGGCCCTGGGACGCCTTCTGGGGGCAGCGGTACGCCGTCGTGCACGACCCGGACGGCAACGGCGTCGATCTGTTCGCCGCGCTACCGCCGGCGGCCCAGTAGCTCACCCGCGGTGACGCCCGCCAGCTCCCGCACGTCCCGCGCCAGATGCGCCTGGTCCGCGTACCCGGCCCGGGCGGCGGTCTCCGCCAGGGGGGTGCCGGCCCGGGCCAGGGCGAGGGCGCGTTGCAGGCGCAGTACGCGGGCCAGCGTCTTGGGTCCGTAGCCGAAGGCGGCCAGCGAGCGGCGGTGCAGCAGACGCGCCCCGATGCCGAGTGCGTCGGCGGTGGCGGCGACCGGGCGGCCCGCGTCGAGGGCGGCCACGACGCGGCGCAGCAGCGGGTCGGGGGGTCCGGCGCCGGCCGCCAGGGCCAGCGCCGCCTCCTCCAGGCCCCGCGCCGGGTCGGCGGCGGCGTTCACCCGCGCGGTCAGGCGTCGCACCTCGGCGGCGGGCCGGAGGTCGGCCAGGCCGACACGCCGGTCGCGCAGGGCGTGCGCGGGGACGCCGAGGAGGGCGGGCGCGGTGCCGGGGAAGAGGCGGACGCCCGCCCAGGGGCCCTGGACACCCTCGGTGACGTAGGCGCGGGTGTCGGGGCCGGCGACCAGCAGCCGGCCGTCGTGCCACAGCAGGTCCATGCAGCCGTCGGGCAGGACACGTCCCGGGCCGTCGCCGGTGGGCGTGCTGGTCCACACCACCGCGCCGGGCAGTCGGCAGGCGCGCTCCGCGTACACGCCGGCCAGGCTACGTCCTCAGGAGGCCTCGGGCTTGTCCTGGTCCCTGGGAGGTGTGTGCGGTGTGTGCTTCGTGTGGGAGCGCAGGCGGGCCGTGACGTCCTCCGGCGGCAGGAACCGGGACCAGCGCTCCGGGAACTCGGAGGGCATGTCGGGGTCCGACTCGCCGCTCGCGGCGGCCCGCGCCACGTACTCGGCGACCTGCGCCTGCCGCAGCCGCTCGTTGGCCTCGCGGGCCGCGGCGGTGGCGGCGGCCGGCCAGACCCGGTCGATCGCCGCGTTGACCGCGGCCCCGACGAGCACGGCGAACGCGGACACACCGATCCACAGCAGCACGGCCACGGGCGCGGCGAGCGAACCGTAGATGGTCGGGCCCTCGACGGTGCTGGTGAGGTAGATGCGCAGCAGGAAGCTGCCCAGCACCCACATGGCGAGGGCGACCAGGGCGCCGGGCACGTCCTCGATCCACGGGGAGCGCACGGGCACCGACACGTGGTACAGCGTGGTCAGGAAGGCCACGGACAGGATGATCACGACGGGCCAGTACAGGACCTGCACGACGGTCGTGGACCAGGGCACGACCCGCACCACGGCGTCCGGCCCCGCCACCATCAGCGGCAGCGCGACCGAGCCGATCAGCAGGGCCACGATGAACAGCAGGAAGGCCATCAGCCGGGTCTTGACGATCCCCCGGACCCCGTCGAGGCCGTACATCACGGTGATCGTGTCGATGAAGACGTTGACCGCGCGGGAGCCGGACCACAGGGCGAAGAGGAAGCCGATGGAGATGACGTCGGGCCGGCCGCCCTTCATCACGTCGTCCAGGATCGGCTCGGTGATCTGCGTGACGCCCTTCTCGGAGAGCACCGCGCGCGAGGCGTCCAGGATGTTGGAGCGCAGGCTCTCGGTGGTGTCGGCGCCGATCCAGGAGTCGACGTAGCCGAGCAGCCCGAGGAGGCTCAGAAGCAGGGGCGGCACCGAGAGCAGGGTGAAGAAGGCGGCCTCGGCGGCCAGGCCGAGGATGCGGTACTCCATGCACGAGTTCACCGTGTCCTTGAGCAGCAGCCAGGCGGTCCTGCGTTTGGAGACGTTCCGGTAGAGGACCCGGGCACGGTGGAGCCGGCCCGAGGGCCGTTCGGGGGATTCACTTGCTGGCTGCACGCCCTAAAGGTATCCGCCGCGGCCACCCGCACTCATCCGCGGACCGCCCCGGGACCGACGGGGCCCGTGCCGTCCCAGGGCGCGGTAGGTTCGCCGTCATGGCAGGCAGCACCCACACCGTGACCAACCAGCCGCCGCCGCTGGCCGGCTACGACGTCTTCACCGCCGACCGGGCCCTCGTGGCGGCGGTCGAGCGGCACCTGGCACCGGAGCTGCACGAGGAGGCGATGGCCGGCCTGTCGGGGCTCGGGCGCAGCTGCGGCTCCGCGCAGGTGCAGGAGTGGGGCGCGCAGGCGAACGCGGACCCGCCGGTCCTGCGCACCCACGACCGCTACGGCCACCGGATCGACGAGGTCGACTTCCACCCGGCCTGGCACCGGCTGCTGGGCAAGGGCGTCGCCGCCGGCCTCACCGCGGCCTGGACCCGGCCGGGCGGGCATGTGCGGCGGGCCGCCGGGTTCCTCGTGTGGACGCAGGCCGAGGCGGGCAACGGCTGTCCGCTGTCGATGACCCACGCGGCGGTGCCCGCCCTTCGCGCGGACCCGGACCTGGCCGCCGAGTGGGAACCGCGGCTCACCGC
Source organism: Streptomyces sp. NPDC032940 (assembly GCF_040636935.1). NCBI lineage: Bacteria > Bacillati > Actinomycetota > Actinomycetes > Kitasatosporales > Streptomycetaceae > Streptomyces > Streptomyces sp. NPDC032940. The sequence continues at coordinate 166,057 of NZ_JBEZVJ010000012.1, read as the reverse complement.
GCAGGTGTACGACCGCGGGCTGCGGCCGGCGCACCTCAAGGCCGGCGTGCTGTTCGGGATGGGCATGACGGAGAAGCAGGGCGGCAGCGACGTCCGGGCGGGCACGACCGCGGCCCGGCCGCTGGCCGAGGACGGGACGTACGAGCTGACCGGGCACAAGTGGTTCTGCTCGGCGCCCATGTCCGACGGCTTCCTGGTGCTGGCGCAGGCTCCCGGAGGGCTCACCTGCTTCCTGGTGCCGCGGGTGCTGGCGGACGGCACCCGCAACGTGTTCCTGATCCAGCGGCTGAAGGACAAGCTGGGCAACCGGTCCAACGCCTCCGCCGAGGTCGAGTTCGCCGGGACCTGGGCGCGCCGGGTCGGCGAGGAGGGGCGCGGGGTGCGCACCGTCATGGGCATGGTGGCGGCGACTCGGCTGGACTGCGTGCTGGGATCGGCGGGGCTGATGCGGCAGGCCGTCGCACAGGCGGTGCACCACTGCGCGCACCGGGAGGCGTTCGGCGGGAAGCTGATCGACAAGCCGCTGATGCGCAACGTGCTGGCCGACCTCGCCGTCGAGTCGGAGGCGGCGACCACGCTCGCGCTGCGGCTGGCGGCGGCGTACGACGACGGGAGCGAGCGGGAGCGGGCGCTGCTCAGGCTGGCGGTGCCGGCGGCGAAGTACTGGGTGACCAAGCGCTGTGCGCCGGTGGCGGTGGAGGCGGCCGAGTGCCTGGGCGGCAACGGGTACGTCGAGGAGTCCGGGCTCCCCCGGCTGGTGCGCGAGTCGCCGCTGAACTCGGTCTGGGAGGGCGCGGGCAACGTCCAGGCGCTGGACGTGCTGCGGGCGCTCGGCCGGGAGCCGCTGGCCCTGGACGCGTATCTGACGGAGGTCGGTCTCGCCCGGGGCGCCGATCACCGGCTGGACGCGGCCATCAGGGACCTGCTGACGGAACTCGCCGACCTGGAGGCCGCCGAGGGGCGGGCACGGCGGCTGGTGGAGCGGCTGGCGCTGGTGCTCCAGGGGTCGCTGCTGGTGCGGTACGCGCCGCCGGCGGTCGCCGACGCCTTCTGCGCCGCGCGGCTGGGCGGCGACGGGGGCGCGGCCTTCGGCACGCTGCCGCCGGCCCTGGACCTGGCGTCGGTGGTGGAACGGGCCCGGCCGGTGGTCTGACCGGTTGTCCGCCTCCCGCCCCGCCGGCCGCGCGGGAGGCGGACGGGCGCGGCACGGGGGTGGTGCTGCGCCGACACGGCACCACCCCCGCCACACAGGCCTGTTCAGGCCGCGTACGCCGCTCGGGGCGGCGTGGCACAAGTTTCGGACACGGTCACGGCCGTCCACCAGGGTTGCAAGGGGTTGCAACTTGCTGCCGACTGTGTGCGGACTGTGTCCGTCCGGCATGGGAAAGCGGTCAGTATGAGACGAACATCCGGGACGATCACGGGCTCACCGCCGGCCGGCCGCGGGGCCCCTCGTCCCGGCACCTGCTTCCGGGAGGACGAGGACCAGTGGCGCTCTCGCCGATCAACGTGACGCAGCTCGCCGCCGTCGACACGGCGCGCGCGGCGCGGATGCTCAGCGAGGTCCGCTCCGCCAGACTCTCGGGCGGGCGCGCCCCGGCGGCGCCGCGTCCGGTGATCGAGCAGTCCTGGGCGCGGATGCTGCGCAGCGGCGTCGACCCGGACCACGACTTCCGCGCCGGGCTGCTGTCCCGGGAGGAGGTGCAGCGGCGGCGGGAGGCCTCGCCGCTGCGGCACGTGCTGCCGGTGCTGCGGGAGGGGCTGCTGTCGGTCGCGGACGTCGCCCACCACATCATGGTGGTCGCCGACGACGAGGGCCGGGTGCTGTGGCGGGAGGGCAGCACGCCGGTGCTGCGGAAGGCCGACGGGCTCGGCTTCGAACTCGGCGCGGACTGGCGGGAGGACGTGGTCGGCACCAACGGCGTGGGCACGCCGGCGGTCACCCGGCGGCCGGTCCAGGTCTTCGCCTCCGAACACTTCGTGCGCTCCCAGGCGACCTGGACCTGCGCCGGGGCGCCGATCACCGACCCGCGCAGCGGCCGGCTGCTCGGGGTGGTCGACGTGAGCGGGCCGCTGGAGACGATGCACCCGGCCACGCTCGCCTGGGTCGACTCGGTGGCCAAGCTCGCCGAGGCCCGGCTGCGCGAGCTGCACACGCAGTCGCTGGAGCGGCTGCGCGCGGTGGCGGCGCCGGTGCTGGCCCGGATCGACGGGCGCGCGCTGGTGGTGGACCGGGACGGCTGGACGGCCGCGGTGACGGGGATGCCGTACGCGGAGCGGGTGGTGCTGCCCGGGTCCCCGGCGGCGGGTCCGAGGTGGCTGCCTGCGTTCGGGGCGTGCGTCGTGGAGCCGCTGGCCGAGGGCTGGCTGGTGCGGGTCGCGGCGGAGCCGGTGCCCGAGGCCACGCCCCGGATCGTGCTCGACCTCGGCCGGCCGCGCCGCTGGGCGGTGCGGGTGCTGGACGGCGCCGGGTCCTGGGAGCGGGAACTGAGCCCGCGGCACGCCGAGTTGCTGTATCTGCTGGCCGTCCGGCGCGACGGCCGCAGCGCCGCGGGGCTGGCGGAGGACCTCTTCGGCGACCCGGCGCGCACGGTGACCGTGCGGGCCGAGATGTCCCGGGTCCGGCGGTATCTCGGGGCCTATCTGCGGCACCGGCCGTACCGGTTCCGCGACGACGCCGAGGTGGAGGTGGTCCTCCCGGACGACCCCCGTGATCTGCTGCCCGACTCGGCGGCGCCGGCGGTGACGGAGCGGCGGGCGGCGGCGCCGGCCGGAGCGGTGCCGCCGAGCCGGGTGCCGGAGCCCTGAGCCGCGGACGGGGCCCGGACGCCCCCGGACGGCCCCCGAAAGATGGTTCGTTTCCGCATATTTGCGGCGTCCGGCTCCGCGGGCCCTCCGCCTGCCGTAGCATCCTCCACGGACCGCCCCTCCTGCTTCTCGGTCAACGCACGGAACGCCGGGCGCAGTTGGATCGGGGCCGTGGAGGTGTGATGAAGCAGCGCGGCAGACATCGCCGGCGCCGTCGGGGCAGGGCGTTGCGCGCGGCCCTGACCGGGGCCGCGCTGGCCCTGACCGGTGCCGCCACGCTGATCAGCACCTCGCAGGCCGAGGTCGCCGGTGACCACGGCGCCCTGGAGCCGATCGCCGTGACCGACGCGCTGCGGCTGACGGAGCACCGGGTGCCCGCGCCCTGGCTCGACCGGCTCTCCGCCGCTATGGGCGGGCCGGTGAGCGCCGACGCCGTCCTCAACTCCGCCGACCACACCCTGCGCGACGCCGCCGACTGCACGGCCGGTGAGCGCGAGGCGCTGCCGGTCTCCCCCGCGGCCACGCGGGCCTACTGCTGGGACGCCGAGGAAACCCGGGGCTGGCGGCCGGGTGCGGTCACCACCTCCCAGGACGCCGGCGCGGACGGCCGCTGGGGCTCCCGCCGGGTCGTCCTGTCCGCCTGGAGCCGCGACGACGGCACCTCCGGGGCGTCCGGTCCCGCCCGGGTCTCCTTCGTCGACGCCGACACCCCCGGTCGCCCCGCCTACACCTCGGCGCTGCTCGCCGTCCCGGTGGACGGCGGCCGCGACTACCGGGCGCTCGCCTCCCCCGTCTCCGGCATGGTCTGGTACCGGGACAAACTGCTGGTCACCGCCGGCGCCGGGGACCGCAACGCGCTGTACGTGTACGACGTGGACCGCATCCAGCGCGCCACCGCCGACGCCGACGCGGTCGGCCGGGTGCCCGGCGGCTGGGCGGCGTACGGCCACCGGTACGTGCTGCCCGCGGTCGCCTCCTACCGTCTCGCCGGCACACCGGACGCCGCGCGCCCCGCCGCGCTCTCCCTGGACCGCGGCACGGCCCCGGAAGGCCTGGTGGCGAGCGAGTACGTCCCCGACGGCGCCGACCGGCCCACCCGCCTGTGGCGCTACGCGCTCGGCGCGGACCCGGCCCACTCGGGCCTCGCGGCCACCGACTCCGCGGGGCACGTGGACGCGCGGGAGGCGTACGAGACCGGGGCGACCGAGGTCGTGGGCGTGCTGGCGCACCGCCCGCCCGGCGCCGCGCGCTCCTCCTGGTATCTGGACCGGCCGGCCGGCGACGGGGACGGGCCCGGGGAGCTGTGGCGGCAGGACACGCAGGGCGCGCGGGCCGCGAAATGCGGCGCCGACCGCTCGCGCCAGTGCTGGAGCGGGCCGCCGGGCCCGCTGGCGTACCGGGCGGACACCGGTGAGCTGTGGTCCCAGTCGGGCGGCATGCTCTTCGCGCTGCCGCTGTCGTCGTTGGACGAGACGCTCGGCTGACCGCCGGGTGCCTTCGGACCGGGATCGACAGATCTCGCGGCCGGATGATTCCCTGACCGGCATGACCAACATCGCCGTGACCACCTGGTCCCTGGAGCAGACCGCGCCGGCCGATCTGCTGCCGGCCGCCGCCCCGGAGGGGGACGTGCGGATCGTCCGCTCCGAGGTGCCCTCGCCCGAGTTCAGCCGCTTCCTGTACGCCTCCGTCGGGGGCGACATCCGCTGGACGGACCGGCTGGGCTGGACCTACGCGCGGTGGCGGGAGCACCTCGAGCGCCCCGGGGTGGAGACCTGGGTGGCCTACGAGCGGGGCACGCCCGCCGGGTACGTGGAGCTGACGCCCGGGGACGACGGCGTCGTGGAGATCGAGTACTTCGGCCTGATTCCGGCCTTCCGCGGCCGGCGCATCGGCGGGCACCTGCTGTCGTACGGGACCGCCCGCGCCTGGGACCTCGCGGACCGCTGGCCGGGGCTGGCCACGACCAAGCGGGTGTGGCTGCACACGTGCAGCAAGGACGGCGAGTTCGCGATGGACAACTATCAGCGCCGCGGTTTCCGCCTTTTCGACACCAAGGTCGACGAAGAAACGGAGGTGCAGACTCCGGGCCCGTGGCCCGGGGCCTTCCCGTCCTGACCTGCGCCGAAGCGTCCGTTTTCGGCCTGTGTGACCCACGACACCCCTGTCTCGCGCTTCGGGACAGGGGCGTCCGCATTTTGGACGAAGCTGGACTGTGTCCAGATCGCCGTGCCACGCTTCCGTCATGTCCGGAACTGGAATCGCCTTGGTGAGTCGGCGGCACGTCGACCTCGGCCGCATGTCCAGCGCCATCTGTCCGATGCGCTGAGAGCCCCTCCAGCACCACCCGGATTTCTCGCATTCGCCTCCCCCCGCGCAACGACGCGCACGTATGCCCATGCGCCGCGCGCGCAGGTCAGAGCCTTCCCACCACCCGACCACCACCCCTCAACGACGGCGCTGCGCGCCGGCGCATCCATAGCTGCCCCGAAGGACGTGTCAACCATGGCCGCCACCCCGCCGAAGCCCGCTGCCACGACTCCCCGCCGCAAGGTGAGCCGTCACCGTGGCGAGGGTCAGTGGGCTATGGGTCACTTCACCCCCCTCAACGGCAACGAGCAGACCAAGAAGGACGACGACGGTCTCAACGTACGGACACGTATTGAGACGATCTACTCCAAGCGGGGATTCGACTCCATCGACCCCGGTGACCTGCGCGGACGCATGCGCTGGTGGGGTCTGTACACCCAGCGCCGGCAGGGCATCGACGGCGGCAAGACCGCGATCCTCGAGCCGGAGGAGCTGGACGACAGCTACTTCATGCTGCGTGTGCGCATCGACGGCGGCGCGCTGACCACCGCGCAGCTGCGCGTCATCGGTGAGATCTCCCAGGAGTTCGCGCGCGGCACTGCCGACATCACCGACCGGCAGAACGTCCAGTACCACTGGATCCGGATCGAGGACGTTCCCGAGATCTGGAACCGCCTGGAGGCCGTCGGCCTGTCCACCGTCACCGCCTGCGGCGACACGCCCCGCGTGATGATCGGCTCCCCGGTCGCGGGCATCGCCGAGGACGAGATCATCGACGGCACGCCCGCCCTGGAGGAGATGAAGCGCCGGGTCCTGAACAACCCGGCGTACTCGAACCTCCCGCGCAAGTTCAAGACCGCGATCTCCGGCTCGCCGGTGCAGGACGTCGTGCACGAGATCAACGACGTGGCGTTCGTCGGCGTCGAGCACCCCGAGCACGGACCGGGCTTCGACCTGTGGGTCGGCGGCGGCCTGTCCACCAACCCGAAGCTCGGTGTACGGCTGGGCGCCTGGGTGCCGCTGGACGAGGTGCCGGACGTCTACGAGGGCGTCATCTCGATCTTCCGCGACTACGGCTACCGGCGCCTGCGCAACCGCGCCCGCCTGAAGTTCCTGGTCGCCGACTGGGGCGCGGAGAAGTTCCGCCAGGTGCTGGAGGACGAGTACCTCGAGCGCAAGCTGACCGACGGCCCGGCGCCCGCCGAGCCGACGACCCGCTGGCGCGACCACATCGGCGTGCACCGGCAGAAGGACGGCCGCTACTACGTCGGCTTCGCCCCGCGCGTCGGCCGCGTCGACGGCACCACCCTGACGAAGGTCGCCGACCTCGCGGAGGCGCACGGCTCGGGCCGGGTCCGCACCACCGTCGAGCAGAAGATGATCATCCTCGACGTCGAGGAGGGCCGGGTCGACTCCCTGGTCGAGTCCCTGGAGGCGCTGGACCTCAGCGCCCGGCCCTCGACCTTCCGGCGCGGCACCATGGCGTGCACCGGCATCGAGTTCTGCAAGCTCGCCATCGTCGAGACCAAGGCGCGCGGCGCCTCGCTCATCGACGAACTGGAGCGCCGCCTGCCGGACTTCGACGAGCCCCTCACCATCAACCTCAACGGCTGCCCGAACGCCTGCGCCCGCATCCAGACCGCGGACATCGGTCTCAAGGGCCAGCTGGTCCTGAACGACCGGGGCGAACAGGTCGAGGGCTACCAGGTGCACCTCGGCGGGGCGCTCGGCCTGGAGGCCGGCTTCGGCCGCAAGGTGCGCGGCCTGAAGGTGACGGCGGCGGAGCTGCCCGACTACGTGGAGCGCGTGCTCAAGCGCTACCGGGCCGGGCGCGAGGACGGCGAGCGCTTCGCCACCTGGGCGGCCCGCGCCTCGGAGGAGGACCTGTCATGAGCGAACGCGCCGCGCCCTTCTACTGCCCCTACTGCGGCGACGAGGACCTGCGCCCGAACGAGGAAGGTCACGGCGCCTGGGAATGCGCGGGGTGCAACCGCGCATTCCAGGTGAAGTTCCTCGGGCTCATCGCCCGCGGACTCCAGCCCAACTCCACGGGAGGGGAAGCGATATGACGGCCACTCAGGAAGAGCGGACGACCGACGAGCTGAAGGCGCTGGCCGAGCGGGCGGGCCGGGAACTGGAGGACGCCTCGGCACTGGAGATCCTCCAGTGGGCCGCGGAGACCTTCGGCGACCGGTTCTGCGTGACCTCCTCCATGGAGGACGCGGTCGTCGCCCACCTCGCCTCCCGCGCCCTGCCCGGCGTGGACGTGGTGTTCCTCGACACCGGCTACCACTTCCCGGAGACCATCGGCACCCGGGACGCGGTGGAGGCGGTGATGGACGTGAACGTCATCACGCTCACCCCGCGCCAGAGCGTCGCCGAGCAGGACGCCGAGTACGGCCCGAAGCTCCACGACCGCGACCCCGACCTGTGCTGCGCGCTGCGCAAGGTGAAGCCGCTGGAGGAGGGCCTCACCGGCTACCAGGCCTGGGCGACCGGCCTGCGCCGCGACGAGTCCGAGACCCGGGCGAACACCCCCGTGGTCGGCTGGGACGAGAAGCGCCGCAAGGTGAAGATCTCCCCCATCGCCAAGTGGTCACAGGAAGATGTGCAAACGTACGTCGCCGAGCACGGAGTCCTCACCAACCCGTTGCTGATGGACGGCTATGCCTCCGTGGGCTGCGCGCCCTGCACCCGCCGGGTGCTGGAGGGCGAGGACGCGCGTGCCGGCCGCTGGGCGGGCCGTTCCAAGACCGAGTGCGGACTGCACGGCTGACATGACGACGACCACCGAGATTCAGGAGAACCACGTGACGACCGGAGCCACCGTCTGGCTCACGGGTCTGCCGAGCGCCGGCAAGACCACCATCGCGTACGAGCTGGCGGGCCGGCTGCGCGAGGAGGGCCACCGCGTCGAGGTGCTCGACGGCGACGAGATCCGCGAGTTCCTCTCGGCGGGCCTCGGCTTCAGCCGCGAGGACCGGCACACCAACGTGCAGCGCATCGGCTTCGTCGCCGAACTGCTCGCCCGCAACGGCGTCACCGCGCTGGTCCCGGTGATCGCGCCGTACGCGGACAGCCGGGACGCCGTGCGCAAGCGGCACGAGGCGCACGGCACCGCGTACGTGGAGGTGCACGTGGCCACTCCGGTCGAGGTGTGCTCGGTGCGCGATGTGAAGGGCCTGTACGCCAAGCAGGCCGCGGGCGAGCTGACGGGGCTCACCGGGGTCGACGACCCGTACGAGGAGCCCGTCACGCCCGACCTGCGCATCGAGTCGCAGGACCAGACCGTCCAGGAGTCCGCCGCGGCGGTGTACGCCCTGCTCAGCGAAAGGGGACTGGCATGACGACGACCGTGGCCACGGTCAAGGAGGGCGAGGGCTCCGCGAGCAGCCCGTACGCCCTCTCCCACCTCGACGCCCTCGAGTCCGAGGCGGTGCACATCTTCCGCGAGGTGGCGGGCGAGTTCGAGCGGCCGGTGATCCTGTTCTCCGGCGGCAAGGACTCCATCCTCATGCTGCACCTGGCGCTGAAGGCGTTCGCCCCCGCGGCCGTGCCGTTCTCCCTGCTGCACGTCGACACCGGTCACAACTTCCCCGAGGTCCTGGACTACCGCGACCGCACGGTGGAGAAGCACGGGCTGCGGCTGCACGTCGCCTCCGTGCAGGACTACATCGACCGCGGGGTGCTCAAGGAGCGCCCGGACGGCACGCGCAACCCGCTGCAGACGCTGCCGCTGACCGAGAAGATCCAGGCGGAGAAGTTCGACGCCGTCTTCGGCGGCGGGCGCCGCGACGAGGAGAAGGCCCGCGCCAAGGAGCGGGTGTTCTCGCTGCGCGACGAGTTCTCCCAGTGGGACCCGCGCCGCCAGCGCCCCGAGCTGTGGAACCTGTACAACGGCCGGCACGCCCCCGGCGAGCACGTCCGGGTCTTCCCGCTCTCCAACTGGACCGAGCTGGACGTGTGGCAGTACATCGCCCGCGAGGGCATCGAACTGCCCGAGATCTACTACGCCCACGAGCGCGAGGTCTTCGCGCGCGCCGGCATGTGGCTGACCGCCGGCGAGTGGGGCGGCCCGAAGGACGGCGAGACGGTCGTCAAGCGGCGGGTCCGCTACCGCACCGTCGGCGACATGTCCTGCACCGGCGCGGTCGACTCCGACGCCGACACCATCGAGAAGGTCATCGCCGAGATCGCGGCCTCCCGGCTCACCGAGCGCGGCGCGACCCGTGCCGACGACAAGCTCTCCGAGGCCGCGATGGAAGACCGCAAGCGCGAGGGGTACTTCTAGACATGACCAGCACCACCGAGCCCACCGAGCCGCTGTCGGTCGAGCAGCTGTCGGAGACCACCCTGCTGCGGTTCGCCACCGCCGGGTCCGTCGACGACGGCAAGTCCACCCTGGTCGGCCGCCTGCTGCACGACTCCAAGTCGGTCCTCGTGGACCAGCTGGAGGCCGTGGAGCGCGCCTCCGCGAGCCGCGGCCAGGAGGCCCCGGACCTCGCGCTGCTCACCGACGGCCTGCGCGCGGAGCGCGAGCAGGGCATCACCATCGACGTGGCCTACCGCTACTTCGCCACGCCCCGGCGCCGGTTCATCCTGGCCGACACCCCCGGGCACGTGCAGTACACGCGGAACATGGTCACCGGCGCCTCCACGGCCGAGCTGACGGTGATCCTGGTCGACGCCCGCAACGGCGTCGTCGAGCAGACCCGCCGGCACGCCGCGATCGCCGCGCTGCTGCGGGTGCCGCACGTCGTGCTCGCAGTCAACAAGATGGACCTGGTCGAGTACCGGGAGTCCGTGTTCGCGGCCATCGCCGAGGAGTTCACGGCGTACGCGACCGAGCTGGGCGTCCCCGAGGTCACCGCGATCCCGATCTCGGCGCTCGAGGGCGACAACGTGGTGGAGCCGTCGGCGGTCATGGACTGGTACGGCGGCCCGACGGTCCTGGAGCACCTGGAGACCGTCCCGGTCAGCCACGACCTGGCGCACTGCCACGCCCGGCTGCCCGTGCAGTACGTGATCCGTCCGCAGACCGCCGAGCACCCCGACTACCGGGGCTACGCGGGCCAGATCGCCGCCGGCACCTTCCGCATCGGCGACGAGGTGACGGTCCTGCCGTCGGGCCGCACGTCGAAGGTGTCCGGCATCGACCTGCTGGGCGTGCCGGTCGACGCGGCCTGGACGCCGCAGTCGGTGACGCTGCTCCTCGAGGACGACATCGACGTCTCCCGAGGCGACCTGATCGTGCCCAGCAAGGACGCGCCGGCCACCACCCAGGACGTCGAGGCCACGGTCTGCCACGTCGCCGACGCGCCGCTGACGGTGGGCCACCGCGTGCTGCTCAAGCACGGCACCCGCACGGTCAAGGCGATCGTCAAGGACATCCCGGCCCGGCTCACGCTGGACGACCTGTCCCTGCACCCGCACCCCGGGCAGCTCGTCGCCAACGACATCGGCCGTGTGAAGATCCGTACCGCCGAGCCGCTGCCCGCCGACTCCTACGCGGACTCGCGCCGCACCGGTTCGTTCATCCTGATCGACCCGAGCGACGGCACCACGCTCACCGCCGGCATGGCCGGCGAGTCCTTCGCCGCGCCGGAGCCGGTCAAGGACGAGGCGGACGACGACGGGTGGGACTTCTGAGCATGAACTCCCCCGACTTCTGGTCCACGTTCGCGAAGGAGGGCGGCCGCGTCGGCAGCGGCGCCCTCGGCAGCGGGCAGGGCGGAGTGGCGCGATGTGTGCGCTGACGTACGCGCACTGCCTGCGCGCCCGCACCCCCCACCCGCTCAGCCGAAGACCTGCCGACCTCCCGGCCACGACCTGACATCTCGGACCATCCGACAGGCGTGACCGCCGGGCCAACGAGAGGAACACCTCCCGTGCCTGCCACTTCCGCCCTGCGCCGTACGCTGGCGGTCATCGCCGCGCTCCCCCTCCTGACCCTCGCCGCCTGCGGGTACGGCTCCGAGGCCAAGGACGACGACAGCGCCAAGGTCGCCGAGGGCGCCGAGAAGATCGACGGACTGGACTCCGTCCGCATCGGCTACTTCGGCAACGTCACCCACGCCACCGCCCTGGTGGGCAACCAGAAGGGCTTCTTCCAGAAGGCGCTGGGCGGCACCGAGGCCAAGTACGCGACCTTCAACGCGGGTCCGTCCGAGATCGAGGCGCTGAACTCCGGTTCCATCGACATCGGCTGGATCGGCCCCTCCCCCTCGATCAACGGCTACACCAAGTCGAACGGCAAGAGCCTGCGGATCATCGGCGGTTCGGCCTCCGGCGGCGTGAAGCTGGTGGTCAACCCCGACAGGATCAAGTCCCTGAAGGACGTCAAGGGCAAGCGCATCGCGACGCCGCAGCTCGGCAACACGCAGGACGTGGCATTCCTCAACTGGATCGCCGAGCAGGGCTGGAAGGTCGACGCGCAGAGCGGCAAGGGCGACGTGACGGTCGTCCGCAGCGACAACAAGGTCACCCCGGACGCCTACAAGTCCGGCTCCCTGGACGGCGCCTGGGTGCCCGAGCCGACCGCGTCCAAGCTGGTCGCCCAGGGCGGCAAGGTGCTGCTCGACGAGTCGACGCTGTGGCCGGACAAGAAGTTCGTGATCACGAACATCATCGTGTCGCAGAAGTTCCTCAAGGAGCACCCGAAGGCCGTCGAGGCGGTGCTGAAGGCCTCGGTCGAGACGAACGCGTGGATCAAGGCCAACCCGGAGGAGGCCAAGGCCGCGGCCAACAAGCAGCTGGAGAAGGACACGGGCAAGGCGCTGCCGGCCGAGGTCCTGGACCCGGCGTGGAAGTCGATCGAGGTCATCGACGACCCGCTGGCCGCCACCCTCGACTCCCAGGCCGAGCACGCCGTGAAGGCCGGTCTGCTGAAGGAGCCCGACCTCGAGGGCATCTACGACCTCACGCTGCTCAACAAGGTCCTCAAGGCCAAGGGCGAGCCCGCGGTCGACGACGCCGGTCTCGGCGTCAAGTAAGCCCGGATCCACCACTCCCCAGGAGGTGACGACCATGGCCACGACCCTCGCCAAGGCCGCCGACGGCACCGAGGCGGCCACCCACGCCGCCCGGATCGAGCATGTCTCGAAGTCGTTCGCGGGCCCCGCCGGACAGCAGCTCGTGCTGGACGACATCACCCTCGATGTCGCGCCCGGCGAGTTCGTCACCCTCCTGGGGGCCTCCGGCTGCGGCAAGTCCACGCTGCTGAACCTGGTGGCGGGCCTGGACAGGCCCAGCACCGGCACCATCACCACGGACGGGCGGCCGGCCCTGATGTTCCAGGAGCACGCCCTGTTCCCGTGGCTGACCGCGGGCAAGAACGTCGAACTCGCACTGAAGCTGCGCGGCGTGCCCAAGGCCGAGCGTCGCGACAAGGCGGAGGAACTGCTCGAACTCGTCCGGCTGAAGGGCGCGTACGGCAAGCGGGTGCACGAGCTGTCGGGCGGTATGCGCCAGCGCGTCGCGATGGCGCGCGCGCTCGCCCAGGAGAGCAAACTGCTGCTGATGGACGAGCCGTTCGCGGCGCTGGACGCCATCACGCGGGACGTGCTGCACGACGAGCTGACCCGGATCTGGCGCGAGACGCGGCTGTCCGTCCTGTTCGTCACGCACAACGTGCGCGAGGCGGTGCGGCTCGCCGAGCGCGTGGTGCTGCTGTCCTCCCGCCCCGGGCGCGTCGCGCGCGAGTGGACGGTGGGCATCCCGCAGCCGCGCCGCATCGAGGACACCGCCGTGGCGGAACTGTCCGTCGAGATCACCGAAGAACTGCGTGGGGAGATCCGCCGCCATGGCCAGCACTGAGACGACCAGCCCGGCGAAGACCGGCCCGGCGAGGGACGCCGGCGACCTCGCCGGTCTGGAGGCGGGCCTCGACGCGCTGGAGACGGTGCAGCAGGGCCGCAAGCCGTTCCGGCAGACCTTCGTCGAGAAGATCCTGCCGCCCACGGTCGCGGTGCTCCTGGTGCTGGCCATCTGGCAGGGGCTGGTGTCGTTCGACGTGGTCGACGACCCGACCAAGCTGCCCGCGCCGTCCGCCGTGTGGGACGTCGTGCGGCAGGCGTGGCTCGAGGGCGAGCTGCTCGGCTACATCTGGACCAGCGTCTCGCGGGGTCTGCTGGGCTTCTGCTTCGCCCTGCTGATCGGCACCCCGCTGGGGCTGCTGGTGGCGCGGGTGAAGTTCGTGCGGGCGGCGATCGGTCCGATCCTGTCCGGCCTCCAGTCACTGCCGTCGGTGGCCTGGGTGCCGCCGGCCGTGATCTGGCTGGGCCTGAACAACACGATGATGTACGCCGTCATCCTGCTGGGCGCGGTGCCGTCCATCGCCAACGGCCTGGTCTCCGGTGTGGACCAGGTGTCCCCGTTGTTCCTGCGGGCGGGCCGCACGCTGGGCGCGACCGGGCTGAAGGGGACCTGGCACATCGTGCTGCCGGCCGCGCTGCCCGGCTATGTCGCGGGGCTCAAGCAGGGCTGGGCCTTCTCGTGGCGGTCGCTGATGGCCGCCGAGATCATCGCGTCCTTCCCCGACCTGGGCGTGGGCCTCGGCCAGCTGCTGGAGAACGGCCGCAACGCCAGCGACATGGCGATGGTCTTCGAGGCCATCCTGCTGATCCTGATCGTCGGCATCGCCATCGACCTGCTGATCTTCAGCCCGCTGGAGCGGTGGGTGCTGCGCAGCCGCGGCCTGCTGGTGCGGAACTGAGGCCGCGGAACAGAGGCTGGGGAACTGAGGTTGAGGAACTGAGGCACACCATGCACCGTCCGGTCCGTCCCGTCCTCCTGGTCGTCGCCCACGGCAGCCGCGATCCGCGCCATGCCGCGACCGTGCACGCCCTGGTCCGCCGGGTCAGGGCGCTGCGCCCCGAGGTACGGGTGGAGACCGGCTTCCTGGACTTCAACGTGCCCTCCGTGCAGGGCGCGCTGGAGTCGCTGGCGACGGAGGGCGTGCGGGACGTGGTGGCGCTGCCGCTGCTGCTGACCCGTGCCTTCCACGCCAAGGCCGACATCCCGGCCGTCCTCGCGGACGCGCCGGCCCGGCTGCGGATCCGCCAGGCGGAGGTGCTCGGTCCCTCGCCGTTGCTGCTGGCGGCGCTGGAGCGGCGGCTGTTCGAGGCGGGTCTCACGCCCGCCGACAAGTCCTCGACCGGGGTCGTGCTGGCCTCGGCGGGGTCCTCCGACCCGGAGGCGATCGCAGTGATCGCAGAAATCGCGCGGGAGTGGCGGCACACCGGTTGGTGCGCCGTGCGGCCTGCGTTCGCCTCCGCATCCCTTCCGCGCACCGAGGACGCGGTCCGCGAACTGCGCGCCGCCGGCTGCGCGCGCGTCGCCGTCGCCCCGTACGTGCTGGCCCCCGGCTTCCTGCCGGACCGCATCGCGCGGGGCGCGGCCGAGGCTGACGTCCTGGCGGACGTACTGGGCCCTGCACCCGAGGTGGCCCGCCTCCTGCTGCGACGCTACGACGCGGCACGCGCCACCCCCCTGCCGGCCCTGGCGGCGATCGGCGCCTGACCGCCGGGCCGTAGGGGCGTCAGTCGGGAGCGGTCAGTTCCACCAGCTTGAGGACCGTGTTCCAGTTGCGGCTGGTGGCGGTCACGCCCTTGGTCACGCGGGGCCTGGAGAGTGCCTCGGCGAGCTTGGAGCGGCCCAGGCCGTCCGGGGCGTAGAGGTACAGGGCGCGGTCGCCGAGCCGGAAGTCCTCGGGGAGGAAGGCGGCCCGGTCGACCGACGCGAAGCGCTCCTCGTCGACCGGGGCGGAGAAGTAGGTGACGTGGAGCTGCTTGGCCTCGAGGTCGGCGGCGGGGAAGGGGCAGGAGTCGGCGACGGCCCGCAGATAGGCGTGGTCGCGCACGATCACGTCCACCGGGAAGCCGAAGTGCTTCTCGATCGCCTGCGTCAACTCGGCGGCCAGGGAATCCTCGTCGCCGTGGCCGGAGGTGAACACGGCCTGCCCGCTCTGCAGATGGGTGCGGACGGCGTCATGGCCCAGGCCCTCCAGGAGCGTGCGCAGCTCGGCCATCGGGACCTTCTTGGCCCCGCCCACGTTGATCCCGCGCAGCAGTGCCGCATACCTCGTCGTCATGCGCATCACGATAGAGCGGCCGTCGTGCCCCGTGGGGGCGGGCACGACGGCCGCGTCCGCCGGGCGGACGTGCGCCACTCTCGCCGATCCCCGGGGCGGAGTTCAACCACTTCACAGACCTGTGACATGTTCAACAACCTTGCGAAAGGCGGCCCGGCGGGATCCGGCTGCCGGGCGCACCCTGATCGCCGTCCCCGAGAGGGGCGGATAGATGTAAGGGGCCGCCGTCCTCCCCTGCGGTGAGACCGGGCGTCCGAGGGGATGAGCGCATCGCCTCCCATGTCACCGGCCAGCACGACGAGACGGACTTATCCGGGCCATACCTTCGAAGCGGAAGGTGGCGGCAGGGGGCCGCGACCGCAGACGAGGGGGCAAGCCCGTCATGGGGAACGGAGACACACGGGTGCGGGGGATCGCCGCCCGGGCCGGCGGCTGGAGCGCCCGGCACCGATGGGCTGCCGTCGGGATCTGGGTACTGTTCGTCGTCCTGGCGATGGGACTCGGTTCGGCGGCCGGCCGGGTCGACGTCAAGGACAGCGACCAGATGGGCGGCGAGACGCACACCGCCGCCCGGATCGTGGAGGACGCAGGGATCGACGAACCGGCGAGCGAGACCGTCCTGATCCAGGCGAGGGACGGGAAGCTGACGGCCACGGACGCCGAGTTCCGCTCCGCCGTCACCGCGGTCGTCGCGGCGGTGGAGGGCACCGGGGAGGTCACCGGCGTGACCTCCCCGTACGACGCGAGGACGATCTCCAAGGACGGCCACAGCGCGCTGGTGCAGTTCGACATGCGCGGCGAGGCGGACACCGCGGGCGAGCGGGTCGAGCCGGTGCTGAAGGCCGTCGAGGGCGTCCAGAAGGACCACGGGTCGCTGCGGATCGAGGAGATCGGCGGCGCGAGCATGATGAAGACGTTCGACGACGCGTTCGGCGACGACTTCCAGAAGGCCGAGTACTCCGCGGTGCCGGTGGCCCTCGGCATCCTGCTCGTCGCGTTCGGCGCGCTGGTGGCCGCGCTGGTGCCGGTGGCGCTGGCGATCACCGCGATCATGGCGACGATGGGTCTGATGGGCCTGGTCAGTCACTTCCAGCCGATGAGCGACACCGCCAACTCCGTGATGCTGCTGGTCGGTCTGGCCGTCGGCGTCGACTACTGCCTGTTCTATCTGCGCCGGGAGCGCGAGGAGCGGGCCGCCGGGCGGGACGCGCAGACCGCGCTGCGGATCGCCGCCGCCACCAGCGGCCGGGCGATCGTGGTCTCCGGTGTGACGGTGTGCGTGGCGATGGCGGGCATGCTGTTCACCGGTATCGCCGAGTTCGAGGCGATGGGCCTGGCCTCGCTGATGGTGGTCGCGGTCGCCATGGTCGGCTCGGTGACGGTGCTGCCGGCGCTGCTGTCCCTGCTGGGCGAGCGGGTGGAGAAGGGGCGCGTCCCGTTCCTGGGCCGGCGCCGTCCGAAGGGCACCCAGGAGGGCAGCCGGTTCTGGACGGCGGTGCTGCGGCGCGTGCTCGCCAGGCCGGTGCTCGCCTCCGTCGTGGCGGTCGGCGCCCTGCTGGCCGTGGCCGCCCCCGCCGTCGGCATGAAGACGCAGAACCTGACCCTGGACCAGGAGTTCGGCGACTCGCTGCCCCTCGTGCAGACCTACAACCGGGTCAACGACGCCTTCCCGGGCGGCTCCGATCCGGCCGAGGTGGTCGTGAAGGCCGACGACATCAACGCGCCCGAGGTGCGGGCCGCGCTGGCCGACTTCCGGGAGCGGGCGGTCAGTTCGGGTGCCTCGCGCGGCCCGGTCGACATCACCATGCACGACGAGCAGAACATCGCACTGGTCTACGTCCCGCTGGTCGGCGGCTCCGACCAGGACAAGGCGGGCGAGAGCCTGGTCAAGCTGCGGGACGAGGTACGGCCCGCCACGCTCGGCAAGGTCGACGGGGTCGAGGCGCCGATCACCGGGCAGGTGGCCGGCAACAAGGACTTCAACGACCAGCTCGTCGGTTCGGTCGTGCCGGTCTTCGTGTTCGTGGTGGTCTTCGCCTTCCTGCTGATGCTGCTGTCGTTCCGCTCCCTGACGGTCGCGATCACCTCGATCGTGCTGAACCTGCTGTCGGTGGGCGCGGCGTACGGCATCCTCGTCGCCGTCTTCCAGCACGGCTGGGGCGCCTCGCTGGTGGGCGCGGAGGGGGTCGGCGCGATCGTCACCTGGCTGCCGCTGTTCCTCTTCGTGATCCTGTTCGGCCTGTCGATGGACTACCACGTGTTCGTGGTCTCGCGGATCCGCGAGGCGCGGCTGCGGGGCCGGACGACCAGGGAGGCGATCCAGCACGGTGTGGTCACCACGGCCGGGGTCGTCACCAGCGCCGCGGTGATCATGGTCGCCGTGTTCGCCATCTTCGGCACGCTGTCCATGCAGTCCATGAAGCAGATGGGCGTGGGCCTGGCGGCGGCCGTGCTGATCGACGCGACGGTCATCCGCGGTGTGCTGCTGCCGGCCGTGATGGCCCTGCTCGGCGAGCGGAACTGGTACCTGCCGAAGTGGCTGCACCGGCTGCCGGACCTCACCCACGACGAGTCGCCCGAGCCGGTCGCTCCGGCGGTCCGGGACGACGAGGGCGAGCGGGTCGGGGTCTGAACGGCCTCGGGAGACCGGGGTGTGACCGGCCCCGGAGATCCGGGGTCCGGTCGGCCCCCGAACAGGTGAGGGCCCGTCGGTTCGGGGGAACCGACGGGCCCTTCGCCGTCACCGGCGCTCGCGGTCAGGAGCGCCGCGCCGCCGCCAGTTCGGCCTCGATCAGGTCGGCCGCCCGCCGGGTGCCGCCCTCCCGGGCCATCTGTGCCTGGACCTCCTTCAGGCGCCCTGCCACCTCCGGGTCGTCCACCAGGGCGAGGGCGGCGGTGCGCAGCGCCTCGGCGGTGGCTTCCCCGGTCAGGAACTTACGGGCGACGCCGAGGCCCTGGAGCATGTCGGCGTTGACGAACTGGTCCGCCGCCTGCGGTACGGCGATCATCGGCGTGGCGGTCGCCAGACCCTCCTGGCTGCCGCCCGCGCCCGCGTGGGTGACGAACAGGTCGGCCTGCTGGAGGATCGCCAACTGCGGCACCCAGGAGCGCACTTCCACGCTGTCCGGTACGTCGCCCAGTTCGGCCGGGTCGACGTGGCCGCCGATCTGGAGCACCGTGTGCCAGCCGGGCAGATCCCCGAAGGCCCTGACGCACTCCCGGTAGAACGCCGGCTGCTTGGTGAACGCGGACCCGAGGGAGACGAGCACGACCTTCTCCGAGCCCTCGGGACGCGTCCACTCGCCCTCGGCGGTGCGGTCGCCCTGGCAGGCGCCGACGAAGGTGTACGTCGTCTCGTCCACCCGGTCGGCGTTGGGCTGGAGCGCCTTGGGGATCAGCACCAGGGAACGGTCGGGGCGGCCGACGAAGGGGTCGGGGTGGTCGGTGATCCCGTTCTCCTCCAGCCAGGCGTGGAAGCGGGCGTAGTAGGCCTGCCCGCGCTCGGTCTTCAGCGGCTCCTCCCACATCGGCTCGGCGACCTCCTGCTCGTACCCCTCCCAGGCGACCATGCAGGGCGACAGGGAGATCACGGGCACGTCCCAGCGGCGGCCGAGGACGCGGGCGGGGTAGGAGGCGATGTCGTGCAGGATCAGGTCCGGTTCGTCGCCCTCGTACGCAGCGATGAGCTGGGGAAGCGCCTGGACGGCGTCGTCGAGGAACGGCTCCACATTGTCCAGCAGTGTGCTCCCCCACGCCTCCGGGTCGGCGTCGGGGCCGGGCAGGGTGCTGTTCCACGGTTTGGGTTCGGCGCCCGTTTCGGCGGCCTTCTCCGCGAGGAGCGGCGGGATCGCGTACGTCACCCGGTGCCCTCGCGCGACGAGCTCGCGGATCACCTCCAGGCTGGGGTTCACGTGGCCGTGTGCGGCGATGGAGAACATGGCGATATGGGCGCGACTGGTCATGACACGGACCATATGCGAGACGAGACGTCTCGTACAAATCCTTTTTCCGGGTGCGTACGGTACTCCGGGTGTGCGGGGTCAGCGCTGGTAGCGGGCGAGTACCAGGTTGCCGTCCTCCTCCAGCCGCTCGCGCAGCTCGTCCATGCCGATCGCCCCGCTGTAGTACTCCTGGAACGCGGGGGTGGCGACCTTGTCCTTCCACTCGGCGTAACCGCGGACGGACTGCGCGGGGGCCGGGCGCAGATGGGCGGCGAGGGCGGTGCCCGTGGCCCAGCCCTTGTCGGGGGTGTGCAGGGCGGGGTCCGCCAGGGCCCGGGTGCCGGTGGGCAGCATCCAGTCGCCGAGGGCGAGGCGGACCATGTTGTCCGGCTGGAGGAGGAAGTCGACGAAGGCGGCGGCTTCCTTCTTGTGCGGGCTGTCCTCGGCGATCGACAGGGTCTGCGGGCTGACCCCCTGGGCGAGCCCGTCGGCGCCGGCCGGGGCGGGCAGGACCTGCCAGTCGAAGCCCTCGGGCGCCTGCTGTTCGATCTGCTGACGGTAGGAGAAACCGAGCGGCACCATCGCGTACTTGCCGGCGAAGAAGCCGGGCAGGGTGTCGGAGCCACCACTGCCCAGGGTGGAGGCCGAGGCGCTGCGGTCGCGGCCGACCTGATCGTGGACGGTGCGCGGCACCACCTGGTCGGCCTCCTCGAACCGGACGGTGACCTTGCCGTCGGCGCCGCGGTGGAACAGCCGCCCGCCGGCGGACAGCGAGAGGTTGAGGGTGGCGGACACGGGTTCCTTGAGCGGCCAGGCCACGCCGTACCTCCCGTCGCCGCTCAGCCTCTGCGTCACCTGCTGGAACTCCGGCCAGGTCCAGGGTCGTCCGGGTGTCGGGATCCGGACGCCGGACTCCTTCAGCAGGGCCGTGTTGGCGATCAGGACGCGGGGTTCCTGGAGGAACGGCACGCCGTAGATCCCGTCGCCGAAGGTGACCGTGTCCCAGCTGTGCTGCGGGATGTCGTCCCGCAGCCGCCCGGGCAGCAGGCCGGTGAGGTCGGCGAGGTAGCCGCCGTAGGCGAAGTCCGCGAGGTCGTCGGAGGCGTCGTGGATGATGTCCGGCGCCTCGCCGCCCTCGAAGGAGGTCAGGAGCTGGTCGTGGACGCTGTCCCAGCTGCCCTGGACGTACTCGACGTGGACGTCCGGGTGGGCGGCGTTCCACTCCTCGACCAGTTCCTTGTTGGCCTCGACGGACTCCTCCTGCCAGGCCAGCGACTGGAAACGCAGGGTGACCCGGCCGTCGTCGGCGTCGCCGCCCGCGCCGGTGCAGGCGGTGAGCAGCAGGGCGAGCGCGACGAGCAGGGTGGTGGTCCTGGTACGCATCAGCTCTTCACCGCCCCGGCGAGCATGCCGCCCGTGATCCGCCGCTGGATGAGCGCGAACACCACCAGCGAGGGCAGGGTCGCGAGGAAGGCCGCCGCCGCGAGCGGGCCGAGGTCGGCGACGCCCTCGGCGCCGATGAAGTGGGTGAGCACGACGGGCAGGGTCTGCTTCTCGGGGGTCTTCAGCAGCACCAGCGCGAAGAAGAACTCGTTCCACGCGGTGATGAACGCGAACAGCGCGGTCGCCACGATCCCCGGCGCGAGCAGCGGCGCGGTCACCGAGACGAGGGTGCGCAGCCGTCCTGCCCCGTCGACCGCCGCGGCCTCCTCCAGCTCGGGCGGCACGGCCCGGACGTATCCCGCGAGCATCCACAGCGCGAACGGCAGCGACCACACGACGTACACCATCACCAGCCCGGGCACGGAGTTGATCAGCCGCAGGTTCTTCAGGACCAGGAAGAGCGGGATGATCAGCAGGACGAAGGGGAAGGCCTGGCTGACCACGACCCAGCCGGTGGCCGCGCGGGTGAGCCGGCCGCGGTGGCGGGCCATGACGTACGCCATCGGCGTCGCGATCACCACGGCGATCAGCGCGGCGCCGAGCGCGGCCAGCAGGGAGTCGAGCGCGGCGTGCAGCAGCGGCTGCTCGTCGAAGGCCTGCCGGAAGTTGTCGAGGGTGGGATCCTCCGGGATCCAGGTGGGGTGGAGGCTCGCCAGTTCACGTGGCGGTTTGAACGCGGTGGAGATGAGCCACAGGAACGGGAAGGCCAGGAAGACGAGATACGCGAGCAGCGCGGCGTACTGGCCGACGCGGGCTCCGGTCGAGGTCCTCACGCGTCGTCACCTCCCCGGAGCCGGCCGACGAGGAAGACGGCCAGCAGGACCGAGATCACGGCGACCATGGCGCAGCCCATCGCCGCCGCGTACCCGAACTGCCCGTAGCGGAAGGCCTCCTCGTAGGCGAAGAGCATGGGCAGCCTCGTCCGGCCGCCGGGTCCGCCGTTGGTCAGCACGTAGACCAGGGCGAAGGAGTTGAAGTTCCAGATGAGGTTGAGCGCGGTGACGGCGAGGGCGACGGGCCTGAGGGCGGGCCAGGTGACCGTACGGAAGCGGCGCCAGGCGCCGGCGCCGTCGACCGCGGCGGCCTCGTGCAGCTCGCGCGGGGTGTTCTGGAGGCCGGCGAGCAGGGCGACCGTGGTCTGCGGCATACCGGCCCAGACGCCGACGACGATCACGGCGGGCAGCGCGGTGGCCAGACCGCTCAGCCAGTCGCGGCCGTCGCCGAGACCGAGGTCGCGCAGGGTCTCGTTGAGGATGCCGGCGTCCGGGTTGTAGACGAGCCGCCACATGATGCCGACGACGACCTCGGGCATCGCCCAGGGGACGATCGCCAGGGCGCGGGCCAGCCAGCGCAGCCGCAGATTCTGGTTCAGCAGCAGGGCGAGGCCGAGCGCGAGCAGGAACTGCGGCACGGTCACGCCGACGGCCCACACCAGCCCGATGCGGAACGACTCCCAGAACAGCGTGTCGTGCAGCAGGTCCTGGAAGTTCAGGGTGCCGATCCAGCGGGTGGGCTCGGTCCGGCCGGACTGGGCGTCGGTGAACGCCAGCAGGATGCCGTAGAGCAGCGGTCCGACGCTGAGCACCAGGATGGGGATCAGCGCGGGCAGCACCAGGAACCAGGCGCCGTGGTCGGGGCCGCGCCGTGGCCGCTCCCGGCCCGGCGCGCGGCGCGCCGGTCTCCTCACCTCGGTCACCGATGTCACGTGGTCCCCTTCGCGCGGCTCGGACGGGCTCGGTCATGGTCGTGAAGGCGCTGTCCCCCGTCAAGGGACCGCGCACACGCTCCCACCTGTACGAATGCGACACTGGCCGACGGATGGCGGGATACCGGCGGTGCCGGCGGGCCCGCGGGGACCCGGACGGGCACGGACGGACACACGGAGGGCGGACGATGGACGAGGCACGGGCGCGGGAGGTGCTGGCCGCGGCGGAGGTGCTGCCCGGCCCGGCGCGGGAGGCGCGGCTGCTCGCGCTCGGCGAGAACGCGGTCTTCGCCGCCGGCGACCTGGTGGTCAAGGTGGGCCGCGACGCCGGACTCCTCGACCGGGCGAGCCGGGAACTGGCCGTCGCGGTGTGGCTGGAGGAGGCCGGTGTGCCGGCGGTGCGGGCGGCCCGGCCGGAGGCGGTGACGGTCGACGGGCATCCCGTGACCGTGTGGCACCGGCTGCCCGACGCGGTACGGCCCACCGAACCGCGTGACGTGGCGGAACTGCTGCGGCTGGTCCACACACTGCCCTCCCCTTCCTTCGCACTGCCGCCCCGCGAACTGCTGGGCGGTGTGGAACGCTGGCTGCGGCTCGCCGGCGACGCGATCGACCCCGCCGACGCCGGCTATCTGCGCGAGCGCCGCGACGGCTTCGCGACGGCCGCCGCCGCGCTCACCCCGCATCTGCCGCCGGGCCCCATCCACGGCGACGCGCTCCCCCGCAATGTGCACGTCGGTCCCGCCGGTCCGGTCCTGGTCGACCTGGAGACCTTCTCCGCCGATCTGCGCGAGCACGACCTGGTGGTGATGGCGCTCAGCCGGGACCGCTACGGGCTGCCCGCGAAGGCGTACGAGGCCTTCGCCGCGACCTACGGCTGGGACGTGCGCGACTGGGACGGCTGCGCCGTGCTGCGCGGGGCCCGCGAGACGGCCAGCTGCGCCTGGGTGGCCCAGCACGCGCCGAGCAACCCGAAGGCGCTCGCCGAGTTCGAACGCCGGGTGGCGTCACTGCGGGACGAGGATCCGACGGTGCGCTGGTACCCGTTCTGACGACTTCCGGCGGCGCGCCCGGCGGGCCCGGGTCAGACCGGCTCGCCGGCCGGCTCGCGGACCGGCCACGTCCCGTCGACGACGGCCGTGGCGTCGCCCTTGCGGCGCAGGAAGCTCTGGAAGTCCGCCGCCCACTCGGCGTACCACTCGATCTGGCGGTGGTGCAGCTCCGCCGGGCCGAGGGCCGCGACCTTGGGGTGGCGGCCGGCTATCGCCGAGGCCAGCCGGGCCGCGGCCAGGGCGTCGGCGGAGGCGTCGTGGGCGGCGTCGAGCGGGACGCCGTACTCCCGGCAGACCGCCTCCAGATTCCGCTTGCCGCGCCGGTACCGGTCCACGGAGCGGTCGATGGTGTACGGGTCTATGACGGGCGCCGGGTCCAGGCCGCCCAGGCGTTCCCGCAGCGACGGCAGTCCGTGGCGCCGCAGTTCGGCACTGAGCAGGGTGAGGTCGAAGGCCGCGTTGTAGGCGACGACGGGGACGCCCGTCTTCCAGTAACCCGTCAGCACGCCGGCGATGGCGTCGGCGACCTGGTCGGCGGGGCGGCCCTCGGCGGCCGCGCGTTCATTGCTGATGCCGTGCACCGCGACCGCGTCCGCCGGGATCTCCACGCCGGGGTCGGCCAGCCATTCGCGGCGGCCGAGCGGCTCCCCGCCCCGGACCTCGATCACGGCGCCGGTGACGATGCGCGCCTCGCGCGGGTCGGTGCCCGTCGTCTCCAGGTCGAAGCCGATCAGCAGCTCCCGGTGCCAGCCCATGGGCGGTCCCCCTCCTCGGTGGTGCGTTCCCCCAGTGGTTTCCCACCTTCGCACGGGCCACTGACAATCAGAGGATCGCGTTCCGCTTACTTCGGGGCCGGTGCCCGCGACGGCGCTCAGGACACCGGCCGCGAATCCGCCCACATCAGCTCGAACTCCTCACGGTAGGTGGGGAAGAGTCCGCCTTCGTCGACCTGGTCCGACTTCACGACCTTGCCGCCGTTTCGTCCGTTGCGCAGGACCAGCACCGGCGCCTCCATCCCCCGCGTCCGGCGCAGATAGGACTGCACGACCGCTATGCCGTCGGCGCCGTCCCCGTCCACCAGGTAGGCCGTGAAGCGGGGCGTCTCGTCGAAGACCTGGATCTCGAAGGCCCCGGGGTCCCGCAGCCGGGATCGGACCCGGCGCATGTGCAGGATGTTCGTCTCGACGGCGCGGCTCAGCTCGCCGCGCTTGATGCCCAGTTCGCGCTCGCGGCGTTTGATCGCGCTGGAGGCGGGGTTCAGGAACAGCAGCCGCACCCGCCCGCCGGACTCGGCCAGCCGCAGCAGGCGGCGGCCGGAGAAGTTCTGCACGAGCAGGTTGAGGCCGATGCCGAGGGCGTCCACGCGGCGGGCCCGGCCGAAGATGTCCTCCGCCGGGAACTGGCGCAGCAGCCGCACCCGGTCCGGGTGCACGGCGACGACGTCGGCGTACCGGTCGCCGACCAGGTCCTCCACCGCGTCGACCGGGAGCCGGCGCGCGGACGGCAGGTCGCTGCCGGTGCCGAGGACCTCCAGCAGCCGCGCCGAGGCCCGTTCGGCCTGGTTCAGGACCGCCTCGGACAGCGCCCGGTTGCGGGAGACGACGTTGCGGGTGACCTCCAGCTCGTCCAGGGCCAGTTCGACGTCCCGGCGCTCGTCGACGTAGGGCTCGAAGCAGGGCCAGTGCTGGACCATCAGCTCGCGCAGCTGGGGCAGCGTGAGGAAGCTGAGGACGTTGTCGTCGGCCGGGTCGAGGAGGTAGCCCTTGCGGCGGCTGACCTCGCGGACGGCGACGGCGCGCTGCACCCACTCCTGCCCGGCGGGACCGGCGGCGGCGACCACCCAGTCGTCGCCGTGGACGGGTTCGTAGACCGGTCGCAGGACGGCGGCGACGACCGCGCGCAGCCGCTGTTCCACGAGGTTCAGCCAGATGTAGGCCCGCCCGGCCCGCTGGGCGCGGGTGCGCACCTCGTGCCAGGCGTCGGCGTCCCAGTCCAGTTCCGGGCCGATCGCCCCCGCGTTCATGGGCCGCGCCAGGGACACCGCACCGGGCGGGACGTCCGTGGAGTTCCCCTCGTGACCCTCGTCACCAGGGGGCAGCTCCAGCCCTCCCGAGCCCACCCGCGCACCGCCTTCCGCTCCCCCGGAGCACTTCCGGACAGACCCCGTCCCAACGATCAAGGAAGGGTACTCCGCGAGCGGTGCGCGGTGCAGCCCGATGGGCAGGCTGGTTTCACCAACGGCCTTGTCCCGGCGGCTCGTTCCCGGCCCGCCCGGCCCGGCGAGTGAGCGGTTTCATAGCGGTGACGTGGTACGGCGCCGGGCGGACGGCCGGGAACCCGCGGGGAGTGGACCGGCTCGTGGCGGACAAGAGGCACGTGAGTGCTAGGTGGTCGCCTCACTTTCGGGGAGACTTCGGGGAGACTCGGAGCCAAGGCGTCCGCACCGGCGCCGCACACCTGAAAGAGTCGTGTCCATGCAGGTCTGGCCTGGAGAGGCGTACCCACTCGGTGCCACGTACGACGGCGCCGGCACCAACTTCGCGGTCTTCACGGAGGCCGCGGACCGAGTAGAGCTGTGTCTGCTGCACGACGACGGCTCGGAGACGGCGGTGGAACTGCGGGAGAGCGACGCGTTCGTCCGGCACGCGTACGTGCCGGGCGTGATGCCGGGGCAGCGGTACGGCTACCGCGTGCACGGCCCCTACGCCCCGGAGCGCGGGCTGCGCTGCAACAGCGCCAAGCTGCTCCTCGACCCGTACGCGCGTGCGATCAGCGGGTCGGTCCAGTGGGGCGAGGAGGTGTACGGCTACCACTTCGACGCACCCGACCGGCGCAACGACCTGGACTCGGCCCCGCACACGATGTCGTCGGTCGTGGTCAACCCCTACTTCGACTGGGGCGACGACCGGCGCCCTCGGACGGAGTACCACCGCACGGTGATCTACGAGGCCCATGTGAAGGGTCTCTCCATGCGCCACCCGGGGCTCCCCGAGGAGCTGCGCGGCACCTACGCGGCGCTCGCGCACCCGGCGCTGATCGAGCACCTGACCGAGCTGGGGGTGACGGCGCTCGAGCTGATGCCGGTGCACCAGTTCGTCAACGACCACCGGCTGGTCGACATGGGCCTGAACAACTACTGGGGCTACAACACGATCGGCTTCTTCGCCCCGCACAACGCGTACGCCTCCTGGGGCGACCGCGGCCAGCAGGTGCTGGAGTTCAAGTCGGCGGTGAAGGCGCTGCACGAGGCGGGGATCGAGGTCATCCTCGACGTGGTCTACAACCACACCGCCGAGGGCAACCACCTGGGTCCGACGCTGTCCTTCAAGGGCATCGACAACCCGTCCTACTACCGGCTGACCGACGACCCCCGCTACTACATGGACACCACGGGCACCGGGAACTCGCTGCTCATGCGGTCCCCGCACGTCCTTCAGATGATCATGGACTCGCTGCGGTACTGGGTCACCGAGATGCACGTCGACGGGTTCCGCTTCGACCTCGCGGCGACCCTGGCACGGCAGTTCCACGAGGTGGACCGGCTGTCGTCGTTCTTCGACCTGGTGCAGCAGGACCCGGTGGTCTCCCAGGTGAAGCTGATCGCCGAGCCGTGGGACGTCGGCGAGGGCGGCTACCAGGTGGGCAACTTCCCGCCGCTGTGGACCGAGTGGAACGGCAAGTACCGGGACACGGTGCGGGACCTGTGGCGGGGCGAGCCGCGCACCCTGGCGGAGTTCGCGTCCCGGCTGACCGGCTCGTCCGACCTCTACCAGGACGACGGGCGCCGCCCGCTGGCCTCCATCAACTTCGTCACCTGCCACGACGGCTTCACCCTGCACGACCTCGTCTCCTACAACGACAAGCACAACGAGGCCAACGGCGAGGAGAACCGGGACGGCGAGAGCCACAACCGGTCCTGGAACTGCGGCGCCGAGGGCGACACCGACGACCCGGCGGTGCGGGAGCTGCGGGCCCGGCAGATGCGGAACTTCATCGCGACGCTGCTGCTGTCCCAGGGCGTGCCGATGATCAGCCACGGCGACGAGTTCGCCCGCACCCAGCGGGGCAACAACAACGCCTACTGCCAGGACAACGAGCTGGCGTGGGTGGACTGGCCGGAGGGCGAGGACGCGGACACCACACTGCTGGAGTTCACGCGCGCGATGGTGTGGCTGCGCAAGAACCACCCGGTCTTCCGCAGGCGGCGCTTCTTCCACGGCCGGCCGGTGGAGGGCACCCACGACGAGCTCTCCGACATCGCCTGGTTCACCCCGGAGGGCGCGGAGATGACCCAGCGCGACTGGCACTCGGCGCGGGCGTCGGCCCTGACGGTGTTCCTCAACGGCAACGCGATCTCCGAGCCGGGCGCGCGCGGGGAGCGCATCGCCGACGACTCGTTCCTGCTGATGTTCAACGCCGCGCCGAAGTCCCTGGACTTCGTGGTGCCCGTCGACCACGGCCGGCAGTGGGAGGTGGTGGTCGACACCGCCCGCACCGAGGGCGTACCGGCCCGGGCGGGGACGAAGGTGCAGGCCGGGGATCGGCTGACGCTGGTGGACCGGAGCCTGACGGTGCTCCAGCGGCCCGTCTAGGACGCCGGGCGAGGGACGGCTCCCGTGCCGCTCCTCGCCCGGCGCCGGCCACGTACGGGTGCTCCCTGGGAGGGGCGGATGACACGAAAGGCGGCGAGACGGGTACGTAGCTCTCCATGACGCCTGAGCGACCCGTCCCGGTGCCCGCGCCCCTGCCGCCCCGGCCGGACTTCCCGGCCCCCCTGGCCACGTACCGGCTGCAGCTGCAGCCCGGCTTCCCCTTCGCGGCCGCGGCGGCGGCCGTGCCGTACCTGGCCTCGCTCGGTGTCACCCATCTGCACCTGTCCCCCGTGCTGGAGGCGGTGCCGGGCTCGTCGCACGGCTACGACGTGGTGGACCCCGGGCGGGTGCGGGAGGAGCTGGGCGGCGAGGAGGGGCTGCGGACCCTGTCGCGCACCGCGCGGGAGCACGGGCTCGGGCTGGTGGTGGACATCGTGCCGAACCACATGGCGATGTCCCCGCGGCACAACCGCGCCCTGTGGGAGGTGCTGCGGGAGGGGCCGAGGTCGCCGTACGCGCGGTGGTTCGACATCGACTGGGAGGCGCAGGGCGGCCAGGTGCTGCTGCCGGTGCTCGGCGCGCCCGTCGGCGAGGTGCTGGAGGAGCTGCGGGCCGACGGCGACGTGCTGCGCTACCACGACCACGTCTTCCCCCTCCGGGAGGGCACCGCGGACCTGCCGCTGCCGCAGCTGCTGGACGCCCAGTGGTACCGGCCGGTGTGGTGGCGGCTGGCCCGCACCGAGCTGAACTACCGGCGCTTCTTCAGCATCTCCGAGCTGATCGGGGTGCGGGTGGAGGACCCGGAGGTGTTCGAGGCGACCCACGCCACGGTCCTGCGGCTGCTGCACGAGGGCGTGGTCGACGGGCTGCGCGTCGACCACCCCGACGGGCTCGCCGACCCCGGCACCTATCTGGCGCGGCTGCACGAGGCGAGCGGCGGCCGGTGGACGGTCGTGGAGAAGATCCTGGCGGACGGGGAGCGGCTGCCCGCGGACTGGCCCGTCGCGGGCACGACCGGCTACGACGCCCTGCGGCACGTGGACGGACTCTTCACCGACCCGGTGGGGCACGGGGAACTCCTCGGCCGGTACCGCGCGTTCGCCGCCCCGCGGCCGGACGGCGGCGGGGAGTGGGCGGCCACGGTGCGGCGGGCCGCGTACGAGGTGCTCACGCACGAGCTGGCCGCCGAGACGGACCGGCTGACCCGGGTGGCGCACCGGCTGTGCGTCGCCTCGCCGCACCCGGCGCTGCGCGACCGGGCGCCGTGGGCGCTGCGCACCGCCCTGCGCGAGCTGCTGGTCCGGCTGGAGGTGTACCGGCCCTACACGCCCGGGGACGCGGCGTCGGTCGTCACCGAGGAGGCGGCGGCCGAGGCGCGGCGCGCGTTCACGGTGCCGGAGGAGGCCGGGGCGGTGGACGTGGTGCGGGACCTGCTGCTGGGGCGGTTCGGCGACGGGCCGGACCACGTGGAGTTCCGGACGCGGTTCGCCCAGACGGCGTCGGCGCTGCGCGCCAAGTCGGTCGAGGACACGGCGTTCTACCGCCATGTGCCGCTGCTGTCGGCGACCGAGGTGGGCGGGAACCCGGGCGGTCCCGCGGTGTCGCCGCAGCTGTTCCACGCGTACTGCGCGCGTGTGCAGCGGGACTGGCCCACGACCGGCACGGTCGTGTCGACCCACGACACCAAGCGCAGCGCCGACGTGAGGGCCGCGCTGGCGGTGCTCACCGAGTGCCCCGAACGCTGGGCGGACCTCCTGGCGGACATCACCGGCACCGGAGATGCGGCGCCGGACGGGCAGCTGGCGTGGGCGGCCTGGCAGACGGTGTTCGGGCTGGGCGCGGCGGACCGGGAGCGCGTGGAGCAGGCGCTGCTGAAGCATGTGCGCGAGGCGGGGCTGCACACCAGCTGGACCGAGCGGGAGCCGGTGTACGAGGAGGCGGTGGCCCGGTTCGTGGCGAAGGGGCCCTGCGGCGCGCCCGGCGAGCGGGTGGCCGCCTTCCGGGCCGCGCTGGAGCCGCACATCCGGGCCAACGTCCTCGGCACGGCCCTGATCCACCTCACGATGCCGGGCGTGCCGGACCTCTACCAGGGCACCGAGGGCGAGTACCGCGCCCTGGTGGATCCCGACAACCGGCGGCCCGTGGACTTCCCGCCCGTCTCCCCGGGGGACAAGGACGCGGTGACCCGGGCGGCGCTGGCGCTGCGGGCGCGGCGGCCCGAGGCGTTCGGCGGCACGGCGACGTACGAGGCGCTGCCCGCCGACGGCCCCGCTGCGGCGCACTGCGTGGCCTTCGTCCGCTCCGGCCGGGTCCTGACGGCGGTGACGCGACTGTCGCTGCGGCTGGCCGAGTCGGGGGGCTGGCGCGGGACGACGCTCGCGCTGCCGCCGGGCCGCTGGACCGACGCGCGGGCCTGCGGTCCGGGGTCCGCGGCCCGGGAGTTCGAGGGCCGGGCGCGCGTGGAGGACCTGTTCGCGGACCTGCCGGTGGCGCTGCTGGAGCGGACGGGGACGCCGCAGGAGACGGGCTGACGGGGCCCACCGGCCCGCGACCGCACACCCCGCGCCTTCCGACGGCCGGCCCCGGGGCGGTACTGCCGTGCCCGGAGCCGGGCCCCTCCCATGCCCGGCGGTGAGGGCACGGCGCCCGGCGGGACCCGCGACGGACACCCGTTCGTCGCACCCCGGACGGGCACGGACGACCTGCGCGTCCGCGCCCGACCCGGCCCGGCGGAGGGCTGTTCGGGCGGGGCTCAGCCCGCCACCGCACGTCCCGCGTCGCAGACCTCCGCCGCCTCCGTCCGCGCCGCGGGGACACCCGGGGCCGGCCACGACGTGCGCAGCAGGTCGGTGAACGCCTCGGCGGCGCCCGTCGGGGGGACGCGGGTGAAGACCGTCATCGGGCGGCGCCACGGCGGGTCGGGGGCCAGGACCACGCAGTCCTCGCCGACCGCCCCGCCCACGATGTGCGAGGGCGCCGTGCACACCCCGACGCCGGCGGCGGCCATCCGCACGGCCGTCGACGTGTGCTCCGTGAAGACCGCGGTGAGCGGCCGGAATCCGGCCCGCCCGCACACCAGGTCGAGGAAGCGCTGCCCCTCGACGACGGGCTCCATGGCGCACCGCACCCAGGGCCGGTCCGCGAGTTCCGGCAGCGTCACCGTCGTCCGGCCCGCGAAGCGGTCGTCGAAGGGCACGACCAGGACGATCTCCTCCTCGCCGACCGGGACGACGGTGCCGGGCCAGTCACGGGGCGCCGGACCCACGGCGAGGTCCGCGGTGCCACGCTCGACCTCCTCCTCCAGCGCCTCGGTCGTCGCGTACTCGTGGAGGTGCAGCAGCACCCCGGGGTGGGCGGCGCGCCAGCGGGCGAAGACGTCGGGAAGGACGCCGACGGCGACCGAGTGCACGGCCGCGACGTGCAGCTCCCCGCCCTCGGCACCGGCGGCGGCGCGGGCCGCGCGGCGGGCCTGGGCCGCGCTGCGGACGGCGAGTTCGGCGTGCGGCCGGAAGGCGCGGCCCATCGGCGTCAGCCGCACCCCGCGCGGCATGCGCTCCAGGAGGGCGCCGCCGACCGACCTCTCGAGGGCCTTGATCTGGTGCGAGAGGGCGGACTGCGTGACGTGCAGGGTCTCGGCCGCCCGGGTGAACGACGCCTCGTCGACAACGGCCATGAAGTACTCCATCTGCCGCAGACTCATCCCCGCTCCTCCCCCGGTCCGGCACCGGCCCCGCTCCGCCGCCGCCCCGCCCCGCCCCGCCATGAACGTTCCTCATCGAACCCAGGACAACATTGCCTTGGACTCATGACAAGCGCCGGGCGGACGCTGGGGACATGAACACACACGACGTGATCGTCATCGGCGGCGGCACCGGCGGTTACAGCACCGCGCTGCGTGCGGCGGCTCTGGGTCTCGACGTCGCCCTGGTCGAACGCGACAAGGTCGGCGGTACCTGTCTGCACCGCGGCTGCATCCCGAGCAAGGCGATGCTGCACGCCGCCGAACTGGTGGACGGCGTCGCCGAGGCGCGTGAGCGCTGGGGGGTGAAGGCGAGCCTGGACGGCGTCGACTGGCCGGCTCTCGTCGCCACCCGCGACGACATCGTGGCGCGCAACCACCGGGGCGTGGAGGCGCACCTCGCGCACACCGGCGTGACGGTGGTGCGGGGCAGCGCGCGGCTCACAGGACCGCGCTCGGTGCGCGTGGACGGCGGCCCCCGGCTCACCGCACGCCGGGGCGTCGTGCTGGCGACCGGTTCCCGCCCGCGCACCCTCCCGGGCCTCGAACCGGACGGCCGGCGCGTGGTGACGAGCGACGACGCCCTCTTCGCGCCCGGGCTGCCGGCGTCCGTCCTGGTCCTGGGCGGCGGCGCGATCGGCGTCGAGTACGCCTCGTTCCACCGCTCCATGGGCGCGGAGGTCACCCTCGTGGAGGCCGCGGAGCGGATCGTGCCGCTGGAGGACGCGGACGTGAGCCGCCATCTGACCCGGGGTCTGAAGAAGCGCGGCGTCGACGTCCGGGTGGGTGCGCGGCTGCTGGACGCCGAGGTGCTGGACGACGGCGTGCGCGCGTGGGTGCGCACGGCGCGGGGCGAGACGCTCACGGTCGGGGCCGAGCGGCTGCTGGTGGCCGTCGGCCGGGCCCCGGTCACCGACGGTCTCGGCCTGGACGCGGCGGGCCTCGGCACCGACGGGCGCGGCTTCGTCGTACCGGCGGACTGGGACCGGCTGGAGACGGCCGTGCCCGGGGTCCACGTGGTGGGCGACCTGCTGCCGCCGCCGTCGCCCGGACTGGCCCACGCGTCCTTCGCGGAGGGCCTGCTGGTGGCCGAGACGCTGGCGGGCGTGCCGTCCGCGCCGGTCGACTACGCGGCGGTGCCCCGGGTGACGTACTCGGCGCCGCAGACCGCCGCCGTGGGACTGAGCGAGGCGGAGGCACGCGCGCGCGGGTACGAACCCGCCGTCGGCGTGATGCCGTTGACGGCCGTGGCGAAGGGGATGGTGCACGGGCAGGGCGGGATGGTGAAGGTCGTCGCCGAGGCGGGCGGCGGCCGGGTGCTCGGGGTGCATCTGGTGGGCCCGCACGTCTCGGAGATGATCGCCGAGAGCCAGCTGATCGTCGGGTGGGACGCCGAGCCCGCCGACGTGGCCCGGCACGTGCACGCCCACCCCACCCTGTCGGAGGCGGTCGGCGAGGCGTTCCTGACCCTGGCGGGCCGGGGACTGCACCAGCAGTGACGCCGGGCCCCGTGGCCGGGCGGTCCGGTCACCGGGGCCCGGTCACCGGACCGCGCGGCTCACCCCCGCGGCTCGGCCCCCGCCTCGTCCAGGGCGAAGACCGAGCCCGTCCGCGCCGTCATGACACAGGTGTTGGGGAAGGTCTGCGCGTACTCCACGGCCCGTCCCCGCCACTGCCCCTGGGCGTGCGCGGTCACCGGCGCGTAGACCATCGGGCAGTAGGTGTCCCGCAGCGGGATGCGGCCGAGGTCCCCGTCCGCCCGGTCCAGCTCCGCGCACGCCTCGGCCGCGCGGGCGTGGCCCCGGGGCGGGTCGCAGCGGAGCACGGCGCTGCGGGTGTCGCCGGAGGAGGAGGCGCCGGGGAGGGCGGGGCCGTTGGCGTCGCCCCGGGCGACCGTGACCAGGAGCCAGTCGCGGGCGGGCTCCGGCGGGGCGACGGCCCGGGCGGGGGCCGCGCCTGCGGCGAGGAGGGCGGCGGTGAGGAGGAGGCCCGTCCGGGCCGCCACGGCGGTGAGGATGTGGGTCATTCCCGGTGCATCGGCACGGCGGGTTCGGAGCCCCAGCCCGGCTCACCCGAACGGGAGACCGCCCCCGTGCGCCGCCCGGCCAGTTCGAACGCGGCGAGCACGACGCGGGTCTGGTACTCCACCTGGCGGGAGACCGGTATCCAGCGGGCCCCGCAGCCGTCGCGGTAGTCGGCGCACCCCTCGTCGACGAGCCGGTCGAGCTCCGGCAGGACGCCTGCGGGATCGTTTCCGCCGCGGGTCACCAGTTGGTGCAGCAGACCGGACGTGCGCAGGGCGAGACGCCGGCCGGCCAGGCGCAGGGCGACCAGGTGGGCGGTGCTCATCGGCGGCAGCGAACGGCCCGTGCCGTCGTCGGCGTCCGGGTCCCACGCGTCGGCGAGTCTGGGGCAGACCAGCAGGTAGTCGTCGACCGGTGCGAGCAGGCGGGCCGTGTCGGGGCTGCCCGCGGTGTGCGGCCTCAGCCGGGCGAGGATGCGCTGCAGCCGGCGGGTGTCGTGGCGCAGGGTCCGGCTCACGGAGCGCAGCACCGCGTCCCGGTCGGCCGGGGGCGAGTCGTCCTCCACGGCCGCCACGCCCCACATGGGCGCCTCGACGACCGCGGTGACGGTGCCGTACCGCCGCGGATGGCACCAGGTCGAGTCGACGGCGGCCTCGGTGATGGCCTGCGTCAGGTCCCCGTGGCGGGGCGGCGGTATCCGGTAGAGGGCGGGGCCGAGTCCGGGCCAGTACAGGGTGTCGTAGGCGCCGAGCTCGCGGGGGATGCCGAGGCGGGCCGCGGTGTGGGCCATGCGCTGGGCGAGGCCCGGCAGGTCGTGGGTGAGCTCGGCGAAGCCGCCGCCGACGTCGACACCGTGCAGGGAGCAGTGCAGGAAGGGCCGCAGCTCGTCCTGGAGCGCGAGCAGGGTGCGGGTCTCCGGCAGCACGGCGCGGTCGGGTCCGTCGGGCAGCCACTCGGGCTGTTCCAGGAAGCCGGGCCGGAAGAAGTTCCGGGCGTAGCGGCCGAGGGTGTATGGGCCGGACAGCCAGCCCTCGTTGCGGCGCAGCCCGTCGGGGTCGGCGCACAGCAGCAGGTTCCAGGTGGCGTCGGCGCCCTCGGTGAGCCGCGGGTCGGCCAGCGCCCGCTCGGCCAGCCGCAGCGCGGTGGCGCCGCCCACCGGCTCGTTGGCGTGCGGCCCGGCGACGACGAGGACCTGGCGGGTGCCGTGGCCGACGGAGAGCAGCAGCAGCGGGGTGCCCGCGCGGGAGGTGCCGACGCGGCGCAGCCGGGCGTCCCGGGGGTGGCGGGAGACGAGTGCGGCGGCCCGGGCGCCCAGCTCGTCCACGGTCGGGTAGCGCAGGAGGGGCGGCAGGGCACACCTCCACGATGGGAGCCGTCGGTTCACCTGACGTGCGCGGTGTACGCACAGTCAGTCACGACTTCAGGGGTACGTCAACACCAGGAGAAGCAAAGGGATTCAGGCCACGGCGGGACAGGCGACGCCGCGTGAGGCCCAGGCCAGTGCTGTGCGGGCGGTCAGTTCGCGGCGAGGCGGAACGCCATCTGGCCGAAGCCGATCTGATCGCCCTCGCGCACCACGGCGGCACCGATGACGCGCCGTCCGTTGACTGTGGTGCCGTTGGTCGAACCGAGGTCGCGCAGCACCCACATCCCGCCCTGGCGGACGAGTTCGGCGTGGACGCGGGAGACCGTCTCGTGGGTCAGCCGCAGGCCGCTGGCCGGGTCTCGCCCTATGCGCAGCGGATGGCCGGTGCCGGGGTGCGGCAGCAGCAGTTTGGGCAGCCGCTCGGCCCGCCAGGCCCGGCGCAGCCGGACCCCGAAGCCGGAGACCGCCTCGACGGCGCCGAACACCAGGCGCGAGGCCCTGCCCTCCGTGGGCAGGTCGGCGGTGAGCGCGGCGAGTTCGTGGGAGTGGTGGGCGGCCAGCGCCAGTTCCATACGGCGCACGAAGGTGTCGTGCGACAGGCGGCCCAGGGCGACGCCGTCCCGGAGCACCTTCAGCGCCTTGTCGCGCTCCGCGTCGGAGAGCCGCGCGGGGTATGTGGAGAACTCGAAGGACGACGTCACGCAGGTGATTGTCGGTCAGCAGGGCCGGGGGTGTCCAGAAGACCGGGAGACGGCCGCCGGGGCCGCGGGTTCACGACACCCGGCGCGAACGGGGACGTTCACCGGCGGATTGATCGATTTTGCAGGACCATGGACGGGCTACGTCACCGTGAGCAGACGAAGGGGAACCGTCCGTGCAGTTCGAGGTGTGGGCACCGCAGGCCGGCCGCGTGACGCTGACGTGCGACGGCGTCACGCGCGCGATGGAGCGCGATCCGGAGCGGCGGGGGTGGTGGTGCGGCGCGGCCGACGCCCGGGAGGGGTCGCGCTACGGCTTCGCGGTGGACGACGGGCCGGTGCTGCCGGACCCGCGCTCGCGGCGGCAGCCGGACGGTCCGGACGGGCTGAGCGCGGTCGTCGACCACGGGCGCCACCCTTGGCGCGCCGAATGGTCCGGACGCCCGCTGCCCGGCGCGGTGCTGTACGAGCTGCACGTGGGCACGTACACGCCCGAGGGCACCCTCGACGCCGCCGCCGAGCGGCTGGAGCACCTGGCGGAACTGGGTGTCACACACGTCGAGTTGATGCCGCTGTGCCCGTTCCCCGGCCGGCACGGCTGGGGGTACGAGGGGGTGTCGCTGTGGGCGGTGCACGAGCCGTACGGCGGGCCCGACGCGCTGAAGCGGTTCGTCGACCGGGCCCATGAACTCGGCCTGGGCGTCGTCCTGGACGTGGTCCACAACCACCTCGGCCCGTCCGGCAACCATCTGCCCGCCTTCGGCCCGTACTTCACGGACACCCACCACACGCCCTGGGGCGCCGCGGTCAATCTGGACGCGCCCGGCTCCGACGAGGTGCGGGCGTATCTGGTGGACAGCGCGCTGGCATGGCTGCGCGACTACCGGATCGACGGCCTGCGCCTGGACGCGGTGCACGCCCTGGCCGACACGCGCGCGTGCCACTTCCTGGAGCAGTTGTCGACGGCGGTGGACGAGCTGGCCGCCGACCTGGGCCGGCCGCTGTTCCTGATCGCGGAGTCCGACCTGAACGACCCGCGGATCATCACCCCGCGCGCGCGGGGCGGCCTGGGCGTGCACGCGCAGTGGAACGACGACTTCCACCACGCCCTGCACGCCGCGCTGACCGGGGAGTCGCAGGGCTACTACGCCGACTTCGCGCGCGATCCGCTGGCGGCGCTCGCCAAGACGCTCACGCGGGGCTGGTTCCACGACGGCACCTACTCCAGCTTCCGGGGCCGCGGTCACGGCCGGCCCCTGGACCGGCAGCGCACGGCGGCGCACCGGCTGACCGGCTACAGCCAGACCCACGACCAGGTCGGCAACCGCGCCCAGGGCGACCGGCTGGCTTCCCTGGTCTCCCCCGGCCTGGCGGCCTGCGCGGCCACGCTGACGCTGACGGCGCCGTTCACGCCGATGCTGTTCATGGGTGAGGAGTGGGCGGCGGGCACGCCGTGGCAGTTCTTCACCGACCACACCGACCCGGACCTCGCCGAGGCCGTACGGCGCGGCAGGCGGCGGGAGTTCGCCGCGCACGGCTGGAAGGAGGAGGAGGTGCCCGACCCGCAGGACCCGGCGACGCGGGACCGCTCCTGCCTCGACTGGTCCGAGCCGGAACGCGATCCCCACGCGCGCGTGCTGGCCTGGTACCGCCGGCTGATCGCCCTGCGGCACGAGCAGCCGGACCTGACCGACCCGGACCTCGCCGACACCAGGGTGGCCTACGACGGTGAGGCTCGGTGGCTGGCCTTCCGGCGCGGCGACATCCGGGTGGCCGTCAATCTGGGCGGCGAACCCGCGGCGATCCCGCTGGGCCCCCGTCCAGCGCGGGTGCTCGCGGCGTGGGAGCCCGTGGAGGGGCCGGGCGAGGACGGGGTGCTGCGCGTGCCGGGCGAGTCGAGCGTGGTGCTCGTGCAGGAGTGACGTGCGGGCGCCGCGCCCGGGCTACCGGGCGGTGCCGTCCGCGTCGTCCTCGCGGAGCTCCGTCACCCGCTCCAGCAGGATCGGCTCCCAGGCGCGGCGCAGCCGGGTCCGCAGCAGGGGCAGGGGCGTGGCCGACCGGCCGGCCAGGGCGTCGGTGAGGTGGACGACGGTGTCGCAGCGGGCCAGCCACAGGCCGCGCAGACAGGGCCGGGCGCCGTAGCCGGCCAGGGTGGCGGCGCGTACGGCGGCGGGCGAGCCGACGGAGAGGGCGAGTCCGGCGATGTCCTCGGCCGGGTCGCCGAGGACCGCGTCCGTCCAGCCGAGGACCGCGCGCACCCGTCCGTCGGCGCCGACGACGAGGTGCTCGCCGGCCAGGCCGTGGTGGACGAGGACGGCGGCCCCTGGCTGGGCGCCCAGCTGGGCCGCCGCCGCGGCCGTCAGCCGTTCCGGCCGGGCCGGGTCGAACTCGTCGGCCTCGGCGAGACGCCGGGCGGCGCTCTCGGCGGCGCGGCGCAGCGTCTCCAGGGGGCGCGGGGCGGCCCGCGGCACGCCGAGGGTCTCGGCCTGGCGGACCGGTACCTCGCGCAGCCCGGTGAGCAGCGCCGCCAGGTCGGCCTCGCCGACGGCGGACACATGGTGCTGCTCGCCCGACCCGCCGGGCACCTTGGTGTCCAGCGTGTACGTCAGCCCCGGCGCCCACTCGCCGTGCGCCACGCTCGTCGGCACCGCGACGGACAGGTGCGGACGGACCAGGTCGCGCAGCCGCAGCTCACGGCGCTGGCGCACGGCGCTCTCGCGGTCGGGGGCCAGCCGCAGTACGTGGCGGGTGCCGACCCACCAGGTGGTGGGCTCGGCGCCCTCCGCGACGGGCCGGACCTCCGGTTCCGCGCCCTCGCTGAGGAGGGCGCGGACCAGTCGGCGGACCGTGTCCGCGGTCGGTGTCGGTGCCTGGGTCATGGTCGGGGCGTCGTCTTCCGGAGGGTGGCGGGTCTGTGCGTGGCGGCTCAGTCCACTATGACCATCTCCCGGGTGGTGTCGTTCAGGCGCCGGCCGCCGTCCTCGGTGACGGTGACGATGTCCTCGATGCGGACCCCGAACCGGCCGGGCAGATAGACGCCGGGCTCGACGGAGAAGCACATGCCGGGCACGAGGGGCTGCTCCTCGCCCTCGATCATGTAGGGCGGCTCGTGCGTGGTGACCCCGATGCCGTGGCCGGTGCGGTGGATGAAGTACTCCCCGTATCCGGCGTCGGCGATGACGGCGCGCGCGGCCCGGTCGATCTCCTGGCAGGCGACGCCGGGCCGCACCGCCCGGAAACCGGCCTCCTGGGCCTCGCGGACCAGGTCGTGCACCCGGCGCTCCTCGTCGGTGGGCTCGCCGACGTGGACCGTGCGGGAGGTGTCGGAGCCGTACCCGTTCTTGAGGCCGCCGAAGTCGAGGACGATCATGTCGCCGTCCTCGATGACGCGGTCGCCGACCTCGTGGTGCGGATTGGCGCCGTTCGGTCCGGAGGCGACGATGGTGAAGTCGACCTGGGAGTGGCCGAAGCGCCGCAGCAGCGCGGCGAGGTCCGCGGCGACGTCGGATTCCCGGCGCCCGCGGAAGGAGACCGTGCGGATCTCCTCGAACGCCGCGTCCGCCGCCGCGCCGGCCGCCGCGAGCAGCTCCAGCTCCGCCGCGTCCTTCACGGCGCGCAGCATCGGCAGCGCCTCGGTGAGGGAGGCGTACGACGTGCCGGGCAGCGCCCGCTGGAGGGCGAGGAGGTGCATCGCCCAGGCGTTGTCGCTGATGCCGAACCGTCCCGAGCCGTCGAGGAGCGCGGCGGTGACGGCGTAGGGGTCCTTGCCGTCGGTCCAGTCGCGCAGGGTCAGGGCGGGCGCGCCGACGGCCTTCTCGGCGTCGGGGGCCTCCAGGGCCGGCACGACGAGGACGGGGTCCTGGCCCGCGGCGAGGACGAGCAGGGTGAGGCGTTCGGTGGCCGCCGTGGGCGCGTACCCGGTCAGCCACACGAGGTCCGGGCCCGGGGCCACCAGCAGCCCGGCCAGTCCGGCGTCGGCGGCCGACCGGGCGGCGCGCTCCATGCGGGCCCGGTAGTCGTCGGCGGTGAAGGAAGCAGCGGGCGTACTGCCGGTCATCCGGGCCTCCTGGGCGGGCGAAGGGTCTCGGGCAGCATCCTGCCCGGGCCGGGGAGACGACGCGAGCCGATGGCCGGACCACTCGGCGGACCTCGCCCCCACCGGCACCGATCTTAGTATGTGGACACCGGCCGGCCGCCGCTCCTGCCGCTTCCGCACGCTCAGGTGACGATCCCCGGTACGACCGTCAGCCGTCCGCGGTCGCCGTTCTCGTGGCGCACGGTCAGCTCGGCCTCCTTGCCGGGCCGGGCACGGGCGACGGCGCGGGCGAGGTCGGCGGCCGAGTCGATGCGGGTGGTGCCGACCGCCAGGATCGCGTCGCCCCTGACCAGGCCCGCGGAGTACCCCGGGCCGGGCACGTGCACGCCCACGACCAGGGCCCCCGCCTTCTCGTCGTCCACGGCCTCCACGCCGAGCGTCGGGGCGGCCGGTGCCGGGGAGGGGCCGGGGGTGGCCGCCGGATGTGCCGGCGCTGCCCGGCTGCCGGGCGGGGCGCCCGGTCCCGGCGCTCCGGCCGCGCGCTGCGGCTCGGCGAGCCTGCTCATGCCGATCACCGCGGCGCCCACCGTGCCGAGCCCGACCCCCGCCAGGAGCAGGATCGTGGCGGCGAGCAGGCCGCACAGCAGGCTGGTGAGCCGGCGGCGGCGCCCGCGCGCGGCGTGCGGGCGCCCTGCCGGGCCGGTCGGGGCGCCGCTGCCGCAGTCGCGGCCGGGCATCGGCTTGGGTCGTAGCGCAGTCTGTTCCATCGTTCGCCTCCGGGCAGTGCCTACCCGGCGCCCCGGCCCGCGACGAGCCACGAACGAGTGAGACTGACCGGCGGCGCGCCCCCGGCCGGGTCAGCCGAGCGCGGGCAGCGGGGCGCTCCGCGACCCGGGGACGGGCATGGGTGCCGGCACCGGCACGGCCGGGGGCCGGTCCGGGAGGAAGCCGTGGGTGCGTCCGCTCAGGTACTCCGCCTTGTAACGCGGGACGCTCCGGTGCCAGTTGAGGATGCCGGCCATCCAGTTCTGCAGGTCCGTCACATAGCCCCGCATGACGGCACGTGCCTCGTCGGAGAGCTGGAAGTCGTCGTAGACGACGGGCAGTTCGTGCGCGACGACGTGCTCGAACTGGCGCATGCGCTGGTTCATCAGGTCCTGTACGACGGGCAGCGCGGTCGGATAGTCGATGCCGAAGAAGTTCTGCACGACGAGGACCGCGTTGTGCATCTCGCCCTCGTACTCGATCTCCTTCTGGTACGAGAAGACGTCGTTGAGGAGGCAGGCGTAGTCGATCGCCGCGTTCTCCAGGGACCGGACGGGGCCGCTGCGGTAGACGTCGGGCGGCACGGCCGGGCCGTGTCCGGCGCGGCACAGGCCCAGGGTGAGGTCGGAGCCGAAGGTGGCGCGACGCATCTCCAGGTAGTCGACGGGGTCGGGGACGCGGTTGTGGATCTGGTTGGACAGCTCCCAGACCCAGGCCTCGGTCATCGCGTCGACGGCGGTCCTGAGGGGGCGCCGCTCCTCGGGCGTCATGTGCGCCGTGGTGCGCGCC
The DNA here is from genome assembly GCF_040636935.1 of Streptomyces sp. NPDC032940. Classification (NCBI taxonomy): domain Bacteria; kingdom Bacillati; phylum Actinomycetota; class Actinomycetes; order Kitasatosporales; family Streptomycetaceae; genus Streptomyces; species Streptomyces sp. NPDC032940. Next base: position 124,699 of record NZ_JBEZVJ010000012.1, on the reverse strand, counting down.
CACAGATCGATCAGGGCGCGTTCCATGGCGTTGGCGGGCGGCGGTACCGGCTCGCCGTCCAGCGGCATGCAGGCCGACAGGCGGGCCGTGGTGAGCCGGGCGGCGGCCAGGTCGCGGCGGTGGCCGTAGACCAGCGGGTAGTAGTCGTCGCCGTAGGTGCCGAAGGCCAGCCAGTCGGAGGCGAGGTCGAGCTGCTCCTGGGTGGCGTCCGGGTCGAGCCCCGCGGCGCACAGCGGGAGGTCGCAACTGGCGAGCTTGTCCTCGTCCCAGACCCCTTCGCCGAGGATGCCCATCCGGTGCGACCACGCGAGGAGATGGCGCCGGGAGCCCTCCAGCGCGGGGCTCAGCTCCAGCGGGTACGGCATGTGGATGTCGGGGATGACCGAGGGCCCGACCTTCTGGAAGGGCACGAACGTGTAGGGGCGGGCCCGCCGGGCGCCGGCCTCGGCGAGCAGGGCGCCGACGTCGGCCGCTGAGGTGCCGGGGCCGGTCAGCGCCTGCCAGCCGGCGGCGGGCCGGGCGCCCTTGTTCATGTAGCGGCTGGAGCGCATGTGCCACTCGTGGCCGCCGGACTGCCAGTCCTGGAGTCCCTTCGCGTACGCCCCGACGGCCGCGGCCTCGGCCGGGGTGAGCCCCTGCTCCAGGGCGACCGCGGGGACCTCGGTGAAGGCGGTGTGCTCGAACTGGTGGAGCCGGGAGGTGAGGACGTCGTTGACCAGGTCGGCGGCCTCCTGGGTGGTGCAGCCGAAGAACGTCTCCAGGACGAGCACGCCGTTGCTCAGCTCGCCCTCGTCCTCGACCTCACGCTGGTACGAGAACAGGTCGTTGCGCAGGTGCACGGCGTCGGAGAACGTCTCCATCAGCACCCGCAGGGGCCTGCTTCCGGCGACGGCGGCGGGCACTTCGGCGGTCGCGTACTCCACGAGTCCGGCCGACCAGGGGGCGCCGCCCACCTTGCGGCGCATCTCGATGTACTCGACGGGGTTGGCGATCCGCCCCTCGTTGATGTTGGACAGCTCCCACAGGGACTCGTTGAGGAGGTGCTCGGTGGCGACGGCGAAGCGGCGGCGCCAGCCGGCCGACATGGCGGGCACCGTGCGCCGCCACAGGTCGGCGAGGCCGGCCTCGACCGGATTTTCCGGCTCGGGCATCTCGGCGGCCGGGTCGAGCGGCATGAACAGGGGCAGCCGGTCCAGATGGGCCTTGCCGCCGATCCGGTCCTGGCTGCGCTTGAACTTCTCCAGGAAGTGGTCGTCGAAGAAGAAGACCCACACGTACCAGTCGGTGATGAGGGAGAGCGCGGGTCCGTCGCAGTCGGGGTGGGTGTAGGCGCAGAGCAGGCCGTAGTCGTGCGCGTCGAGGTCGGACTGCTCCCAGACCCCGGACCCCTCCAGCATGCCCATCTCGCGTGCCCACGTCGTCGAGTGGGAGCGGGCCTCGTCGAGATGCGGGTTGAGCCGCGCGGGATGCGGCAGGTAGAAGTGCGGGAGTTCGAAGGGCTGTTGCGTCATGGCCGGGCCCTACCCAGGGGTCTTCGGCGGCATCCGCGGGCCGGGACATGATCACACCATCGCGTGAACCGGGACGGAACGGGGCACCTTTCGCCGGCCCCGTGTCCCGGGAGGCACGTCCGCCGCCCGCCGCCCCCGGTGGCTCAGTTCCCGACCTGGATCAGCGCGTGCGTCCCGCCGGTCCGCCACCGCTGCCCCTCGCTCGCCGTCAACGCGGCCTCCGTCCTCGCGTCCAGTCCGGTGATCACGTCGGACTTCAGGGTGCGCAGCGCGGCGACCGGGCCGGGGAAGTAGGCGGTGACGTCGGCGAAGGGCGTCGTCGGGGGCCACCGGCGGTCGCCCACCAGGCGGCGGTAGTTCAGGTCGCCCTTGAGGACGGTGACCGTGGCCGCGGCGAAGTCGGCGCGCAGGCCGTCGGGCATGTCCGCGTAGGGCAGCGGGGCGGCGGAGAAGGGGTGGGCGCGGACGGTGACGCGGCCGTCGGTCAGCGCGGACCACAGGGTGCGGCCGTACTCCCCGGCGGCCCCGCCCGCCGTGATCAGCCGGCGCAGCGCGTCGAACACGTCGGCGGTGGTGGCGTCGGAGACGTAGTACGGGTACGGCTTGACGTGCAGGACCGCTCGGCCGATGCGGCCGTGCGCGAGGAGGTGGGAGACGAGGAGCAGGTCGGGGACGAGTTCGCGGCCGGCGTTGTCGGCGACGAGGCAGAGGGTCGCCGCGTCCCCTCCGGACAGCAGGGTCAGGAGCGCGTCGCCGTCGTCGGCGACCAGCGCCCCCGCGGCGCCGTCGGCACCGGCTCCGGCCGTGGAGAGGCGGAAGCTCAGGTCGGCGCGGTTGCCCCAGAGGGAGCCGTGCAGCAGGGCGCGCAGCTGTTCGTCGGCGGGCCGGCCGGCGAGGCGGTCGAGCGCGGCGAGCTCCCCGGCCGTCTCGGGTGCGTCGAGTTCGGTGAGCTTGGCGGGCCGGAAGGGGTCGATACCCTGCCAGGCACCGGGGGCGAAGTGGCCGACAGCGTCGAGGAGCCGGCGGTAGAAGTAGCTCTCGGCCCACAGCCAGGGCACGTCGAACCAGGAGCGTCCGGTGTACTCGGCGAGCCCCCAGGCCGCCCAGCGGTCCCGGTCGTGGGCGTCGGCGGGCAGGGGTTCGATCACGCCCGCGGTGCAGTCCGCCAGCAGCGCGTCCAGGGCGCGGCGCCGCTCGGGGCCGTAGGGGTACGCCTCCCGGACCTGCCGGAGGATGGCGGGGTGCCGGTGGGCCAGCACACCGTGGGGGAAGGACCCGGGCTCGTCGGCGACGATGACGGGGGCGGTCTCGCAGGGGGTGTCGGCCATGTGCCTCACGGTAGCGTCCGCGACTCGGCTCCGCCGGACACGCATCCGGCGCGGGCCCCCGGGAGCCGGCCCCTCGGCCACCGGCCCGCACCGTTCACCGACCGGCCCGCTCACCGACCAGCCCGCTCACCGACCGGCCCGCGCGGGCCGGCTCTCAGCCGGGACGCGCAGGCCCGGGGCCGCCGTCCCTCGGCCCACCCGGCCCCCTGCTCACCCCCGGCGCGCACACGCCGCGCAAGCCCCCCGCCCGGCGTCCCCGCGCCGCCCGGCGGAGTCCCCCTCAGGCCATGCTCGCCTCGCGCTCCAGGCGGGCGGCGAGGCTGAGGTAACGGGCGCGGCGGGTCACCGGGACCATGCCGCGGATCAGGACGTGCCACAGCTCCGCCATCCGCCGGGGCTGCCGGGCGGCCGGTTCCAGGGTGAGTCCCACGACACGGGACCCCACGAAGGAGCAGACGATGGTGTGGGCGACCGACTCGACGTCGGTCTCCGGAGGGAGGTCACCCTGTCCGACGGCGTCGAGGAGCCGGGACGAGGCGATGCCCACCCACTGCGCGAAGGGGTGCGTCAGCGGAGGCCGCACCGGCGCTCCCGCGGTGGCGAGCCGCACCCCGGCCCGCAGCACCGGCCCCTCGGCGGACAGCCGGTCCATGACGAACGTCAGGCGCATCAGGGCTTCCAGGGCGGTGTAGCCCCGGCCGTCCAGCTCCGTCGACAGCCGGCGCCAGGTTCTGGACTGGAGCTCCATGATCGCGTGGGCGAGGTCCTCCTTCGCCGCGAAGTGGAAGTACAGGGCGCCTTTGGTGACGCCGGCGTGCTCGACGATCTCGGCCAGGCTGGTCGCCTCGTAACCGTGCCGGTCGAACAGGTCGGCGGCTGCCTGGAGGATGGTCGCGCGGGTCTGCTCGGCGCGTAACTGCCTCGCCATCGGCTGAACTCTCCTGGGCTGGAACTCGACGGGTCATGCCGTCTGCGTTAACCCCCCGTACACGATAACTCACGGACCGGCGCGCGTTCTTCGGCCCCCCGGGGTCGACGGAGCGCACCGGCGCATGGCGACGGGCCGGCCGGCGCATCCGGTGCACCGGCCGGCCCGCCGTGTCACGGCGTGCGCCCGCTCAGTTGACGAAGACCGTGGCGCCCCCGTCGGTGACCGGTGCGTAGGTGGCGGTGAAGTACCCGTTGGCGAAGCAGAGGCTGGAACCGGACACCTTCGTGAAGTGCTGGTCGCTGAAGGCGATCGAGTTGTCGGCGTTGCTCGCCGTGCCGGACAGGCCGGGTGCCTCGTAGACGCAGTTGACGCTGCCGAGGAGGGTGCGCAGCGTGACCGTGGTGCGGACGGTGGAGCCGCTGGGCGGGGTGACCGCGACGGCTCCGTCGGAGGAGACGGTGGTGGTGTAGGGCAGGTTGGCGACCTGGATGCCGGTGACGCCGAGGACGCCCGTGACGTTGCTGGTGCAGGTGCTGCTGTCGAAGGTGTGGGCGGTGAGCGACTCGGTGGCGGTGCCGGGCGCGGTGGGGTTGTCGGTGACGGAGACGGTGAACTGCGAGGCCGTGCAGGAGACTCCGCTGGTGCCGGTGGCGCTGGAGTGGAACGTGGCGGTGGTGCCGCTCGCCAGGGAGGCGGTGAGGGTGTCGCCGGCCGCGACCGGCGCACCGCCGGCGGCGCCCGTGGTCAGAACGGGTGTGTCGGCCGCGGCCGCGGGCAGTGCCGCGGGGAGGGTCAGTGCGGCGACGGCTGCGGTGAGCGTGAGCAGGGTACGAGTACGCATGCGGCTGCCTCTTCTCTGAAGTGGGGTTCGTGAAGCAGGGGCGGGCCGGCGGCGGGGATGCGGCCGGGCCGATGCGACGAACGTCCGGGCTGCGCCCGGGAGGTGCGGTGAGGCCCTGTTCGGGGCCGGGAACGCGGACGGGGCCGCGGGAACGGATCCGGCGCCACGGATCCGGGAAACACTTCCGGTTGTAGAGCTGATGCGCCGTCAGAGTCAAGTGTCCGTACGGTGTTTGAGCTCCGTGACGCCGTCGGCACATGATCTCCGCCCTTTACTCACACCATGCTTGACCCTCGCGTGTAACCACCGGTAACTTCCCGAATGGCTACTGGTGCGTAACGTGAAAGCCCTTGCATCCGCCGGGAGTTGCCGGGGAGGCGTGCGCACCAGCCGCTGTCCGCGCCAGGACAACGTGCCGCTGAGACCCGATCCGCATTGACTATGCCTCTGGGAGCAGACATGGCCTCGTCCTCGGACGTCACCCCGTCCGCCGGCAACACCCCCGAACCCGACGACAGACCGGAAAGCGGTTCCACGCCTCAGGGCGCGGACGGCACGAGACGCGGGCGGGTCAGGATGCGCCGGGCCGCCGTGCTCGCGGTGCCGGCCGCGCTGGTCACCGCGGGGCTGGCGATCCTCACCGCTCAGGGCGCGCTCGGCGTGCAGTTCGCGATCTCCGGGATGCCCTTCACCGTCACCGCCTCGGAGCTGGACGGCACCGGATTCGCCCAGTTCGGCGGCCTCGACAACATGGCCGAGGGCAGCCCCAACGCGGGCGACACCGGCGGGCAGGTGCTGGTCGTCACCTCCGTGATCAAGGATGCGACGCTCACCAAGCTGTGCCAGAGCGTCGACCTGGGCGGCACCAACCTGCTCATCACCGCCGGCGGCGGGGACACGAAGGTGTCCGCGAGCGACCTGACCACCGACTCGACGCTGCTGTCCGGCGACGCCGCCTTCAACAACATCGAGATCGGCAACGACGCCAGCACGCTGGACAAGGCCGGGCCGAAGGGCCGCGGCCCCATCGGTGTGTTCAGCCAGCAGGCCGACACCGTGCACATCAAGAACCTGCGGCAGACCAACTACGCCACCACGGCCGGCGTGTTCAAGCTGCCCGGGCTGAAGATGCGCTTCAGCGACTCGGGCTGCTGATGCCCGGCGACCGGCGCAGGAGCCCGCGGGCCGCCTTCCGCGACTGGCGGTCCGGCCGGCCGTTCTGGGGCGGGCTGCTGCTCGCCCTGGGCGGGGCGGAGGTCCTGCTCACCATGAAGGCGTCGCTGAAGGTCGTCCTGCACGTCGGCATGCAGGGAGTGGCCGGCTACCTGCTGCCCGTCGTCATGCTGCTGTGCGGACTGCTCACGCTCGTCGCCCCGGCCCAGCGCCTCTTCTACTCGCTCATCGGCGTGCTGGCCTCACTGGGCACCTGGCTGACGTCCAATCTGGGCGGCTTCCTGATCGGCCTGCTCCTCGGCTGCACCGGCAGCTGCCTCGTCTTCGGCTGGCTGCCGGACCAGGAGTCCCGCCGTGAACGGCGACGGCGCAGGAAACGGGCCCGCGCCGAGCGGCGGGCCTCCGCGCAGCCGCTGGAGCAACGGGCCGGCGGGCCCGCCTGAGCGGGACGGGCCCGTCAGGGAGCGAACCGGGCGAGCGACGCCGCGGCCGGGGCCGCGGCGTCGTGGGCGTCGGGCTCGCGTCAGGCGAGGCCCGCGGACTTCAGCCACTCCTTGGCCACGTCCAGGGGGTCCTTCTTGTCCAGCTGGACCTGCGCGTCCAGGTCGAGGAGGGTCTCGGTGTCCAGCTTGGCGGAGACCGCGTTCAGGGCGGCGACGCCCTCCTGGGGCAGCCCCTCCTTGTTGACCAGCGGGGTGACGTTGGCGAACCCGAACAGGTTCTCCGGGTCCTTCAGGACGACGAACTTCTCCTTCACGATGGTCGGATCCGTGGTGAAGACGTCCGCGGCCTGCACGGTGTTCTTGGCCAGCGCCGACTGGGTCAGCGGGCCGCCCGCGTCGAGCGCCTTGAAGGTCTTGAACTTCAGTCCGTAGACGGACTCCAGGCCCTTGAGGCCCTGTTGCCGGGTCTGGAACTCGGGCGAGCCGCCGATCGCCAGCTCGGGCGCGGCCTTCTTGAGGTCGGCGAGGGTGGAGTCGGCGGTCAGGCCGTACTTCTTCGCGGTCTCGGCGTTGACGCTGACCGAGTCCTTGTCCTCGGCCGGCGACGACTCCAGCAGCGTCAGGCTCTTGTCGAGCCTGGCCTTCACGGCGGTGTTCACGGCGTCGGCGGACTCCTGTCCGGCCTTCGGGTCGAGATAGGCCAGCAGCGAGCCGTTGTACTCCGGCAGCACCGTGACCGAGCCGTTCTTCATCAGGCCGTACGTCGTCTCGCGGCTGCCGATGTTGTGCTTGTAGGTGACCTCGAGACCCTTGGCCTTGAGGGCCTCGCCGTAGATGTCGGCGAGCAGCGTGCTCTCGGCGAAGTTGTTCGAGCCGACGACGACCGTGCCGGCCTTCGCCTTCTCCCCCGCCAGCGGGTTGTCCGAGGTGTCGTCGGAGGAGGAACAGCCCGCGAGGAGCGCCGCCGCGGCGGTGAGCGCGACGGCCGCCGCGCCGGTGTGCCTCGTCCTGGAATTGCTGCGCTTCGCGGTAGAAGTCATCCACCGATCCAAACGAGCCGCTTGTCGGTCAGTCAACTACGGCCGGGTCACGGTTTCCGCACGTCCTCGTCCGGCCGTCAGCGCCTGCGCACCCCCGGCGACACCGCGAAGCGGCCCGCCGCCCAGAACAGGGCGAGCGTGGCCAGCGCCAGGAGCGCTACCAGGGTGGCGCCGCCGACGACCTTCTCGTAGTCGCGCTGGTAGAGCCCGTCGATGATGTACCGGCCGAGGCCGCCCAGGCTGACGTACGCGGCGATGGTGGCCGTCGAGACGACCTGGATGGCCGCCGAGCGCAGTCCGCTGAGCACCAGCGGGAGGGCGACCGGCAGTTCGACCTGGAAGAGGATGCGCGTCTCGTGCATGCCCAGGCCTCGCGCGGCGTCCACCGGCGCGGGGTCGACGGAGCGGACGGCCTCGTAGGTGGTGACCAGGATCGGCGGTACGGCGAGGACGACCAGCGGGATCATCACCGGCAGCAGGCCGATGCCCACCACGACGGCGATCAGCACCAGCAGGCCGAAGCTGGGCAGGGCCCGGGCCGCGGTGGCGACGAAGGCGACGGCGTTGCCGCCCCGCCCGGTGTGCCCGGTGAGCAGTCCGACGGGCAGACCGATCGCGGCGGCGAGGGCGAGGGCCAGCAGGGTGTACCGGACGTGTTCCAGCAGGCGTTGCGGGATGCCGTCGTAGCCGTGCCAGTGGGCGCCGTCACTGAAGAAGGCGTTGACGAAGTTCAGTACGTTCACCGGGCCGTCTCCTTCGCCACGGGCTGCTCCTGCCGCGCGGCGCCGGTGTCCCCGGCGCGCGGGCGGGTGCCGCGCGGCATCCACGGGGTCAGCAGCGTCCGGGCGAGGACCAGCGCGGCGTCGCACAGGACGGCCAGCACGGCCGTCGTGACCACGGAGTTGACCGCGAGCTCGGGCCGGTCGTACTTCTGGGCGTCCGCGAGCAGATTGCCGAGGGCGCCCTGGTTGCCGATGAGGGCCCCGACGCTGACCAGGGAGATGCTGGAGGCGGTGGCCACCCGGAGCCCGGCGAGGATCGCGGGCACGGCGATGGGCAACTGCACCTGGAGGTAGCGCCGTACGGGCCCGAAGCCCATGGCCGTCGCCGCGGCCAGTGTCTCCTGCGGCACCGACCGCACGCCGTCGACGATGGCGGGGACGAGCACCACCAGGCTGTAGACGGCCAGCGGGATCATCACCGTCAGCTCGGTCTGGCCGGTGTAGTCGATGAGGACGACGAAGACGGCGAGCGACGGGATGGCGTAGAACACGGTCGTCACGCCGAGCACGGGCGGGTAGAGCCAGCGGAAGCGCACGCAGAGCTGGGCGACGGGCAGCGCGAGCAGCAGTCCGGCCAGCACCGGCAGCAGCGCCTCGCGCAGGTGCAGGCCGATCAGGCCGGAGTAGGTGTTCTGCAGGTCGCTCGGGATGTCGAAGAAGCCGTTCACGAGGCGACCTTGGCGTCGTCGGCGCGCCCTGCGGCGTGGGCGGCGCGGATGGCCTCGCCGATGGTCTGCTGGGAGACGACGCCGGTCACCCGGCCGTCGGCGTCCACGGCGACGGCCCAGCCGGTGGGTGAGAGCACGGCGCAGTCGAGCGCGGCCCGCAGCGAGTCGGTGCCGGGCACGAACGGCCGCCCGTACGGCAGGAGGGCGTCCGGCGCGATGTCCCCGGCGGTCAGGTCGCGCGGCTCGCCCCAGCCGAGGGGCCTGCCGTCGGGGTCGGTCACGAGGAGATAGGGGGCGTCCGGGGCGGCGAGGCGTTCGGCGCCGGCGTCGAGCGGCACGACGGCGTCGGTCGTCAGCTCCAGTGCGGCGGACGGGAAGAAGGAGAGCCTGCGGATGCCGCGGTCGGCGCCGAGGAAGTCCTCGACGAAGGCGTCCACCGGATCGGACAGCAGCTCGGCGGGGGTCGCGAACTGGGCGAGCCGGCCGCCGGTGCGCATCACCGCGACCTTGGTGCCGAGCTTGACGGCCTCGTCGATGTCGTGCGTGACGAAGACGATCGTCTTGCCCAGCTCGTCCTGGATGCGCAGCAGTTCGTCCTGGAGGCCCTTGCGGACCACGGGGTCGACGGCCGAGAACGGCTCGTCCATGAGCAGCACCGGCGGATCGGCGGCGAGCGCCCGCGCCACGCCGACGCGCTGCTGCTGTCCGCCGGAGAGCTGGTACGGGTACCGCTTCCCGAGGGCCGTGTCGAGCCCGACCCGCTCCATCAACTCCGCGGCCCGCGCCCGGGACTTCTGCTTGCCCCAGCCGAGCATGCGGGGCACGGTGGCGATGTTGTCGAGGATCGTCCGGTGCTGGAAGAGGCCGGCGTTCTGGATGACGTACCCCATGGACCGGCGCAGCGTGGTGACCGGTTGGCGCTGGATGTCCGCGCCGTCGAGGAGGATGGTGCCCTCGGTCGGCTCGACCATCCGGTTGATCATCCGCAGGGTCGTCGTCTTGCCGCAGCCCGAGGGGCCCACGAGGACGGTGATCGACCGGTCGGGGATCTCCAGCGACAGCCGGTCGACCGCCGTCGTGCCGTCCGGATACCGCTTGGTGACTGCTTCCATCCGTATCACAACGCCGCATGCCCTTCGGGGTCTGGCAGAAGCTGCCCGCTCCGGCCACGGTCGGTGGGGCCGTCGCCGGTCGAGTGTAGACGGGGGTGTCGCGGCGCCCTTCGGTCCGGGGCGACTCCTTCCCCATGTCGGGGCGTTCACACCGGCGTTCACCACGGCGTCCGCTCCGGCCTCCGCCCGGCCCGGTCGGCCGTGCATCGCCACGCGGTGGAGGGCCGCGAGCGCGGCGTCGATGGGATCGCCTCGGTCCGGGGGTGCTACGCGTCGTGCGGCACCGGTTCCCGGCTGGTGACGGAGGAGTGCTCCGGGCCCTGCGCGCGTCGGGGCCGCCCGACGAGGAGATCCCGGCGAGCTACCACCGGCCGGCGGTCCTCGTCGCCGCGTTGACCGCCTCGGAGGGCGGCGTGAGCACCGTCGACCCGCGGGAGCACGAGCAGGGCATGGAGCTGTTCCGCGTGGCGGTTCTCGGCGCCGGCCCGGCGCGCTTCTGGGCCCCGGCCCACTTCGCCCGCGCCCTCGCCCTCGCCCTCCGCGGGGCGGACCGCCGCGCCGCGTTCGAGGAGCTCCTCGCCGCGCAGCTCGCCCACGTCGAGGCGGCGCTCCCGGCGGGGTGACCGCGGGCGGCGTGGGCCGCGCGGGGAGGTGGAACGCCGACGGGGCGCGGGCTCACGGAGTGGACCGTGGACCCGCGCCCCGTCAGGGCGTTCCCCGAAGGGCCGTGTCAGCCTTCGGTGGGCGCCAGCCGCAGCGCGATGCTGTTGATGCAGTACCGCTGGTCGGTCGGGGTCGGATACCCCTCGCCCTCGAAGACGTGCCCGAGGTGGGAGCCGCAGCGGGCGCAGCGCACCTCGGTGCGGACCATGCCGTGGGAGCGGTCCTCGATCAGCTCGACCGCGTCGGTGTCCTTCGGGTCGAAGAAGGACGGCCAGCCGCAGTGCGAGGCGAACTTGGTCTCCGAGGTGAACAGCTCGGCGCCGCAGGCACGGCAGGAGTAGACGCCCTCGGTCTTCGTGTCGGTGTACTCACCGGTGAAGGCGGGCTCCGTGGCGGCCTGGCGGAGCACGGCGTACTCGGCGGGCTCCAGCTCCGCGCGCCACTGCTCGTCCGGCTTCTCGACGTCGTACGCCATGAGTACTCAGCCCCTCACTCGCCCGTGTTCGACAGCTCGTCCAGGATGCGCGGTCCGAGGTCGGTGACGTCGCCCGCGCCCATGGTGAGAACGAGATCACCGGCCTTCGCCATTCCCGCGACCGCCGCGGGCGCCGCGTCCCTGTCGTGGACCGGGGTCACGTCGGCGCCCGCCGCCCGCGCCGCCTCGATGATCAGCTCGCTGGTGACCCCGGGGACCGGGTCCTCGCGGGCCGGGTAGATGTCGAGGACCACCGACGCGTCGGCCAGGGCGAGCGCCTGGCCCATCTCCTTGCCGAGCTCCTGGGTGCGGGAGAACAGGTGCGGCTGGAAGAGGACCAGGATGCGGGCGTCGCCGACCGCGGCGCGCATGGCCTCCAGGTCCGCCGTCATCTCGGTGGGGTGGTGCGCGTAGGAGTCGACGACCTGCACACCGGCCGCCTCGCCCTTGAGCTGGAGGCGCCGCTTGACGCCCGTGTAGGCGGCCAGGGCGGGGGCCAGCTCGGCGGCGGGGATGCCCAGGGCGGCGCCCGCGGCGAGGGCGGCGACCGCGTTGTGGGCGTAGTGGCGGCCGGGCACGGAGACCCCGAAGGTCAGCTCGGTGCCGTCCATGAGCACGGTGACCTCGCTCCTGAGGCCCTGCGGGACGACCGCCAGGACGCGCACGTCGGCGTCCTCGGACTCGCCGTACGTCACCGTCCGCACCGTGCCGGCCAGGCGCCGGGTCAGCTCGCGGGCGCCCTCGTGGTCGGCGGAGATCACCAGCGTGCCGCCGGGGACGATCTTGCCGGCGAAGGTCTCGAAGGACTCGTAGATCTCGTCCATCGACGCGTAGTTGGCGTGGTGGTCCAGCTCGACGTTGAGGACGATGGCGACCTCGGGCGCGTACTTGTGGAAGCTGCGGTCGCTCTCGTCGGCCTCGGCGACGAAGATCTCGCCGTCGCCGTGCAGGGCGTTGGAACCGGGCGCGTCCAGGTCGCCGCCGATCGCGTACGACGGGCCGCGGCCCAGCTCGGAGAGGGAGACCGCGAGCATGGAGGTGGTCGTGGTCTTGCCGTGGGTGCCGGCCACCGCGATCGGGCGCAGCCCGTTCATCAGGGCGGCGAGGGCGTCGGAGCGGTGCACGACGGGGATGCCCAGCTCGGCCGCGCGGGCCAGCTCCGGGTTGTCCTCGCGGATCGCCGACGAGACGACCACACAGCTCGCGTCGTCGGCGAGGTGCTCCGCCGCGTGCCCGATGTGCACGGTCGCGCCCAGTGCCCGCAGCGCCTCGGCGGTCGCGGAGTCCTTCGCGTCGCTGCCCGCCACCGCGGCCCCGCGCTGGGCGAGGATCTTGGCGATGCCCGACATCCCGGCGCCGCCGATGCCGATGAAGTGCGGTCGGTCCATGGCGGTAGGAAGGCCGGGTGCCATGCGCTGTTCTCCCCAGAGGTGCGGTGCGTGCTGGTACGTGTGACGGGTGCTGGTGGGTGCGCCCCCGGCGCGGGGCCCGGAGCGCGGCCCCAGCCTATGCCTTGCTGTGGGAGAACAGCTTCAGCACCGGTACGCCGACCTTGTGCCGGGCCCGCGAGGCCCAGTCCCGGTGGAAGAACTCCTCCACGTAGTGCGGGTCGGTCAGGACGATCACCTCGTCGGCGTCGATCTCCCGGACCAGCGACCTGAGCGCGTCCAGCGGGTGGTCCTCGATCAGACGGCCCTCGGCCTCCGCGCCGGACGCGCGCAGGGCGGTGAGGGACACCTCCAGCGCCCGCTGCCCGACGCTGAGCGCCTCCTCCCCTTCCGGGGTCTCGCCCTCGCGGACCGCGTCGTCGAGCTCGCCGAGGGCGACGTCGTCGATGGCCCGCAGCAGCCGGTCGGCCTGGTCGCCGCGTGGCTGGAGCAGCACGTGGAAGGCGACCGGTTCGTCCCCGTGCAAGGTGGTGACGAACTCCACGTCGGCGGACGTCAGGGCCTTCTCGATCATCAAAACGCTTGTGAACACCAGGCGCCCCTTCTCCTTCGAGGGCCCTCGGGCCCCACCCTCCGCGGGCGTGCCGAGCCCTGCGGAAACCATCCTGCCCCGTGATCGCACGGGTACTGCCGGATTCAGTGTGCCCGGCGCGGGCTAAGCGGAACGGGTAATTCCGAATGTGGTTCGCGGCTGCGCGCTAACGCCCGAACCTCTGTCCGGGTCGCGGCCGCCGTGACTCAGGCCCGCCGGTACCGGCTGAAGAGGAAACCTTCCTCCTCCAGCAGGGAGGCCAGGGCGTACCGTCGCGGCACCTCGACCGAGGGTCCGCCCGCGATGCGCTGCGCGTCGCCCGCGGTGAGCATCGGGGAGACGGTCAGACACAGCTCGTCGAGGACGCCGGCGGCGACGAACTGCCCCAGCAGCCGCGGGCCGCCCTCGGTCAGCAGCCGGGTGTGACCGAGGCCGGCGAGCTCGCGCACGGCGCGGGCGGGGTCCACGCCGACGCCGTCGCCGGCGATCACGACCCGGGCGCCGGCCCGCTCGGCGGCGGCGATCCGGTCCGGGGCCGCGGCGGCGCCGGTGAGGATCAGGGTGGGCACCAGCGGGGAGGTGAACAGCGGCAGGTCGAAGTCCAGCTCCAGGCTCGCGCTGACCACGGCGATCACCGGCGCCGGGTCCTGTCCGGCCGCCTGCCGCAGCTCCGCGAACTCGGCACGCGCGCGTGCGGGCCGGTACCCCTCCTGGCGTACGGTCTCGGCGCCGGCGATCACCACGTCCGCGAGGGCCCGCAGGGTGCCGAAGATCCGCATGTCGGCCGCGCAGGAGATGGGCTGGGAACGGCCGTCGTGCTGGGCGGCACCGTCCAGGGTGGAGACCATGTTGGCCCGCAGCCGCACCCCCTCGGGGTACGCGTAGGCGGCGGCCAGCTCGGTGAGGCTCCACTCCCGGTCGTCCCCGGCGGAGTCCCCCTCTGCTGTCGGATCGGTCACAGGGAACAGACGTCGCATGCGGTGCAGTGTTCCACGCGGCCGAGCCCGGACCGCGGCAGCGTCCCCGGCCACGGGCGGCCGCCACAGCCGCTGTGACCGCCGTAACCGCCAAGCCGCCGCACGCGCCGTAGCCGCCATAGCCGCCGCAGCCGCAGCCGCAGCCGCGGGCAAATGCCTCCCCCAGCGTCTGAACGGCCCGGGAGGCACCCCCCGGGGCCGCACGGGTGGGCGCGGCGGCACCCCTCGGTGCCGGGCGGCGCGACCCGCCCGCGCCCCGCCGCGACGCCGGGCAACCGGAGATCACCGCGCCGGGTCCCCGCCCCGGCCCCCCGGCCCACCCCCAGGCAGGCCCTACCATTGAGCACCGTGTCGTCCTCCTCCGCCGCCTCCGGCTCCACCCCCTCCGGCCCCGCCCCGATAGCCGTGGCGGCCCCGCTGTCCCTGTGCGCCCGCGAGCCGCACGTCCCGGCGGACCGCCTGGTCGCCGAGATGGTGCCGCCGCCGCGTTTCGACTCGGTCCGCTTCAGCACGTACATCCCGGACCCGAACCAGCCCACCCAGAGCGAGGCCGTCCAGGTGCTCGAGGGCTTCGCCGCCGGACTGGACGGCGGCGCCCCCGGCGCGGCCGCCGGCAAGCGGGGTCTCTTCGGGTTCGGCCGGAGCAAGGCCCCCAAACCCCCCGCCGGCCCCCGCGGCGTCTACCTCGACGGCGGATACGGCGTCGGCAAGACCCACCTGCTGGCCTCCCTGTGGCACGCCACCCCCGCCGACCCCTCCCGCAAGGCCTTCGGCACCTTCGTCGAGCTGACCAACCTCGTCGGCGCCCTCGGCTTCCAGCAGACCGTGCAGACCCTCTCCGGGCACCGTCTCCTGTGCATCGACGAGTTCGAGCTCGACGACCCGGGCGACACCGTCCTCGTCTCCAGCCTGCTCGCCCGCCTCGTGGAGGCCGGCGTGGCACTCGCCGCCACTTCCAACACGCTGCCGGGCAAGCTCGGCGAGGGCCGCTTCGCGGCGGCCGACTTCCTGCGCGAGATCCAGGGCCTGTCCGCCCACTTCCGCGCCCTGCGCATCGACGGCGAGGACTACCGTCACCGCGGCCTGCCCGAGGCCCCCGCGCCGTACTCCGACGAGCAGGTCACCCGCGCCGCGCAGGCCACCGAGGGCGCGTCCCTGGACGACTTCACCGCGCTCCTCGACCACCTCGCCCGCGTCCACCCCAGCCGCTACGGCGCGCTGACCGACGGCGTCGCGGCCGTGTGCCTCACCGGGGTGCGCCCCGTGCCGGACCAGTCGACGGCGCTGCGCCTGGTCGTCCTCGCCGACCGGCTCTACGACCGCGAGGTGCCGGTCCTGGCCTCCGGGCTGCCCTTCGACCGGCTGTTCGGCGAGGAGATGCTGAAGGGCGGCTACCGCAAGAAGTACTTCCGCGCGATCTCCCGGCTCACCGCACTGGCCCGGGACGCGGGCCGCCTCGTCGACGCGGACTGATCCGGCGTCCGGTCCGCCCCTCCGGCCGGCCTGACCCACCGTCCGTTTCCCGCCGACCGACCTCGGTTTTCAGGCGCTCTTCGGCCCGTAACGCCGTGTTAACCCCGCAAACGACCCTGCGGGGTTAACGTGTTTCTTGACCAAGCATTGACCAATCGTTGGTGTGCGCAAGAGGTGTGAACTGCCGGGAGGGGACGCATGTTCCGAGGTACGACACCCCGGGCCCTGTTCCCGCTCCTCGCCGCCGTCCTCTTCGTCCTCCAGTTCTTCGCGCCCGCGCCGTCGTTCGCATCCGCGTATACGGGCCGTGATTCCATGGCCCATGCCTGGTCGGCGTCCGGGGCGTTCGCCCCCTCCGGTACGGCGCTGCGCGACGAGACCGTCACCTGTCATGAGCCCGGCCGCTCCGGTAACACGCACGGCCCGGCGCGCGTCCGCGACCGGCACCGCGCCACCGCCGCCCCCGAGCCCGAGGCCCCCGAGCCTCCGCTGTCCCGGCAGCGCACGGACGGGCTCGAGCAGGTACCGCCCGGCCGCGCGCACGAACGCCGCTCGAGATCCGCCGCGGACCGCACCCCCGCGGCCCTCCAGGTCTTCCGCTGCTGAGCGGACGGAGCAACCCCCGCTTCGTCCAACGCCCGTCCGACGCGCCCCCACAGCGCGCCAGGAGGTACGACCGCATCATGCAGCCCCTCATCGACAACGCCCGTACGTTCGGACAGCGCCCTGAGGAGTTCGCCGGGCACGCCGCAGGCCAGTCGCCCGAAGTCCTGTTCATCACCTGCTCCGACTCCCGGGTCGTCCCGGCCCTGATCACGGGCGCCCGCCCCGGCCAGCTCTTCGAGCTGCGCACCGCGGGCAACATCGTCCCGCCCTACGGCGCCGAACGCCCCAGCGGCGAGACGGCGACCGTCGAGTACGCCGTCGAGGTCCTCGGCGTCTCCGACATCGTGGTCTGCGGCCACTCGCACTGCGGTGCCGTCGGCGCGCTGGTGCGCGGCGACGACCTGACCGCCGTGCCCGCCGTGCGCGACTGGCTGGCCCAGGCCGCGGACGAGCCGAAGCCCGGCGACCCGGCCGACCCCACGGTCGCCGACGCCGTCCAGCACCACGTCCTGGCGCAGCTGCTGCGGCTGCGCTCCTACCCGTGCGTCGAACGGCGGCTGGCCGAGGGCCGGCTGCGCCTGCACGGCTGGTACTACGAGGTGCACACCGGCACCGTGCTCCGGCACCGGGCGGACACCGACGCCTTCGAGACCCTGTGAGGCGGGCCGTGGACGCGATATCCGGGTTCCCGCGGTCCAGATTCCCGTACTGGCGGCAGGACCTCACCGCCTCGCTCGTGGTGTTCCTGGTCGCCCTCCCGCTGTGCGTCGGCGTCGCCGTCGCCTCCGGTGTGCCGGCCGAGCTGGGCCTCGTCACCGGCATCGTGGGCGGCCTGGTCACCGGTCTCCTGCCGGGCAGCAGCCTGCAGGTGTCCGGTCCGGCCGCCGGTCTGACCGTGCTGGTCCTCGGCGCCGTCGAGACCTACGGGCTGCCCGCGCTCGGTGTGATCGTGCTGGCCGCCGGGCTGCTCCAGCTCGCGATGGGCGCCCTGCGGCTGGGGCGCTGGTTCCGGGCGATCTCCCTGTCGGTCGTCGAGGGCATGCTGGCCGGCATCGGCCTCGTGCTCATAGCCGGTCAGCTGTACTCGGCGGCCGGGCTGGAGGCGCCCTCCTCCGGCCTGGACAAGATCACCGGGCTGCCCGGGGCCGCCGCCGACGCCCTGGGCAGCACCGAGGCACTCGCCTCCCTCGCCCTCGGCGCGGGCACCGTCGTGGTGATGGTGCTGTGGACGCGGCTGCCGCGGCGCGTCCGTACCGTGCCGGGCGCGCTGGCCGCGGTCGGACTGGCCACGGCGGTCACCGCCGTGCTCGGACCGCCGGTGGCGACCGTCGAGGTGAAGGGCCTGCTGGACGCGGTCCAGCCGCCCGGCGCGGACGCGTTCGGCGAGCTGGCGAACGCCGGATTCCTCGGCACCATCGTCGCCTTCACGCTGATCGCCTCGGCGGAGAGCCTGTTCAGCGCCGCCGCCGTGGACCGGCTGCACACCGGCCCGCGCACCGCGTACGACAAGGAGCTGATGGCGCAGGGCGCCGGCAACTCGGTGTGCGGTCTGCTCGGCGCGCTGCCGATGACCGCGGTCATCGTGCGCAGTTCCGCCAACGTCGGCGCCGGCGCGCGGACCAAGGCGTCCCGGGTGCTGCACGGCGTGTGGCTGCTGGTGTTCGCCGCGCTGCTGCCGTCCGCGCTCGCGCTGATCCCGCTGCCCGCGCTGGCCGGTGTGCTGGTCCACGCGGGCTGGAAGCTGATCCCGTTCCGCGGCATCGTGTCGCTGTGGCGCGGGCACCGGGGCGAGGCGCTGATCCTGGTGGTCACGGCGGTGTCCATCGTCACGGTGAACATGTTCGAGGGCGTGCTGATCGGACTGGCCCTGTCCGTGGCCAAGACGGCCTGGGAGGCCTCGCACCTCAGACTGGAGATCGTCGACAAGGGCGCCGGTGCGGTCCAGGCGCATCTGTCGGGCAACGCCACCTTCCTGCGGCTGCCGAAGATGCTGGAGAGCCTCGAGGCGCTCCCGCAGGACCGCCCGGTCGAGCTGGACCTGTCCGGGCTGCACCATCTGGACCACGCCTGCCGCACGGCGCTGGAGAACTGGGCCGAGCGGCACAGCGCCACCGGCACGGACCCGGTGAAGGTCACGGCACCGGCCGGGACCCAGGCGTAACACCCGCCGGGCCCCCGCACCCGACGATCCCACCCGGCGCCCGTTCCGGGCGTGGCCCGCAGCCATGGCCCCGGAACGGGCGCCGGGCATATCGTTGCAGGAGCAGGCGAATCGGACCTCTGGGCGAGGAGGCCGTCATGCTCCAGGATCTGCTGACCGCGCTGGCCGTCGTCGCGAGCCTGGGCGTCCTCTACGTCGTCTCGGCGGCGCGGGTCGTCAAGCAGTACGAGCGCGGGGTGGTCTTCCGGCTCGGGCGGCTCGCGGGGGACGTGCGCGCGCCCGGGTTCACCATGGTCGTCCCGTTCGTGGACCGGCTGCACAAGGTCAACATGCAGATCGTCACGCTGCCGGTGCCCGCGCAGGAGGGCATCACCCGCGACAACGTGACCGTGCGGGTCGACGCCGTCGTCTACTTCAAGGTGGTCGACGCGGCGAACGCCCTGGTCAAGGTCGAGGACTACCGGTTCGCCGTCTCCCAGATGGCGCAGACCTCGCTGCGGTCCATCATCGGCAAGAGCGAGCTGGACGATCTGCTCTCCGACCGGGAGAAGCTCAACCAGGGCCTGGAGCTGATGATCGACAGCCCGGCGGTCGGCTGGGGCGTGCAGATCGACCGGGTCGAGATCAAGGACGTCTCCCTGCCGGACACGATGAAGCGCTCCATGGCACGGCAGGCCGAGGCCGACCGGGAGCGGCGGGCCCGGATCATCAACGCCGACGCAGAGCTCCAGGCGTCGAAGAAGCTCGCCGAGGCGGCGGAGCAGATGTCCGAGCAGCCCTCCGCCCTGCAACTGCGCCTGCTGCAGACCGTGGTCGCGGTGGCCGCCGAGAAGAACTCGACGCTGGTCCTGCCCTTCCCGGTGGAGCTGCTGCGCTTCCTGGAGAAGGCCCAGGAACGGCCCGTGGAGCGGTGACGAGCGGTGACACGTGGGACACGCGTGGTTCCCGGGGCTCCTGGCAGGTGATAGACACAGCGGGGTCACAGTCCTGTCCGCCAGCAGGAAGGTTGCCCCATGTCCGCAACACGACGTCAGGTGCTCGCCCGCTCCGGTGCGCTCGGAGCCGGCATCGCCTTCACCGGAGCCCTCTCCGAACTCTTCGCGGGCACCGCCGCCGCACAGTCCCTCGGTCACTCCGGCTACGGCCCCCTGGTCCCCGACCCCGACGGCCTGCTCGACCTGCCGAAAGGATTCCGCTACCGGGTCCTGTCCCGTGAGGGCGACCAGCTGCGCTCCGGCGAGGGACCGGTGCCGTCCAACCACGACGGCATGTCCGCCTTCCCGGGCCGGCACGGCCGCACCCACCTGGTCCGCAACCACGAGAACCGCGCGAGCGGCAGGGTCCCCGTGCCCACCGTCGAGGGCCTCACCTACGACCCGGAGGGCAAGGGCGGCTGTACGGCGCTGACGCTGGACTCCCGCAACCGCGTGCTGTCCGAGCGGGTGGCGATCGCCGGCACGGCCGTCAACTGCGCGGGCGGCCCCACCCCCTGGCACACGTGGCTGACCTGCGAGGAGACCGAGGACAAGGCCGGCACCAGCGGCTACACCAAGGACCACGGCTTCATCTTCGAGGTCGACCCGGAGGACCCGCACCGCACCGGCGCGGTGCCGCTGACCGCGATGGGCCGCTTCCAGCACGAGGCGATCGCCGTGGACCCGCGGCGGGGCGTCGTGTACGAGACGGAGGACGCCTTCGAGCGGCCCTTCGGACTCTTCTACCGCTTCCTGCCCGAGAAGCCGCTGGGCGGCACGGGCTCGCTGCGGGCGGGCGGCCGGCTCCAGGCCATGCGCGTGCCGGGCGTGCCCGACCTGTCCTCGATCCAGGAGACGGGCGCCGCCTTCGACGGCATCGAGTGGGTGGACGTGCCCGACCCGCTGGCCGCCGAGACGCCGATCCGCTTCCAGGACTTCGGCCGGGGCGGCATCACCCACGCGCAGAAGCTGGAGGGCTGCTACTGGGGCGGGCGCTGCGTGTACTTCGTGTCGTCCTTCGCCCACAGCGCCGAGGGCTCGGCCGCCGACCACTTCGGCCAGATCTGGCGCTACGACCCGGACCGGCGCCGCCTCACCCTGGTGATCGTCTTCGGCCCGGACACCGAGGTCCAGCTGCCCGGCGAGTCCCCGGACAACATCTGTCTCGCGCCCAGCGGCGGCCTCATGGTCTGCGAGGACGGCAACGGCGCCCAGCACGTCTTCGGCGTGACCCGCAAGGGCGAGGTGTACGCGATGGCCCGCGGCCGGCAGAACATCGGCACCGCCGAGGAGCCCGAGTGGGGCGAGTTCGCCGGGGTCACCTTCTCCCCCGACGGCGACACCATGTACGTCAACTGCTACACCCCGGGGACGACCTTCGCGGTGACCGGCCCCTGGCGCAGGTAGCCGGGCGCACGCCGCCCGGTCACTGAAGCCGCCCAGGCGGGGTACCCGACGCCGCATGACGGAGGAACCCCAGGCCGACGGCGTGTACTGGCTTCGGACGGCACCGGGCGGCGCACCGCGCCCCGCCCTCGCGGAGGATCTCGAGGCCGACGTGGCCGTGATCGGCGCCGGCGTCGCTGGGCTGAGCACCGCGTGGGAACTGGCGCGGGCCGGGCGCAGCGTGGTGGTGCTGGAGGCGGGGCGGGTCGCGGCCGGCGTCACCGGCCGCACCAGCGCCAAGCTGACCGCCCAGCACACGCTGGTCTACGACAAGCTGCGCCGCACCCGGGGGCCCGAGGGCGCCCGCCTGTACGCCCGCTCGCAGACCGAGGCGATAGAGCACGCCGCCGGGGTGGTCGCGGAGCTGGGCATCGACTGCGACTGGGAGACCCGGGACGCCTACACCTACGTCCGTGACCCGGGCCGCGTGGACGAGCTGCGGGCCGAGGCCGCCGCCGCGAAGGAGGCCGGGCTGCCGGCGTCGTTCGTTTCGGAGACCGGGCTGCCGTTCCCCGTGGCGGGCGCCGTCCGGGTGACCGGGCAGGCGCAGTTCCACCCGCGCAAATACCTGCTGGGCCTCGCCGCGGACCTGGAGGCGCGCGGCGGACGGATCTTCGAGGACACCACCGTGCACGGCCTGGACGAGGGCGAGCCGTGCCGCGTGTCGACCGGCACGGGGGCGACGGTCACCGCCCGGGACGTCGTGGTCGCCACCCACTACCCGATCTTCGACCGGGCCCTGCTGTTCGCCCGGCTCTCCCCGCGCCGCGAACTCGTCGTCGCCGGGAGCATGGCGGCGGACCGCGACGTCGACGGCATGTACATCACGCCGGAGGAGAACACGCGCTCGGTGCGCACGGCGCCGCTGGACGAGGCGGACCGGCGGCTGCTGATCGTCACCGGGGAGCACTTCACGCCCGGCACGGGCGACACCCGGGAGCGCTTCGAGCGCCTCGTCGCCTGGGCCGGCGAGCACTTTCCCGGCGTGGACCCCACCTGGCGGTGGGCCACCCAGGACATCGACCCGACGGACACCGTGCCGATGGCGGGCCCGCTGCACCCGGGCGCGCGCCACACGTACGTCGCGACCGGTTTCGGCGGCTGGGGGCTGAGCGGCGGCATGATGGCGGGCCTGCTGCTGACCGCGCAGATCACCGGAGAGGAGTGCGCGTGGAGCGGGCTGTACGACCCGCGCCGACTGGGCACGGCGGTGCGGGAGGCGCCGGCGTTCCTGCGCACGCAGGCCGAGGTCGCCCGGCACTTCGTCGGCGACCGGCTGCGTCCCGCGCCGCCGGTGGACGCCCTGCCGCCGGGTGAGGGCGCCGTGGTCCGCGCGGGCGGCGACCGGCTCGCGGTCTACCGGGACGAGGCGGGCGCGCTGCACGCCCTCTCGCCGCGCTGCACCCACCTGGGCTGTCTGGTGGGCTTCAACGCTGCGGAGCGCGCCTGGGAGTGCCCCTGCCACGGCTCGCGCTTCGCCACGGACGGCACGGTGATCGAGGGTCCGGCGACCAAGCCGCTGGAGCAGCGGGACATCTGACCGCCCGGCCCGCCGTACGCCCGTGACCCGCCTGGCCCGGGAGGGTGACCCCTCGGGCACGTCGCACCTCATAGTCGTACAAAACGACCACCATACTCATACGTTCGTGCGGTGATGACTCTCGTACGACGTACCACCGCACTGGGCGCGGTCGCCGCCGCCTCCCTCGCCCTCGCCGCCTGCGGGAGCACGGAGGCCGGGCAGGCTCCCCGGCCTGCGCCGTCCGCCTCCTCCGCCGGTCCCTCGAAGACCGCCGTGCCCACCCTCGCGCCCGGCCCGGCGGGACTCACCCCCGTCTTCGAGCACGGTCCGCGTGAGGGCGCCGGCAAGACGGTCGCCCTCACCTTCGACGCCGACATGACCGCGGACGAGGGGCCCCGGGCGGCGGCGGGCGAACGGTTCGACAACCCGCAGCTGATCGCGACCCTGCGGAGGCTGAAGGTGCCGGCCACCGTGTTCATGACCGGGCGCTGGGCCGAGGAGTACCCGGACGAGGCCCGCTCCCTCGGGCTGGACGCGCAGTTCGAGGTCGCCAACCACTCCTACAGCCACTACGCCTACACCGACGACTGCTACGGCCTGCCGACCGTGCCCCGGGAGCGGATGCGGTCGGACCTGGAGCGGGCGTACACGGCGTTCAAGAGGGCCGGCGTGCCCCACCCGATGCCCTACTTCCGGTTCCCCGGCGGCTGCTACGACAAGACGGCCCTCGGGGAACTGACCCCCGCGGGCGTCACCGCCGTGCAGTGGGACGTGGTGAGCGGGGACGCCTTCGCGACGGACGCCGACGCGGTGGCCCGGCAGGTGCTGGACGGCGTACGGCCCGGTTCGGTGGTCGTCATGCACTGCACCCGCAGCGCCGCCCCGGTGACCGAGCGGGCGGTGCGCACGGTCGTGCCCGAACTGCGCGAGCGGGGCTACCGCTTCGTCAAGGTGTCCGAGCTGATCGGCGCTGCGGACGGACGGGCCTGACCGTCCTGCGCCGGAGGCATGAGCAGCGACGAGGACTACTGTCTGATCGACGCGACCCGCCCACCGGTCGCCGACGGGCCGCCGTACGCGACGGGGGTCCCCCCGCGCGAGCGCAGCCGAGCGTGGGGGAGTGTGCTGTGCCGGGAGCCGACGGAGCACCCGAGTCGTACAAGGGGATCACCCCGTGCCCGCGGTGCGAGTGGTGGGAGGCCCAGCGGACGGCCTGCTCGGGGTGAGGCGCGGGCGCCTTGGCAGACTGGGTCCGTGAGCAATGAGCCTTCGACGACGCGCGTCCCCGACAGCCCCTTCCGTCCCGAGCCCGGCGACCGCGACCTCGCGCCGCAGTTCGTGCTGCCGCTGGTGGTCCGCATCGAGCGGGCCGCGCCGCCGGCCAGGACGGACGCCCTGGAGACCGCGGCCCGCGCGGTGCTGACGATGCTCGCCGACGCGCGTTCGACGGGCGACGGCGAGTGGGCCGAGGCCGTGCGCGACTGGCAGGACGCCCGGATCCGCAAGGTGGTGCGGCGGGCGCGCGGCGCCGAGTGGCGGCGGGCCGAGGCGCTGCCCGGCATCACGGTGACCGGCAAGGCGGCCGAGGTGCGGGTCTTCCCGCCGGTCCCGCTGGACGGCTGGCCCAAGGACCTGGCCCGCCTCCAGGTCTCCGGCACCGACCTCGACGACCCGGAGCCCCCGGCCGGCGCCGACCCCACGGCCCCCGTCCTCTGGCTCAACCCCGGCCTGGACATGTCGGCCGGCAAGGCGATGGCCCAGGCCGGCCACGGCGCCCAGCTCGCCTGGTGGGAGCTGGACGACGCGACGCGGGACGCATGGCGCGACGCGGGCTTCCCGCTGGCGGTGCGCCCCGCGGACCCGGACCGCTGGGACCTCCTCACCGCCGGCGGACTGCCGGTGGTCCGCGACGCCGGGTTCACGGAGATCGCACCGGGCTCGTGCACGGTCGTGGCGGACCATCCGGCGCTGCGCTAGCGCTCCGCCGGGAGGCTCGTCGGGCGCGAACCTCAGATGTTGCTCTGAACATGCCCACCCCCGGGTTGGCGCCGGACGCCGCGGGCCATACCCCCGTCGAACCGACGGGGAGGAACGGACCATGGAGCGACTGGGGACCGGCATCGGATGGCGGCCGGAGATCGCGGACGTCGTGGAGCGCATGCCCGGCATCGACTGGGTCGAGGCCGTGGCCGAGAACCTGTGTCCCGGCCACCTGCCCGACTCCCTGCTGCGGCTGCGCGAGCGCGGCGTCACCGTCGTCCCGCACGGCGTCTCGCTCGGTCTCGGCGGCGCCGAGCGGCCCGACGCGGACAGGCTGGCGGCCCTGGCCGAGCGGGCGGAGGCGCTGGGGTCGCCGCTGGTCACCGAGCACATCGCGTTCGTCCGGGCGGGCGGGCCGCTCTCCGCCTCCCCACGCCTCGAGGCGGGGCACCTGCTGCCGGTGCCCCGCACCCGCGACGCCCTGGACGTGCTGTGCGAGAACGTGCGCATCGCCCAGGACGCACTGCCCGTACCGCTCGCCGTCGAGAACATCGCCGCGCTGATCTCCTGGCCGGGCGAGGAGATGACGGAGGGGCAGTTCCTCTACGACCTGGCCGACCGGACGGGGGTGCGGCTGCTCATCGACGTCGCGAACCTCCACACCAACCACGTCAACCGCGGCGAGGACCCGGCCGAGGCACTGCGCGAACTCCCCCTGGAGGCCCTCGCGTACGTCCATGTCGCGGGCGGCTTCGAGCGCGACGGCGTCTGGCACGACAGCCACGCCCACCCCGTGCCGCGGGCGGTGCTCGACATCCTGACCGACCTCGCCTCGCGCGTGGCACCCCCGGGCGTGCTTCTGGAGCGCGACGAGAACTTCCCCGGCGAGGACGAGCTGCGCGGCGAGGTGGAGGCGATCCGGACCGCCGTCGACAAGGGCCGGGCGTCGGCACCGGGCCCCGCGGTCACCGGCGTCCGCGCCGACGCCGCCCCGCAGCGGGAGCCGGAGCCCGCCGTCACCGTCACCGACGCCGCGCGTCAGCGCCTCGCCCTCGCCCAGGCCGCGCTGCTGTCCGCGCTGGTCGCCGGCACGCCCGTGCCCGAGGGGTTCGACCGGGTGCGGCTCGGTGTACAGGCGCGGGCGCTCGCCGGGAAGCGGGCGGACGTGGTCGCGAAGGTCGCGCCGGAACTCCCGGTGATCCTCGGTCCGGAGTACCGGACCGCCTTCCTCGCCTACGCCCAGGGGCAGCCGATGACCGGCGGGTACCGGCGTGACGCGCTGGACTTCGCCGGGCGGCTGCTGCGGGACGGCCGGCCCCAGGACGCCCGCGCGCGGCGGGAGTTGCGGGAGTGGTGGCTGGAGCGGTCGGGGCCGGCCCCGCGACCGGAGCGGCCCGGCGTCCGGTGGGCCCGCGCGACCCGGCGGGTGCTGCTGCGCCGCTGAGCGGGGCGCGGACCCCGCCGAGCGGAACGTCACACACCGGCGACGGAGCGTCCCGGAATGTGAAAAGGGCATGGCGCCGGCGTGACCCCTTGGCATAGAAGTACGGCATGTTCTGGGTCCTTCTCCTGCTGCCGGCCTGGGTCGTCGCCGGTCTGGCGTGCACACGGCTGTGCCTGGCCGCCGTGCGCGAGGCCGCCACCGACACCTCGTCCGGGGGCCGTGCGCACACGCTGACGCTGTACGAGGCGGCGTTCCTGTCCGGTGGTCCCCGGCGGGTCGCCGACCTGACGCTGGTCTCCATGGCGCGCCAGCGGCGCCTGCTGCTCGCGCACACCGGCTGGGCGACGGTCGTCGACCCGCGCGGCCGGGACGAGATGGAGCGGTCGGTCCTCGGGGCCATAGGGCCACAGGGGCAGTCCCGGATAGCACCGGTGCGGGCGGCCGCCGCCACCGCCGACGCGGTACGGGGCCTCGCGGACCGGCTGGTCGGTGCGGGCCTCGCCGTGCCGGACGGGGCCCGCAGCATCGCGGCCGGCGTCCGGCGGGTGCGGCTCGCCGCGCTCACCGTGTGCGCGCTGGGCGCCGCCGCGCTGGCGCTGCCCGTTCCCACGGACGTGCCGCGCCATCTGATCGCCCTGTGGTTCGCGCTGCCGCTCGTCCTGACGCTGAGCGCCCTGGCGACAGCGCGGATGGAGGTCCACCCGTACTCCCGCTGGGCCTCCCCGGCCGGACAGCGGCTGCTCGGTACGCTCGCCCGCCAGGCCGACGGCGCGGCGGACGAGCGCACGTACCTCACGTCCGTCGCCGTACGCGGCGTCCACGCCGTCGGTGAACCCGATCTGCGGGCGGCCTTCGCGCACCGCGAGGAGTACCTCGGGGAGCGGCGGGGCTGAGCGGCGCCGGGCCGGGCAGGGGGCGATCAGCCCGGCCCGGACCAGCTCGGCGATGTCCCGCCGGTCAGGCCAGCCCGGCCACCAGCTCCGCGATGTCCTTGCGGCGCCCGGTGTAGAACGGGATCTCCTCGCGGACGTGCATGCGGGCCTCGGAGCCGCGCAGGTGGCGCATGAGGTCGACGATGCGGTCCAGCTCGTCGGCCTCGAAGGCGAGGATCCACTCGTAGTCGCCGAGCGAGAAGGAGGCGACCGTGTTGGCGCGCACGTCCGGGTAGCCGCGGGCCATCTTGCCGTGGTCGGCGAGCATGCGGCGGCGGTCCTCGTCGGGCAGCAGGTACCAGTCGTAGGAGCGCACGAACGGGTAGACGCTGACGTAGTTGCGCGGCGTCTCGTCGGCGAGGAACGCCGGGATGTGCGAGCGGTTGAACTCGGCGGGGCGGTGCAGCGCCATGTTCGACCAGACCGGCGTGAGGGCGCGGCCCAGCTTCGTGCGGCGGAAGAGGTTGTACGCCTCCTGCAGCTGGTCGCTGGTCTCCGCGTGCCACCAGATCATGAGGTCGGCGTCGGCGCGCAGGCCGGACACGTCGTAGGTGCCGCGGATCGTCACGTCCTTCGCGGCGAGCTGGTCGAACAGCTCCTGGACCTCGTCGGCGTAGCCCGCGCGGTCCTCGGGCAGCACGTCCTTGAGCCTGAAGACGGACCAGAGGGTGTAGCGGATGACCTCGTTGAGGTCCTTGGCCAGCTTGCCCTTGTTCGGGATCCGGTCGGCTGCGGGGGTGGTGGCGTCGTCACTCATGACCCTATTCTCCCGCTCCGCCGTGCAGACTCTGCACCGGGTTGGCGGTGAGCTCCTCCACACCGCGCCGGTCCCCGTCGATCTGGTCGACGGCCGCGTACGCGCTCGCGATGCTCGCCGGGACGCCGACGCCGTCGTAGGCGGCGCCGCACACGGCGAGACCCGGGAGCCTGGCGACGTGGGCGCGGACGCGGACCACGCGCGCGTGGTGGCCGACGGGGTACTGCGGCAGGCCGTCCTGCCAGCGGGTGACGCGGGTGGCGACCGGCGCGGCCGTCAGTCCGGTGGCCTCCTCCAGGTCGTGCCGGGACACGGCGACGAGCCCTTCGTCGTCGCGGCCGAGGATCTCCGTCTCGCCGTACCTGCCGACCGAGGTGCGCAGGACGACCAGGCCGGGGTCCTCGTCGGCGATCCAGCCCCACTTGCGGGAGGCGAAGGTGGACGCCTTGATGGTGCGCCCGTCGACCGGCGGTACGAGGAAGCCGCTGCCCTCGGGAAGCGCGGCGGCGTCGGAGCGGCGGTAGGCGAGGGTGACCAGGGCCATCGAGGCGTACTCGACGGCGTCCAGTTCCGCGGCGGCGCCCGGCGCCTCGGCGCGCAGCAGTCCGGCGGCGGCGGGCGCGGGCACGGCGACGACGACCGCGTCCGCGTGCAGCGCCCGGTCGCCGGCGACGACCCGCCAGCCGTCCGGCGCGGTGCGGCGCAGCTCCGTCACGGGTGCCCCGGTGACGATCTCGCCGCCCCGCGCCCGCACCGACTCGGCGACGGCGAGCGGGAGGGTGCCGATGCCGCCCTCGATACCCATGAACACCGGGCCGCTCGGCGGGGAGGTGGCCGTGCGGCCCTGGAGGGCGCGCACCGCCTCGGTCAGGGAGGTGTGGGTGCGGGCCGCCTCGAAGAGCTGCGGCACGGCCGAGCGCAGCGAGATGCGGTACGCGTCGCCCGCGTAGACCCCGCCCAGCAGCGGCTCGACGAGCCGGTCGACGACCTCGCGGCCCAGCCGCGCGGCCACGTACTCCCCGACCGCGACGTCCTCGCCGACCTCGGTGCGGGGCAGTTCGGCGTCGCGCCCGATGCGGGCGAGGCCCTCGGGCGAGAGCACGCCGGCGAGGGCGGCGGCGGTGCCGGGAACGCCCATCACATGGCCCTTGGGCATGGGGCGCAGGGCGCCGCGGGTCCACAGGGAGGCCGTCGCGGTGGACGGCGGCTGGAGGCGGTCGGCGAGACCGGCCGCGCGGGCCAGGCCGACGGCCTCGGGGCGGCGGGCCAGCATCGACTCGGCGCCGAGGTCGACGCGGACGCCGGCGATCTCACCGGGCAGCAGCTTGCCGCCGACGCGGTCGGAGGCCTCCAGCACGGTCACGCGGGCCCCCCGCTCCAGCAGCCGGTGGGCGGCGGCCAGACCGGCGATGCCGGCTCCGATGACGACGACGTGCCGGGTGTCCGCGGGTGCCGTGCCCGCCGGGGTCTCGCTAGCGCACATGCCCCAAGCCTCTCAGACCCCGTCGGCGCGGCGGCCGTCAGGCCGGGCCGCGGGGGGCCGTCGGCGAGTCCGGACCGTGACCTCTTCGGGACCGTTCCGCGCCGTCGTCCGCGCCCCTCGCGACGTCATAGGAACGACAGTCGACACCGACCCCGGGGGGCCCTTGTGCGTACACCACCCACCCTGCGAGCCGTTCCGGCCGCGGCCGCCGTCCTGCTGACCGCGTCCCTCGCCCTCACCGGATGCAGCGCCGGCAACGGGAACGACTCCGCCCGCACGAGCGACGCCAAGGCCGCCGCACCGACGAGCGGGGCGCAGGGCGCGGCGGGCGCGGGCGCGGAAGGGGGCGCCGACCGCTCCCGGGCGACCGCGCCGGCGAAGGCCGCCGCGAGCCACATCATCCGCACCGCCTCCCTGACGGTCCAGGTCAAGGACGTCCCCAAGGCGCTCGACGCGGCCCGCACCACGGCCGAGAACGCGGGCGGCTACGTCGGCGACGAGACCACCCGCCGGGACGAGGACGGTCACGAGCGGACCCGCATCGTCCTGCGCGTGCCCGTCGACGCGTACCAGGACGTGATGTCCGAACTGGAGGGCGCCGGCAAGCTCCTGGAGCGCGACGCGAAGGCGGAGGACGTCACCGACCAGGTGGTGGACGTGCAGAGCCGCATCGCCTCGCAGCGCGCCAGCGTGGCCCGGGTGCGCGAGCTGATGGACCGCGCGACCACGCTGAGCGACGTGGTGACACTGGAGAGCGAGCTGAGCTCCCGTCAGGCCGAACTGGAGGCGCTGCTCGCCCAGCAGTCCTCCCTGAAGGACCGTACGAGCCTGGCCACCGTCACCCTCTCCCTGTCCGAGACGCCGGTGAGGAAGGAGGCCGTCGAGGAGGACGACGACCCGGGGTTCACGGACGCGCTGGCGGGCGGCTGGGACGCGTTCGTGACGATGCTGCGCTGGGTGGCGATCGTGTTCGGCGCCGTCCTGCCGTTCGCCGCGGTGGCGGCACTGCTCGTGCTGCTGTGGGCGCGCGTGGTGCGGCCCCGGCTGCCGCGCCGCCCGGCCGCCGCGCCGCAGGCGACGGCGGTCGGCCCGCTGCCGGCCGCACCGCCGGTGCCGGGCGCCAGGCCCGCCGAGCCGACCCGCGAGCGGGACTGAAGATCCGCGCCCGCGTAGCGTGTTCGCATGAGCATCAGCGGTACGAGCGGTGGGCGGGGCGCGGGCGGGGCGCGGGAACGGCTGGTCGTGGTCGGCGGTGACGCCGCGGGGATGTCCGCGGCGTCGCAGGCGCGCCGGCTGAGGGGCCCGGACGAGCTGGAGATCATCGCGTTCGAACGCGGTCACTTCAGCTCGTTCTCGGCGTGCGGCATCCCCTACTGGGTCGGCGGTGACGTCACCGACCGGGACGACCTCGTCGCCCGTACGCCCGAGGAGCACCGCGCGCGCGGCATCGACCTGCGGATGCGCACGGAGGTGACGGAGGTCGACGTGGCCGGCGGACGGGTGCGCGCCCGGGACCTCGAGTCGGGCGCGGAGGCCTGGACGCCGTACGACAAGCTCGTGATCGCGACCGGCGCCCGCCCGGTCCGGCCCGATCTGCCGGGGATCGACGCACCCGGCGTGCACGGCGTGCAGACCCTCGACGACGGGCAGGCCCTGCTCGAGACGCTGTCCCGCACGCGGGGGCGGCGCGCGGTGGTCGTCGGCGCCGGGTACATCGGCGTGGAGATGGCCGAGGCGCTCATCAACCGCGGCTACGAGGTGACGGTGGTCAACCGCGGCCGGGAGCCGATGTCCACGCTCGACCCGGACATGGGCCGGACGGTGCACGAGGCCATGGAGGGCCTCGGCATCACCATGGTGAACGACGCCGAGGTCACCGAGGTGCTCACCGGCGACGACGGCCGGGCCCGCGCGGTGGCCACCGCGGACGCCCAGTACCCGGCGGACGTGGTGGTCCTCGGCATCGGCGTCCGCCCCGAGACCGCGCTCGCCGCCCGGGCCGGGCTGCCGCTCGGCGCCCACGGCGGGCTGCTGACCGACCTCGCGATGCGGGTGCGCGGGCACGAGAACATCTGGGCCGGCGGCGACTGCGTGGAGGTGCTCGACCTGGTCTCCGGGCAGGAGCGGCACATTCCGCTGGGCACGCACGCCAACAAGCACGGGCAGGTCGTCGGCACCAACGCGGGCGGCGGCTACGCCACGTTCCCGGGCGTGGTCGGCACCGCGGTCAGCAAGGTGTGCGACCTGGAGATCGCGCGGACCGGGCTGCGGGAGAAGGACGCGCTGCGGGCGGGGCTGCGGTTCGTGACGGTGACGATCGAGTCCACCAGCCGCGCCGGGTACTACCCGGGTGCCTCGCCCATGACGGTGAAGATGCTCGCCGAGCGGCGCACCGGACGCCTGCTCGGCGTGCAGATCGTCGGCCGTGAGGGCGCGGGCAAGCGCGTCGACGTCGCCGCGGTGGCCCTCACGGCGGGGATGACGGTGGAGCAGATGACGGCCCTGGACCTGGGTTACGCGCCGCCGTTCTCCCCCGTGTGGGACCCCGTGCTGGTGGCGGCCCGCAAGGCGGCGCGGGCGGTGGAGGAGCACCGCTGACCCGCTCCGCCCGTGGGCGCTACGCGGTGCCGTTGATGCGGTCGATGGCCTGCCGTGCCTGCTCGGCCGGGGGCCGTGCGGGCAGGGACGACACGGACGCCGGGGCGGTCATGGACGCCGGGGCGGTGACGGCGGGCGGCTGCTCGCCGGCCGGCTTGGCGTGCGCGGCGGCGCGGGCGGAGCGCAGCCGGTGGCTCACCGCCTCGTCCAGTGTCACGGGGCGTTGCCGCTGCGCGGCCAGCCGCCCGGCCTCCTGCCCGAGCCGGGCGACGTCCTCCCAGGGCAGGCGCAGCACGAGGGCGACCTCGGCCTCGCCGTCGGGCAGGGCGTGCATCGCCGGAACCGGTGTGACCCGTTCGTTCATCGCCTGATCCTCACGTCGTCCCCGCGCCCCGCCTTCCCCGGGCCGCGGGCGGTTGAGAGGACATACGCAGCCACGGACGGGGGCGTTCAGACGTCACGCCGATTCACCGTCCGTCAGGCGGGCAGTAGTGTCCCGTGGTCATCCCCGTCCATGACGTGAACCCGGCGCGCCGCACGCCCTGGGTGACGTACGCCCTGATCGCCGCGAACGTGCTCGTGTTCCTGTTCACCCCCGGCATGACCGGTTCCGTGACGGGCGACGGCTCTCTCGCGCAGATGTGCCATCTCCAGGCGTTCCTGGACCACTACGCGGCGGTGCCCCGGGAACTGCTGCAGCACCGCATGCCCCGGCTGGTGCCCACCGGTGCGACCGGGGTGGGCCCGCAGGGCCCCGGGTGTGTGATCGGCCCGCCGGGCTACGACAAGTCGCCGGAGCTGAGCGTCGCGACGGCGATGTTCCTGCACGGCGGCTGGCCGCACCTGCTGGGCAACATGCTCTTCCTGTGGATCTTCGGCAACAACGTCGAGGACCGCATGGGCCACCTGCGCTACCTGCTGTTCTACGGCGTCTGCGGCTACGCGGCGACCTACGGCTTCGCCCTCCTGAACGCGGACTCGGCCGACCCGCTGATCGGCGCGTCGGGCGCGATCGCCGGGGTGCTGGGCGCCTACCTGGTGCTCTATCCGAGGGCCCGGGTATGGGTCCTCGTCCCCTTCCTGATCTTCCTGCCGCTGCGCCTGCCGGCGTGGATCGTCCTGGGCCTGTGGTTCGTCCTCCAGGCCTTCTACTCCGCCGGCCAGGGCGTCTCCGCCGCGGGCGCCGTCGCCTACGTGGCCCACGTCGTCGGCTTCGTGGCCGGCATGCTCCTCGCCTGGCCCCTCAAGCCCGGCACTCCCCCGCCGCCGGAACCGCCCGGCATCCTCTTCGGCCGCCGGGCCCGACGGGCCCCGTAGGAATCCCGTAGCAATTACGTGCGGTCCGGTCGACCGTCCGTGACCGGGGCCCCGGCGAGATCCGCCGTCGCCCACAGGGCCACCGGCTCGTCGTCCCCGCCGGCGGCGAGGAAGCGGCCGTCGGGGGAGAAGCCGAGGGTGCGGAAGGCGCAGGCGTGGCGGGTGAGGGGCGGGCCGAGGGGGCCGTGGGAGACCGGGTCCCACAAGCGGACGGTGCGGTCCATGCCGGCCGAGACCAGCAGCCGTCCGTCGGGCGAGAACGCCAGGCCCCTGACCGCGTTGCGGTGACCGGTGAGGGGATCGCCGACGGGCGCGCCGGCGCACGGGTCCCAGAGGCGGACCGTCCCGTCCCAGTCGCCGGAGGCCAGCAGGCGGCTGTCGGGTGAGAACGCCAGGGCCCGGATCTCGCCGCGGTGCCCGAGCAGCGGCTCCCCCTCCGGCGCGCCGCCGTCCGCCCGCCACAGCCGTACGGTGGCACCGGCGCCTCCGGAGGCGAGCAGGCGTCCGTCCGGTGAGAACGCCACGGCTTCGACGCCGCCCGTGTGCGCGGCGAGCGGGGCGCCGACCGGCTTCCGGGTCACCGGGTCCCACAGCTGTACGGTCCGGTCGCGGCCCCCGGTGGCCAGCAGGCTCCCGTCGGGGGAGAAGGCGAGGGTCCAGAGTGTGCCGCTCTGCGCGAACGGCTCGCCGACGGGCACACCGGTGCGCGGGTCCCACAGCCGCACTGCCCGGTCGCGGCCCGCCGTCGCCAGCAGCCGGCCGTCGGGCGAGAACACCACACACCTGACTCCGTCCCCGTGCCCGGTGAGAGGGGCGCTCGCGGGCTCACCGGTGGCCGCGTGCCACAACCGCACCAGCGGGTCGTCGTTCACGGTGGCGAGGAGTTTCCCGTCGGGCGAGAACGCCAAGGAGCGCGCACCGCGGCTCTGTTCACCGAGAAGGACGCGGGCCGGGGACGCATCGGCCGCGGCGGCGCGAGCGGTGGCGGGGGCTCGGACAGCGGCAGGAGCGTGCGAGGTGGCGGCGACGGCGGATGCCGGGACCGGTGGACCGGGGTCCGCTTTCGGGGAGGCGGGGCGGCGGGCCGCGGGCGGCCGCGCCGTGCGCAGCAGTTCCAGGTCGCGCCAGCGCGTGCGCCAGACTTCCAGGCGCGGGTCGTCGCGGCCGAGCGGATGCGGACGGCCCTCGTGGTCGTGGGCGAGCAGTGTCCGTACCAGCGCCATCAGGAAGTCCAAGCGCGGCAGCCGCTTGCCGTTGAGCGTCTCGCTGACCGCCGCGGCCGACAGGGGCCGGTGCCGGGGAGCGCGCCGGGCGATCTCGCGCAGCGGCAGGTTGCCGCGCTCGATCCGCAGCTCCTTCAGGTCGGCGGCGAACTCCGTCAGCCGTCGC
The DNA here is from genome assembly GCF_040636935.1 of Streptomyces sp. NPDC032940. Lineage (NCBI taxonomy): Bacteria > Bacillati > Actinomycetota > Actinomycetes > Kitasatosporales > Streptomycetaceae > Streptomyces > Streptomyces sp. NPDC032940. The sequence goes on along the minus strand of NZ_JBEZVJ010000012.1, from coordinate 90,693 downwards.
CCGAAGTCGTCCTCCGGCACGGCGGCGGTGCCCTGCACGGCGTCGCGGTCGGCCACCCGTCACCTCCTGGCGCGTGCCCACCAGGATAGGGAAGAGCCCGGTGTTCTCAGCGGCGTTCGGCGGTGTTCGGCGGCGTTCGGCGGCTTTCGCTTCGGTACGGGCTCGTTCGTGGCATGACGCCGGCGGGGGCCGGACGGGCTGTGCTGGAGGCATGACATTTCTTCCGCTGCTGATCGGCCCGCTTCGGCGCGTGCTGCTGGTCGCCCTGCTCGCCCCGGCCCAGCTCGTGGCCCTCACCGCCACCGTCCCGGCCCTTGCGGTCCTGCCGTTCCTGACCGACGGCACGGACCGCGCGGTCCGGCTCCTACAGGCGCACGACGCGTATCTCAGGACGCTGTTGGCAGGGGCCCGCGGAGCAGGAGGCCGGGCTCCTGCCTGCGGTGCCCAGTAGGGGTGCGCTGCGGGCTCGGCCCGTCGGCCGACGGTCCCTGCGGGTCCCGTGGAGGTGCGGTCGGTCCGGTGGCCGTGGGACGGGCCGACCGCGGGGCCCGCTCTCAGGCGCGCTCCAGCCGCCAGATCTGCGGCTGGAGGCCGTTGCAGGTCCACTGCTGGACGTTGGCGCCTGCTGTCCTCGACCCCTGCGCCACGTCCAGGCACTGTCCGCTGGAGCGGACGACGAGGCGGTAGTAGCCCCGGCCGACGTTCTCCGGCCGCCAGTCCTGGGCGGCGGCGCCGTTGCAGTACCACTGGCGGACGTTGGCGCCGGGTGTGGCGGAGCCGTTCTCCACGTCCAGGCAGTGGCCGCTGTTGCGGCCGGTGAGCGTGAAGCGGCCCTCCCCGCGGGCGGTGAACCTGAAGTCCTGCGGGCCGAGTCCGTTGCACGGCCACTGCTGCACGTTGCCGCCCGGCGCGCGGGAGTCGGCGGCCACGTCGAGGCACTGTCCGCTGTTGGCGTTGACCAGCCGGTAGACCGCGCCGTCGACGACCCCGGCTCCGTCGCCGGTCCCGGTGACGGAGCCGGTGGCGTAGTACGGCTTGCAGACCGTGCCGTCGAAGTCGGTGGCGATCTGCAGGACCGTGCGGCCGTCGGCCGAGGGCAGCAGCGGGGAGCTGTAGTTCTGGCAGTAGTTGATCTGCGGGTCGGGCACCTGCACCGGTGCCTCGATCTCGTACCAGGGCCCGCTGCCGTTCTCGGTGTTGGCGAGGATCGTCCGGCCGCTCCCGGCGGCGACGCTGCCGTCCTTCTCGAGCAGGCGCTGTCCCACCAGCAGCAGCCGTCCGTCGGGGTCGCCGTCCGGGCTCGGTGCCCAGGCGATGGTCGGGGTGGCGCGGAAGTACTTGCCGTCGACCGTCTCGGGACGGATGCCGAGGTCGGTGACGCTCCCCCAGTTCCAGCCGTCGGCGGAGGTGCGGTAGTGCACCACGCACTGGTACTGCCCGCCGGGGGTGCAGATCTCGTAGCTCATGACGTACGTGCCGTCGGGCAGCCTGCGCACGACCGGCATGCCGGGCCGGTCGGTCGCCAGGGAGCTGGCGACGGTGTCGTGGCGCCCCTGCCAGGTGACGCCGTCGTAGCTGCGTACGGCGACGAGTTTCTGGCTGTGCGCGGGGTCCGTCTCGTCGGAGTAGTGGCAGACCAGGGCGCCGTCCGAGGCGATCGAGAACTCCGGTTCCCACAGGCCGCCGGTGCCGGTGGCGACCGCGCACGCGGAGAGGTAGGACCAGGTGCGGCCCACGTCGTCGCTGCGCCAGATCCGCAGCGCCATGCGGCGGTCGGGCTCGTCCTGGCCGGCCGACGAGGCCCAGAGCAGGGTGCCGGCCGGCAGCGCGCCGATCTGCCGGGGCAGTTCGAACAGGGTGCTGCAGCAGAGCCCCCGGCCGGACCCGGACTCGGGGTCGGAGATCCGGCCCACCTCGTGGAAGGTGGCGCCGTTGTCGGTGCTCTCGTGGACGGCGCCGATCCCCTGGTCGCCGTCGAAGGTGACGACGCCGGCCAGGATCCGTCCGTCCCGGGCGAGCCGAATGGCGCGCGGGTACAGGCCCGTGCCGTCGCGCAGCGGGGTGCCGGTGGCGGCGGTGGAGACGGTGTCCGCCGCGGCCGGGGCGGAGGGTGCGGGAGCCGCTGCGACGGCCGGTGCGGCGAGCAGTGTGCTCAGCACCACGGCCAGAACGGGTGAGAGGGCGCGGAAGCGGTGGTGTGCGAGGGCGCGGAACAGTCGGAGCGGCAACAACACGTTCCCCTTTCCTGCGAGCTTCGGCGAGCTTCGGTGAGCTTCGGGAAGCGAGATCCGCGTCAGGCTAGGACTGGTTGTACATCGATGTAAACAGGCGCGCGCAAAAAGGCCGGGACGGTCGCGGCCTCTCCGCCGCGCCCGCCCCGGCGCCCCTCGCGAGGGTCAGCGCGCGGTGCTGCTGTGGACGTACTCCACGAGGCGGGTCAGCGCGTCCGGGTCGGTGGTGGGCAGGACGCCGTGGCCGAGGTTGAAGACGTGTCCCTCCAGTCCGGCCGCGGCGTCGAGGACCTCGCGGGTCTTGGCCTCGACCGCCTGCGGGGAAGAGAAGAGCACGGCCGGGTCAAGGTTCCCCTGGAGCGCCTTGCCGGGGCCGACGCGGCGGGCGGCCTCGTCCAGCGGGACGCGCCAGTCGACGCCGACGACGTCCGCGCCGGCCTCGCCCATGTCGCGCAGCAGTTCGCCGGTGCCGACACCGAAGTGGATGCGCGGCACGCCGTACCCGGCGACGGCGTCGAAGACCTTGCGGGAGGCGGGCTGCACGAAGCGGCGGTAGTCGGCGGGGGCGAGGGCGCCGACCCAGGAGTCGAAGAGCTGCACGGCGCTCGCGCCGGCCTCGAGCTGCACCGAAAGGAAGGCTGCCGTGATGTCGGCGAGGCGGTCCAGCAGGTCGGCCCACAGCTCGGGGTCGCCGTACATGAGCGCCTTGGTGTGCTCGTGGTTGCGGGACGGGCCGCCCTCCACGAGGTAGCTCGCAAGGGTGAAGGGGGCGCCCGCGAAGCCGATCAGCGGGGTCGCGCCCAGCTCACGGGTGAGCAGGCCGTACGCCTCGGTGACGTAGGAGACGTCCTCCGGGGTGAGGTCGCGCAACTGCGCGAGGTCCGCGCGGGAGCGGATCGGGTTCGCGACGACCGGGCCGACGCCCGGCTTGATGTCGAGGTCGATGCCGATGGCCTTGAGCGGGACCACGATGTCGCTGAAGTAGATCGCCGCGTCCACGCCGTGCCGGCGCACCGGCTGGAGGGTGATCTCGGCGACCAGCTCCGGCCGCATGCAGGACTCGAGCATCGGGATGCCCTCGCGCACCTTGAGGTACTCCGGCAGTGAGCGGCCGGCCTGGCGCATGAACCACACGGGGGTGTGCGGCACCGGCTCACGCCGGCACGCCTTGAGGAAGGCGGAGTCGTACGTGGCGGTCGGCTGCTTGCCCGCGGGGCTCTCGTTGGCACTCACAGCGGCAAGTCTCGCATGCCCCCCGGGCGGTGCCCGCCCTCGGGTGCGGGCTCGCCGGACCGGGGCGCGCGCACCCGCACGGGCCCCGGCGCGCCCTCGCCGTACCACGTGATCCGGACATCGCGCCCGCACGCGGGTGTCCCTCCCTGCGCCGGGGCGCCGTTCCGCTTAATCTTCCCCGCATGGCTGCGGCTCAGGGACGACTGTCGGACGACGCTGGCGGAATGGACGAACAGAAGGGCACCAAGGAGGGCGGGCGGCAACCGGGCGGCGCGGCACCGCCGCCGTTCACGGCCGCCGTCGACGCGCTCCAGACCGCGCGGCTGCGGCCGCAGATCGAGGTGGAGACGACGCGCGCGCCGCAGCGCCTCGCGCCGTTCGCGTACGCGCTGGAGGCCGCGGTCGTCGACGGCGACGAGGATCTGGCCGACGGGCGTCTGGTGCTGCTGCACGACCCGGCCGGGCACGACGCCTGGCGAGGCACCTTCCGGCTGGTCACGCTGGTGCGCGCCGAGCTGGAGCCGGAGATGGCCGCGGATCCGCTGCTGCCGGACGTCTGCTGGTCCTGGCTCACCGGCGCCCTCCAGGCCCGGGGCCTGGTCTACGGCGAGCCCAGCGGCACCGTCACGCGGGCCAGCTCCCACTACTTCGGCGGGCTGTCGGCGCGTCCGTCCGCCTCGCAGATCGAGATCCGCGCCTCCTGGACGCCCCGCGAGGGCCTGAAGGGGGTGCCGGACACGGCCGCCCACCTCGCCTCGTGGTGCGACCTGCTGGCCCAGGTCGCGGGTCTGCCGCCGGCCGGTCCCGGCGACGCGTCGGTCGTCACGCTGCCCCAGCGGCGCGGGCCGCAGTCCCGCTAGGAAGCCGGTCAAGAACGATCACAAGGGAACGCACCCGTCGACGCCTGCCCGACCGGCGGTCACTTTGTCGATACGGCCACTTTCGGCCTCGTATCGACAAAGATCTCGACAGAGATGGAAACCGTTCGATCTTCGAATGATCGACCGCGTGTCCGAATTGCTCGGATTGTTACTCACCAGATCGTGATCATTCCCTAAAGGCGGACGCGTCCGGTGCCGAAGACGACTGTGACCTTGAAAGCACGGTTCGTCCCGGCTTCGTCCCCCAGGAGCCGGTCCCGTCCCGCATCCCAGGAGGCCTGGTGTCCGTTCTCCTCGAGCAGCCCGCAAGCCTGGTCGCCTACCGCCCGAACAAGCCGACCGCCATGGTGGTCGTGGCCGACCCGCGCGTCCGTTCCACCGTCACCCGCCATCTGTGGGCGCTCGGTGTGCGCGACGTCATCGAGGCCTCGTCCGTCGCGGAGGCTCGTCCCCGCATCGGCAACCCCCGCGACATCTGCGTCGCAGACGTCCATCTCCCCGACGGCTCCGGTCTCACCCTGCTGTCCGAGACCCGCGCCGCGGGCTGGCCCAACGGGCTCGCCCTGTCCGCCGCCGACGACATCGGCGCCGTCCGCAACGCCCTCGCCGGCGGCGTCAAGGGCTACGTCGTCACCGGCACCCGTACCAACATCGGGCTCCCCACCCGGCCCGGTGCCGCCCCCATCGGCGCCGCCGCCGCCCGACTGCACCGCCGCCCCCCGGGCGCCCCGAGCCACCCGGGCGGCTACCGCGAACTCTCCGGCCGCGAGGTCGAGGTGCTGCGACTGGTCGCGGAGGGCCAGTCGAACAAGGCGATCGGCGTCTCCATGGGCCTGTCCGCCCTGACCGTCAAGAGCCACCTGGCCCGCATCGCCCGCAAGCTCGGCACGGGCGACCGCGCCGGCATGGTGGCGGTGGCCCTGCGGACCGGCATCATCCACTGACCGCCCCGAACCCCGCCCGCCGCGCGACCGCCCACCCCTCCCCGGTGCGCCCCGTCCTTCCCTGACCTGTCCGGATAACGACCCCCCGCAGCCCGCCGACGGAACGTTCCGTCGGCGGGCTGCGCGCATACACCGATACCCTTGACCGGTGACCGAGGCCCACGAAACCGCAGCAGACCGTTCACTGCGCACCACCGGAGGCGCTCCTCCGGACGACGCCGGATCTTCTGTGAGCCAGGCGCCGATCCCCTTGCTCGAACCACGCGAGGGCGTACCGCCGGTGATCGCCGACGCGGCCGCCCTCGCCGAGGTGACCGCCGCATTCGCCGCCGGCAGCGGCCCCGTCGCCGTCGACGCCGAGCGCGCCTCCGGCTACCGCTACGGCCAGCGCGCCTATCTGGTGCAGCTGCGCCGCCAGGGCGCCGGCACCGCGCTCATCGACCCCGTCGCCTGCCCCGACCTGTCGGAGCTGGGCGCGGCGGTCTCGGGCGCCGAGTGGGTGCTGCACGCGGCCACCCAGGACCTGCCGTGTCTGCGGGACATAGGGATGGTGCCCACCCGCATCTTCGACACCGAGCTGGCCGGCCGGCTCGCCGGCTTCCCCCGGGTCGGCCTCGGCGCGATGGTCGAGAACGTGCTGGGATTCGTCCTGGAGAAGGGCCACTCGGCCGTCGACTGGTCGACCCGCCCGCTGCCCGAACCGTGGCTGCGCTACGCCGCCCTCGACGTCGAGCTCCTGGTCGACCTGCGCGACGCGCTGGAGAAGGAGCTGGACCGGCAGGGCAAGCTGGAGTGGGCCCGGCAGGAGTTCGACGCGATCGCCTCGGCCCCGCCGGCCGAGCCCCGCAAGGACCCGTGGCGCCGCACGTCCGGCATGCACAAGGTGCGCCGGCGCCGGCAGCTCGCCGTCGTCCGGGAGCTGTGGCAGACCCGGGACCGGATCGCGCAGCGCCGTGACGTCTCCCCCGGCAAGGTGCTCGGGGACGCCGCGATCGTGGAGGCCGCGCTCGCGCTGCCGGCCAACGCGCACGCGCTCGGGGCGCTCGGCGGCTTCGGGCGGGTGAACCGCCGGCAGCTGGACCAGTGGCAGGCCGCGGTCGACCGGGCCAAGGGCCTCACGGAGTCCCAGCTGCCCCAGCCCGGCCAGCCGGTGACGGGTCCCCCGCCGCCGCGCGCCTGGGCCGACAAGGACCCGGCCGCAGCCGCCCGGCTGGCCGCGGCGCGGGCGGGGGTGACCGCCCTGGCCGAGCAGCTGAACATGCCGCAGGAGAACCTGATCACGCCGGACACCGTGCGCAGGGTCTGCTGGGAGCCGCCGAAGCCGGCCGACCGGGAGAGCGTGGCCGCGGCCCTCACCGCCCACGGCGCCCGGCCGTGGCAGGTGGAACAGGTGACGCCGGTCCTGGTGACGGCCCTGAACCAGGAGGCGGAGCCCGCCTGACGGACGCGGCGGGAGGCGCGGCGGCGACGCCCCCGGGCCGCCGAAGGGGTGATGTCCGCCCGGCTCCGGGTGTGACCTTCACCGCTTGGGCCGGGGGGACTGGGCAGCTACGTTACTCATAAGTAGCATGGGCCTGAGCGCGCGCTCAGTGCATGCGTGCCGCAGCAGTGCCATCCCGCACCCTGGAGGAGAGCCATCGTGCCTCGTACCGTCAGGGACGTCGTCTTCGTCGACGGCGTCCGCACCCCGTTCGGCAAGGCGGGCCCGAAGGGCATCTACCACGAGACCCGCGCCGACGACCTGGTCGTGAAGGCGATCCGGGAGCTGCTGCGCCGCAACCCCGGTCTCGACCCGAAGAAGATCGACGAGGTCGCCGTCGCCGCGACCACGCAGATCGGCGACCAGGGCCTGACCATCGGCCGCACCGCCGGCATCCTGGCGGGCCTGCCGACCTCGGTCCCGGGCTACTCGATCGACCGCATGTGCGCGGGCGCCCTGACCGCCGTCACCACGGTGGCCGGCTCGGTCGCCTTCGGCGCGTACGACGTCGCCATCGCGGGCGGTGTCGAGCACATGGGCCGCCACCCGATGGGCGAGGGCGTCGACCCGAACCCGCGGTTCGTCAGCGAGAAGCTGGTCGACGAGTCCGCCCTGTTCATGGGCATGACCGCCGAGAACCTGCACGACCGCTACCCGAGCATCACCAAGCGGCGCGCCGACGAGTACGCCGTGCGCTCGCAGGAGAAGGCCGCCAAGGCGTACGCCAACGGCCAGATCCAGGCCGACCTGGTGCCGGTCTCGGTGCGCCGCACCAACGCGGAAGCCGGCGAGACGGGCTGGGGCCTGGTCACCGCCGACGAGCCGATGCGTCCGGGCACCACGCTGGAGAACCTGTCGGGCCTGAAGACGCCGTTCCGCGTGCACGGCCGGGTCACCGCGGGCAACGCGGCCGGTCTGAACGACGGCGCGACCGCCTCCCTCATCGCGAGCGAGGACTTCGCCCGCGAGAACGGCCTGCCGGTCAAGATGCGCCTGGTCTCCTACGCCTTCGCGGGCGTGGAGCCGGAGGTCATGGGCTACGGCCCGATCCCGGCCACCGAGAAGGCCCTCGCGCAGGCCGGCCTGTCGATCTCCGACATCGGCCTGTTCGAGATCAACGAGGCCTTCGCCGTCCAGGTCCTCGCGTTCCTGGAGCACTACGGCATCGCCGACGACGACGCCCGCGTCAACCAGTACGGCGGCGCCATCGCCTTCGGCCACCCGCTGGCATCCTCGGGCGTCCGCCTGATGACGCAGCTGGCCCGCCAGTTCGAGGAACAGCCGCACGTCCGCTACGGCCTGACGACCATGTGCGTCGGCTTCGGCATGGGCGCCACGGTCATCTGGGAGAACCCGCACTTCGAGGGGGACAAGTGAGCACCACCGCAGAGCTGCTGAAGGGTGCGGCCGAGCTGTTCCCCGGCGAGGTCGTCACCAGCGCCCACGTGCGCCACTTCGACCTCCCCCTGGGAGCCGGGCGCTTCGCGCTCATCACCCTGGACAACGGCCACGACCACACCAAGCCGACCACGCTCGGCCCGCAGTCGCTGGCGAACATCGACGCCGCGATCGACCAGGTCGAGAAGGAGGCCGCGGACGGCGACATCGTCGGCGTCGGCGTCACCGGCAAGCCGTTCATCTTCGCGGTCGGCGCCGACCTCAAGGGCGTCGAGCTGCTGAAGCGCCACGAGGACGCACTGGCCATCGGCAAGGGCGGCCACGACGTCCTCAAGCGCCTGGCGAACCTCGCCGTGCCGTCCTTCGCGTACTACAACGGCGCCTCCATGGGCGGCGGCGTCGAGATCGGCCTGCACTGCACCTACCGCACGGTGTCCGCGGCCCTCCCTGCGTTCTCCCTCCCCGAGGTCTTCCTCGGCCTGGTCCCCGGCTGGGGCGGTTGCACGCTGCTGCCGAACCTGATCGGCGCCGACAAGGCCGTCTCGGTGATCATCGAGAACAGCCTCAACCAGAACAAGCAGCTCAAGGGCAAGCAGGTCCACGAACTCGGCATCGCGGACGCGATCTTCGAGGGTGCGGACTTCCTGGAGCAGTCGCTGATCTGGACCGCGTCCGTCCTCAAGGGCGAGATCGCCGTCGAGCGTCCCGCGATCGACCGCGGGGAGGCCTGGGACCAGGCCGTCGCGCGCGGCCGGTTCATCGCCGACGGCAAGGTGCACGGCGCGGCCCCTGCCGCCTACCGCGCCCTGGACATCATCGCCGCCGCCAAGAACGGCGACCTCCAGCAGGGCTTCGACGCCGAGGACCAGGCGCTCGCCGACCTGATCATGGGCGGCGAACTGCGCGCGGGCATCTACTCGTTCAACCTGGTGCAGAAGCGCGGCAAGCGTCCCGCCGGTGCGCCGGACAAGTCTCTGGCCCGCCCGGTCACCAAGGTGGGCGTCGTCGGCGCCGGCCTGATGGCCTCGCAGCTGGCGCTGCTCTTCCTGCGCCGCCTGGAGGTCCCGGTCGTCCTCACGGACATCGACCAGGAGCGCGTCGACAAGGGCGTGGGCTACGTCCACGCCGAGATCGACAAGCTGCTCGGCAAGGGCCGTGTCAACCAGGACAAGGCCAACCGCCTCAAGGCGCTGGTGAGCGGTGTCCTGGACAAGGCCGAGGGCTTCGCGGACGCCGACTTCATCATCGAAGCGGTCTTCGAGGAGATGGGCGTCAAGCAGAAGGTGTTCGCGGAGGTCGAGGCGGTCGCCCCGGCGCACGCGATCCTCGCCACCAACACCTCCTCCCTCTCCGTCTCGGAGATGGCGTCGAAGCTGAAGCACCCCGAGCGGGTCGTCGGCTTCCACTTCTTCAACCCGGTCGCGATCCTCCCGCTGCTGGAGATCGTCCGCGGCGAGCAGACCGACGACGCTTCGCTGGCCACGGCCTTCGCCGTCGCCAAGAAGCTGAAGAAGACCGCGGTCCTGGTCAAGGACGCCCCGGCGTTCGTGGTCAACCGCATCCTGACCCGCTTCATGGGCGAGATCCAGAACGTCATCGACGAGGGCACGCCCGTCGAGGTCGCGGAGAAGGCGGTGGAGCCGCTGGGCCTGCCGATGTCCCCGCTGGTCCTCCTGGAGCTGGTCGGCCCGGCCATCGGCCTGCACGTCTCGGAGACCCTGAACCGGTCCTTCCCGGAGCGCTTCACGGTCTCCCCGAACCTGAAGGCGGTCGTCGAGGCGGGCAAGCGCGGCTTCTACGTCTACGACAGCGGCAAGCCCGAGCTGGACCCGGAGGTCGCCGCGCTGCTCGAGCAGGGCGACACCGTCCTCACCGAGGAGCAGGTCCGCGAGCGCGTCCTGGACGCGGTGGCCCAGGAGATCGGTCTGATGCTGGACGAGGGCGTCGTCGCCGAGGCCCAGGACATCGACCTCTGCCTGATCACCGGCGCCGGCTGGCCCTTCCACCTGGGCGGCATCACGCCGTACCTGGACCGCGAGGGCGTCTCCGAGCGGGTGAACGGGAAGCGGTTCCTGGAGGCGGGCGTGGCGAGCGTGCCCGCGTAGGTCTCCGATGCAACGGCGAAGGGGCCCCCGCCGGAAGGCGGGGGCCCCTTCGCCGTACCCGGGCCGGGAGCGGGCGGTCCCTGCCCGCTCCCGGCCCGGGTCGGCGGTCACCAGGCGGGCAGCGCCGGGTAGTGCTCGCAGTCCGCACCGCAGGGCACCCGCGCCGCCGTCGAGGTGTGGAGCCAGCTGTCCGCCGGGACGCCGTGCACCTTCAGCTCGAGCCGGGCGGGCGGGGAGTGGACCGCGCTGAAGACCCCCACGAACTCGACGGTGTAGGTCCCCGGCCGCCAGTCGTGGGCGTGGGTGACCCGCCAGGTGCCGTCCTCCTGCACCGGCGCCTCGGCGATCAGCCGTCCCTGTTCCAGCACCATGACCTTCTCGGTGCCGCGTCCCGCCGTTCCCGAGAACCGGGGTCGGGGTCCGCTGAAGGCGCCGGGCCGCGGGCCGATCACCTCGGGTGCCTCCAGGTGCTCCAGTACCTCGAAGTCGGTCTCCGCCGCCGACGACACCGCACTCCCGGCGAGCGCGACGGCGGTCACCTTGTGCCGGCCCTGCGGCCACTGCACGGCGCGCCGCCACTGCCAGGTGCCGTCCGCGGCGACCTGGGTGCCGCCGAGGTACTGGCCGTCCTCGAAGAACAGGACGTACTGGGCGCCCCCGGGGGCCGTGCCCGTCAGCTTGCGTCCCGCGCCCACCAGTTGGCCGGGGGCCGGCGACGTGACGGCCGGGGCGGCGCTCACCTCGGGGTGGGCCGTGAGGGCGAGGTGCGGGTGCTGCACGGTGAACTCCGTCTGCACCTCCGGGATCCGGCCCGGCATGAGGTTCTGGACCGCCACCAGACCCGGGGGCACGCCGGGCACGGCCGCGAGGCCGCTCGCCACCAGCCGGGCCGCCTCACGCGCACCGGCGTGGTTGAGGTGGCTGGAGTCGATGATGCCCTGGGGGTGCCCCGGGTGGTCGCCCGGGTCGAGCCAGCGGTAGAGGCCCCTGGCCCGGGTGGGGCCCAGTTCCGCCAGCAGCCGGGTGGTGGACGCCGTGAGATCGATGACGGCGCACTCCAGCTCGGCGGCGGCCTCCAGGGTCAGTTCGCGGTAGCCGTCGTGGGTGTCCACCGGACGGCCGGAGACGTCGAAGACGCAGCGGGCCGCCGGGGACACCAGGACGGGGACCGCGCCCTGCGCCCGCAGCGCCTCGGCGTACAGCCGCAGATACTCCTTGAACTCCCGCGGCCCGTGGTACCGGTTGAGCTGGTTGATGCGCTGCTCGACATGGCCGAAGGCGATGAGCACCACGTCGCCGGGGCCCACGAGCGTGAGCAGCGCCGCGAACCGCTCGGTGTAGTAGCCGCGCAGCGTCATCGCGTCGCGCGCGTAGTTGCGGACGTCGGAGCCGGCCGCCAGGAACTCCGCGAGGTACTGCCCCCAGCCGGCGAGCGGGGCCTCCTCCTCGGTACGGGACGCGGCGACCGAGTTGCCGATGACGCAGATCTTCATGACTTCTTCTTCTCGCTCCGTTGTCGTGCGCTCCGGCCCGCGGGTCAGCACGCCTGCCAGGGTCCGGGGCCGGCCCCCGGGCGGGCTTCCTCGAGCCTCGCCCAGTGCAGCCGGCCGTCGGCGCCGAGCGCCGTGACGACGGCCCGGCCGTGGACGTCGGCGGCGACCGCCGGCGCCCCGACCATCCGCAGGGCGTGGTCCTGCCAGTCGGGCAGGCCGTCCTCGCGCGCGTCGGTGGGCAGCACGGCGACGGCGGGGCGGCTGTGCTCGTCCCTGCGGGCGAGGACGAGGACGTCCCGGTCGGCGGAGTGGAGGCGGGCCGCGGCCACCGCGCCGGTGCCGCCGTCCTCGCTCAACCGTGTCACCCGCTGTTCCCACGTGCCGTTCGGGCGCTGCTGGTGGCGCATGACGGCACCGGTGTCCTCCTCGCGGTAGAAGAGGGCCACGCGGTTGCGGCCGATCTGTACGGGGGTCAGCCCCGAGGCCGGGCGCCAGGTCCCCGGAACGCCGGTGACCAGCTGGTCCTCCAGCTTGAAGGGGCCGTAGACCGCTTCCTGGCGCCAGCGCACACCGCCCGTGCGGTTGGTGGCGTACATGTCGATGCGGCCGGTGGACCGCAGGACGGCGGTCAGGGAGTCCTGCATCCAGCGTCCGCCGAAGGCCTCCCAGGGGCCGAGTCCGTCCGCGGTCTCCCGGCGCGTGCTGACGCCGACCGAGAAGTTGCGTACGAAGACGTGGAGATGGCCCGCCGGATCGACGACCGCCGCGGGCACGCCGACCTCGCGGCAGCGGCGCCAGTCCCGCGTGGCCTCGTCCGGGTTGCCAAACGACTCCCAGGGCAGCACCGAGCCGGTGTGGGCCTGGCGCCACATGCGCACGACCTCGACGTCGACCCGGCCCTCCTCGCCCATGGTGCGGCGCAGGCCGACCAGGTGGACGCCGCCGGTGCGGTCGGGGGCGACGGCGAGGCACGGCAGGAGGCCGCCGCCGGGGAGCAGCAGGGGACCTTCGAAGCGGCCGGCGCCCGGATCGGTCTCCGTCCATACGGCGGCCTGGTCGCCGAGGACGGCGTAGGCGGCGAGCCGGCCGTCGGCCTGGAGGTGCAGCCACTGGGTGCCCTGGGGGTAGCGGCTGCGGGTGCTCCACCCGTAGCGCCGGATGTCCGCGCCGTCGCCGAGCTGGAGGTCACCGCAGTAGCGGTGGGTGCACGGGTGGCCGTCGGCACCCGCGTACACGTCGATGAGCCCCTTCTTCAGGGTGTAGGAGCGCTCGCTGAGGTTGTTCGGCCAGGTCTTGTTGCCGTATCCGGTGAAGTGCTCGGTCAGCGGCGGGCGGCCGCCGGCCCGCAGGTGGCGCCGGAGCGCCTCCAGGGCGAACTGGGCGGTGGCGGTGTGGTCGGCGTGGTCGCTGGACGTGATGCCGCGCGCCTCGTCGAAGGACTCGTGCAGCGGGTCGGGGTCCATGGTCCACATCAGCGTGGGCTGGACGTAGCCGAGCATCTGCACCAGGGCGGCGACGACCTCCTCGCGGCCGAGGAGCTGTGCCTGGCGCAGCGGGGACTCGGGGCCCACGAGGGTGGGCTGGCGGGCGGCGCGTCCGTCCCACAGGCTGGTCAGCCGGACGGGCGGCTGGTCGGCGGGGAAGCCGTGCGCGGTGTCCACCATCCGCAGACCGAGGAAGAAGAGCTGCACCGACGGCGCCTCGGAGAGGTAGCAGCGCTCCGCGGCGACGCCGGGGACCAGTTCCACGGCCTCCCGGACCCAGGGCGCCTCCCGCTTGCCGAGGACCATGGTGGCGTAGGCGGCGCGCAGCCCGTTCTGCCGGGCCTCCATGTAACCCTCGAAGTCGACCGGGGCCCGGTCCCTGAGCGGGTCGCGGGTGTCGACGTTGCGTCCGTCCGCCTCGGCGGCGGTGAGGTACACGCTGGTGACCCGGTGTCCGTCGGCGAGCAGCCGGCTCAGGTCGGGGTTGACGAAGTACAGGTCGTCGTCCGGATGCGCGAAGACCTGGAAGAGGGAGGCGGGGTGCGCTTCGGTGGGCTGGGTCATGGTCGGTGGGCGCTCCGGTCGGGGACGGCGGACGTGCGGACGGTGACGGTCACAGGGGCCATCCGGGCAGGTATCCGGCATGGAACCGCTGGTTGCGGGGGGATCCGGCCTCGAACTGGCTGGCCACGGGGAAGTACGAGGGCAGGAAGGCCGCCAGGACGGCGTCCTGTTCGTCCTCGGTGACGTCGCCGTCGTGGTAGTCGTTCAGGCAGAACACGTCGTGCGGCCGGTTCAGCTGGAGCCGGGCCAGGCGCTGCTTGTGCTCGCTCAGGCCCACGTTGACGAAGCCGCAGTTGATGCTGCCGGGCGCGGACCGCCGTGTGTGGTAGCCCACGTAGTGGTGCAGGGAGGAGGCGACCGCGAGGTCGGAGTGGCTGCGGAAGCGGCTCGCCGCCGTACCGGCCACGGCGTCGGCGAAGTGCTCCTCGATGTCGGCGAGCACACTGCGCCGCAGCGGGTGCGGCGCGTGCAGGAACGAGTGGGCGAGGACCTGGCCGAAGGCTCCGGCGACGAGAGCGCGGTTGTTCTTGGCCGCGCTCATGTTGAACTCGTCCTCGGCGGAGACCGGCCCCATCGGGACGGTGGTGGGCGACATGAAGTACTTGGCGACGCCGTTGCCGTGGAAGAACATGCTCGGCTGGAGCACGCGCCCGATGAACACGTCGTCGTTGAAGTACAGGAAGTGCTCGGCCAGTCCGTCGATGTGGTGCAGCTGGCTCTCGATGGCGTGCGAGTTGTACGTCGGCAGCACCGAGGGATCGGCGAAGATCTCACGGTGGTCGACGACCCGGATCCGCGGGTGGCTCAGGTCGAGCCACTCGGGCACCTGCCGGTCGGTGACGAGGTGGACGGTGCGGATCCAGGGGGCGTGCATGTCGATGGAGCGCAGGGAGTAGCGCAGCTCGTCCCGGTCGCGGAAGCGGGCGGCGCTGCTCGCGGAGTCCTCGGTCTGCATGCCGAGCGCCCGCATCACCGCGTGCTTCCGCTCCAGCCAGTCGACGTCCCCTCCGTCGACCCAGGTGTAGACGGCGTCGACGGGGAAGGTCACGTCTCCGTGGAGGGTCTGGGCGAACGGCTCGATGGTCGGGTACGTAACGCCGCCCAGCACCGTGTCCCGCACCCGCATCGAGTGGACCGGCACCCGGTCGCCGATGAGGGTGCGGACCGGGGAGACCATCATGCCGGGGTCCTCCGGGTCCTCCTCCCAGAAGTTGATCGTGCACCCGTAGACGCCCGCCAGCCGGAGCGTGCGGGCGGGGCTGACCGCGTTCTGGTACACGCGCACCGCCGAGCAGGTGGTCTGGGCGTGCTGCTCGGCGAAGGCGGCGAGGACGGTGGCGGTGGGATTCTGGCGCTCGTTGAGGAGCGACACGTAGACGGCGCTGTTGCCGTGCGCGGCGGACAGGGCCTTCAGCGTCGCCTCCCGGTTGGAGGCGTGCACGGCGACCGCGTGGCGGACGTTGGTGTCCCTGGTGACGAAGTACGGGACCTGCGCGTGCGTCAGGGCCGTGGCGACCAGCCCCAGGTTGTGCTGGACGACGTCCCAGGGGGTCTCGCTCTCCAGCCGGCGGCACAGCTGTCCGCCGTCGCGCACCAGGCCCCGGTCGGAGCGCAGGAGCCGCTCCTCGAGCGCGCGCTGCTCCTTGGTGTCGACGGTCGTGGCGGGTGCGGGGGCCGCCGGGCGGAGCATGCCCTCCTGGCCGCTCATCAGGGCGTGGACCGCCTGACGTTCCGCCTTGCGGGCCTCGCGGAGTCCCGAGGCGCGCTCCTGTTCCAGCTCGGCGAAGATCCTCTCCCACAGGGCGGTGACCACGGGCGGGGCGAGGCGGGCGACCGAGGCCGCGGCGGCCTGGCCCATGCGGTGGCGCAGCGGGGCGTTCTCGATGAGGTGGATCAGCGCCTGTGCAGCGGCGTCGGTGTCGTTCGCGGGTACGAGGATGCCGGTCTGCCCGTCCAGGACGACCTCGCGGGGGCCGTTGGGGCAGTCGTAGGACACGACGGGTACGCCGGCGGCCTGAGCCTCGGTCAGGACCAGCGGGAACGCCTCGTTGCGGGAGGTCATCAGGGCGATGCTGGCCTTGGCCCACTCCTCGGCGAGGTGCGGGGAGTTGCCGTTGAGCTGGACGCTGCCGTGCAGGCCGAGCACGTCGATCTGGCGCCGCAGGGCACCGCTGAGCGGGCCGTCGCCGAAGATGCGCAGCGTCCAGGTGGGGTGCCGGCGCGCGACCGTGTCCCAGATGGTGATGGCGTGGTCGATCTGCTTCTCGCCGACGAGCCGGCCGGCGATGACCACGCTGCGGGTCTCGAGGGTGGAACGGGGCCGGAAGCCGCGGGGCAGGGCGTTCGGTACGACGTCGATGCGCGGAGCGCTCTCGCCGAGGGTCTCGGCGAACCAGTTGCGGGTGCGCTCGCTGAGCACCGCGAGCGCGTCGAGCCGGGAGGCGTAGCGCAGGAGCGGTTCGGCGCTGGGCCCGCGCAGTTCGGAGACCCGGTGCTCCTGGTGGAGGGTCATCACGCGGGGCGGGGCGAGCTGCACCGCCAGCGCCATGAGCGCCGGCGTGGTGGTGACGAGCAGATCGGTGTCGGTGTTCTGGAGGGCGTACTCCAGCTCCAGGTCGGTGAGCCGGTTGAACGCCGCCTCCCACGACGGGTCCACCAGCGTGCTGGGCCGGTCGGCGACCTGGGCCCAGGCCTCGGGGCCGAGTCCGGTGGGCCGCAGCGGTACGGGCGTGGGGCCCGTCCGGTCGATCAGGTAGTCGACGCGGATCCGCTCGTCGACGGGGAAGAACAGCTGCGGCTGGGTCTTCAGGATGCTCAGGACGCGGACGTCGTGGTTCTCGACGAGTTCGGCGGCCTGGTTGAAGACGGCTCGTTCGGTGCCTCCGACGGCGTCCGCGGTGAGCAGGAGAAAAGTGATCTTCATGGTTTCCGGTTACGCGGCTTCCGCCATCGGGCTGCACTGGATGCGGAAGTTGCCCGCGGGCGTGTAGCGGGGCAGTACGAGCATGGGGGTGCGGCCGACGGGTGTGACCGTGGCCTCGCGCATGGCGAACACGCGCTTGGGGTTGCGCACGTCGTGCAGGCGTCGTCCGAGCCGCAGGTCGCGCAGGTTGTCCGAGCACAGGACGACGTCCCACTGCTCGGGGCGGTCGCGGCGCGGCACCATGAGGTGGAGCGGGGCGAAGACCTGCCACAGGCCGTCGTCCAGCTCGGTGACCTCGGCCTCCAGCCGGCGCCCGGAGGCGACGAACTCGGCCCACGGCGCCTCGGGCCGGCCGCCGACGACGCGGAAGGTGATGTCGACCCCGCTGTGGGACGTCTGGACTCGGACCACCTCCACCGAGGGCGGGGCCGGGCTGCACGTCACCCGGGCGCTGCCGGTGACGGTGCGGCCCAGCCGGTAGCGGGCGCCCGTGACGGCCGACGCCTCCATGGGCCGGGTGGGGCCGGCGTAGGGCCTCGGCATGTCGAGGAGCAGCAGGGACAGGGCCCTCCTGCGCAGACCCTTCTTCGCCTTCAGCCGGATCTTCCACCGTCCGGAGTTCAGCGGGAGGCCGCCGACCTCCCGCCCGAGCAGCACGGCGGCGTCCATGAGGACGCTGCCGTCGTGGTCGTGGTAGACGCGGGCCTCCGCGGTGTGACGGCGTCCCCCGCGACGCAGTTCGAGGCGGGCGTGTTCGTCGGCGGGCACCCAGTCCGGCATCCTCGCGTGCAGGTTGACGGTCTGGCCGTCGAGGACCGCGGCGTAGCGCAGTACGGCCGCGCGGTCCTCGCGCCAGGGCAGGAAGACCCGGCGCAGGAGCACCGATCGGACGCGGGTGCCGGCGCGGCGCACTCGGCGGCGGACGGCGCGAAGGGGGCGGCGCTTCATCGTGGGGCTCCGTCGATAGGGGCGTGGTCGTGGCGGTCGGCGGCGAGCGGACGGAGGGCCCGACGGTCGGCGAGCCGGGTGGGCCCGGTCACGCCCGGGGGCAGCTCGAACCGGCTGGGCACGGGGAAGTAGCGCTCCAGGAAGGAGCGCACCATGTGTTCCTGCGCCTCGGGGTCCGGGTGCACCACCGTGTCGTTGAGGCAGAAGGTGTCGAAGTTCCGGCGCGCGAGCAGGGTGTCCAGGCGACGCTGGGCGAGCTCCCCTGCGAGGTCGATGTAGACGTAGCGCAGGCTGCCGGTGGTCGCGCGGCCGGTGTGGAAGGCGTAGTAGTGGTGCAGGGACGACGTGATGGGGACGTCGTGGGGCGATCGGAAGCGGGCGTGCTGGGTGCGGCGGTGCTCGTCCGCGTAGACCAGCTCGATGTCGTCGAGGACGTCGCGCCGCAGCGGGTGCGGCGTGTGCTTCATCTTCTGCGCGACCCGGGTGCCGAACGACCGCTCGATCAGGGCCCGGCTGTTCTTGCCGGCGGCGTTGACCGGCAGGTCGTCGGGGCCGGCCGGGCCGCTCGGCACCAGTGCCTTGGACTGGAAGAACTTGCTCAGCCCGTTGGCGTGGAAGAAGTGGCCCGCGGTGAGGGGCCGGCCGAAGAACACGTCGTCGTTGAGGTAGAGGAAGTGCTCGGACAGGCCCTCGATGTGGTGCAACTGGCTCTCGATGGCGTGCGAGTTGAAGGTCGGCAGGGCCGAGGGGTCGGAGAAGATGTCGCGGTGGTCGACCACGTTCAGGCCGGGGGCGTCGGTGTCGAGCCAGGCGGGCACCTGTCCGGCGGTGACCAGGTGGATGGTGCGGACCCAGGGCGCGTACTGGTGCAGGGAGCGCAGGGAGTAGCGCAGCTCGTCGCGGCTGGTGAAGCGGGCGTCGTTGGCGGCCTGGGAGTGCAGCCGGGGCGCGGGGACTCCCGGCAGGCCCGTCCGGGCGGCGTCGCGTTCGGCCGCCCACACGGGGTCGGAGTCGTCGACCCAGGTGTAGACGACGTCGATGGGGAAGAGGTGGTCGTCGGGCAGCGGCCGGGTGAACTCGGGCAGCGTGCGGGCGAGTCCGGTGCCGTAGACACCGGGGATGAGGCTGAAGAGGGCCTGCGGTGCCTCGACCCGGTCCCCGGTGTCGGTGAAGTCGGTGATGACGCTGTTGGGACGGGGCGCGGTCAGACGGCCGTCGATGTCCTTCCAGAACTCGAGGTCGCAGCCGTAGCCGGCCCCGAAGACGAGTTGCCCGGTGAGGTCGGTGACGTACCAGGCGACGCGCAGCACGTCGTGCCGGCGCAGCCGGCTCCAGCTGCGCTCCTCGTCGCCGGGGTGCATGGCCCCGTCGTCGTCGCCGGCGGGACCCGCGTATCCGGGCGCGGCCTCGAACACGGCCCGCAGCACCTGCTCCGCCTCACGGCGCAGGGCGGCCGGCACGGCGACGGTGGGCGCCTCGCGTCCGGTGCCGCGGATGCAGAAGTGGTCGATGCCGGCGGACTCCAGCGCGGTGACGAGCAGGTGGAGGTTGCGGGCGCGGGCCGCCCAGGCGGTGGCGCCCTCGACCAGGTGGGCACGCATGTGCCGGCTGCCGGCCCTGACGACGCGGACGGTGTGGTCGCCGCCGTGGCGCGGGGCGTTGCGCCGGCCGCCCATGGCCCAGACGATCGCGGCCGAGCTGACGGCGTCGACGGTGGACAACGACTGCTTGACGGCGGAACGCAGCGGGGTGGGCACTTTGCGGGCGATGCCCCGGCGGGCGGTCGTGGGCACGATCGCCCGGTACGCGGACACGAGAGATCCGGACTCCGGATTTCCGGAACCGATCACGAGGCACTCACCATCCATGCCGCTACCGGTCCCGCGCCGGCATCACGAAGAGGCGGCGCTGCCCCCCGATCACCGAGCGAAGACAGACCGTTTGCTGCCCATAAGTCCGATCTGTTCTACTCACCCTCAACCCGCACGCCATCGAACATGCGCACGGGTTGAGCGAGTCACAGAACCTTCACATATGAGTACGCCAAAAGTCCAGACGTGAAATATTGCGCAACACAACGGTGTACGTGAACAATCCCACGCCGTTTCCGTACAACCTTCCGACGCCCTCGGAAAACGTCCGCGATGCCGCGGGGACGGTGCCGCAATGCCTGATCGGCCTGCATATAGTGCTCCGTCATGAGTGATCCCGCTCCCGACTCCAGCACCCGCTCCGGCCGCCGAAGAGCCTCCCGCGGCACGGGCCGCCGACAGCGCACACGTCGTTCACGAATACTCCGCATCGTGCTGGGCACCTTCGTGGTGCTGCTGCTCGCGGCGGGCGGCACGGCCTACTGGCTGTACAGCAGCCTGGACGGAAACATCGAGGGCGTCGACATCGACAAGGCGATCGGCGACGACCGGCCCGAGAAGCTCCCGACCTCCGGACAGAACATCCTGATCCTCGGCTCCGACTCCCGGGCCGGGGCCAACGCCGGGCTGAACACCGGCAAGGTGGCCGGCGCACGCTCCGACACGGCCCTGGTGATGCACATACCCGAGGGCCGCACCAGCGCCGTCGCCATCAGCATCCCGCGCGACACCCTGGTCACCCGTCCCGCGTGCACCGCGTCCGACGGCGGCGAGGTGGAATCGGCGAAGCGCGTGATGTTCAACTCCATCTACTCGCAGGTCGGTCCGGCGTGCGTGGTCAAGACGGTGGAGCAGATGTCGGGCGTCCGCATGGACCACTACATGGAGATCGACTTCGCCGGCTTCAAGGGCCTGGTGGACGCGATCGGCGGGGTGACCGTCACCGTGGACCAGGACATCAAGGACTCCTCCAGCGGCCTCGACCTGACCGCCGGCACCCACCGGCTCGACGGCACCCAGTCCCTGCAATTCGTCCGCACCCGGCACGGCGTCGGCGACGGCAGCGACCTCGGGCGCATCGGGCTTCAGCAGCAGTTCATGCTGGCCCTGCTGTCCGAGATCAAGAAGCAGGACCTCCTGGGCAGCCCGACGAAGACCTACAAGATCGCCGACGAGCTCACCTCCGCCCTCACCACCGACTCCGAGCTGGCCTCCCTCACCAAGCTCGCGGACTTCGGCCGCAGCCTCAACGGCGTCGACCCGGCCACCATGGAGACGATCATGCTTCCGGTGGCCTACGACAAGATCGACCCGAACCGGGTGGTGGCCGCGGAGCCGCAGGCCTCGCAACTGTGGAAGGCCGTCCGCAGCGACGCGGAGATCCCCGAGCCGGCCAAGAAGTCCCCCGCCACGGGCGGCAACTGAGCCCGGCGGCGCCCCGGCGTCAGACGGACACGGCGGGCGTCATCGCCAGGCCCGGCTCGCCGGTCTGCCGGGCGACGCGCAGCGAACCGTCCCTGTCCTGCACCGCGAGCACGACGCGGCCGAGGGCATCGCGGGCCAGTGCCGGGGCGGCCTCGCTGTGCTCGCCGGTCGGCGTCCACCACACGCCCGACTGCTCGTTCTCCGTACCGAAGGCGGCCAGCGCGACCTCCCCGCCGGCATCGCGGTGGGCCAGCACCGTGCAGTCGTACCCGTCGACCGGCGCCCGCAGCACGGAGACGGGTTCGGCGGCCGGGGCACCGCCGAGCGGGATCAGCCAGCCCCCGGGTCGGTGTGCGACGATGCCGCCCGCCTCCGGGTCGGCCCAGTAGTACGTCGCGCGGTCCGGCGCGGTCTCCAGCGCCGAGGCGGTCCCGGGCACCGTCCGCACCGGGATGTTCAGCTCCCGCCGCAGCTCGCCGTCGGGCTCGTGCTGACACCACCGCATGGCGTTGTCCCCGCCGCCGGCCAGCAGCTCGATGCGCCCGGACGCGTGGGCGACGGCGGCGAGACCGTCGTGCACGCCGCTGCCCTTGAGATCGTGCCACCGCTCCCACTGGCCGCCGGGCGCCTCCCGGCGCAGCATCACCCCGCCGCCCGCGTTGCGCACGAAGACGTACACCCGGCCGGATGCGCTGACGGCCGCCGCCGGGACGCCCACACGGCCCGCCCTCTCCCGGTCCCCGTGCGGATTGCCCAGCGACCGCCACTCGGTGACCGGGCGTCCGGTCTGGTACTGGATGGCGTGCACGACGTCGACGGCGGGCGGGCCGTCCTGCCGGGGGACCTCGCGCCTGCCCAGGAAGTGCACATAGGTGTCGGCGCCCTGAGTCACCGACAGATGGGTCAGGTGCGGCACGGGGAAGAGGTCCGGCCCGGCCCACGCCGGCCCGCCCGGACTCGTCTCGGTCCAGCGCAGCAGACCCTCGTCGGTGCGCGCGTACGCGGTCAGCCGGCCGTCCTTGCCGAGGACGAGCCATCGACCGCCCAGGGCGCGCCGGGCGCCGTGCCGTCGGGCCGGCGGCCGTTCGGTCCCGGGGAGTTCTCCGCCCCGGGCTGTGCCGCGCCCGGTTCTGGTCCGCATGACGAGACCCGCCCCTTCCGTGACCCTCGGCGCGGCCGGTCCGCCTCTCCCGAACCTGTGTACGAGAGACCGAGCGGGCTCATCATAGGATGGCCGCGCGGTGAACGGGTCATGGAGATCGCGTGACGGCGGGCCAGGTGTGCGGCGTCAGACCGTCTCCCACGCCGTGAGCGCCAGTCCCGGCTCGTCCTTGCGGCGGGTCAGCAGGAGGCTGCCCGTCGACGGGGACAGGACCGCCGCCACCACCCGGTCGTCGGCGTCCAGGGCGAGGGAGACCTCGGCGTCGGCGGGCAGTCGAGGACCGGACTCGGTCCACCAGGCGCCCGCGGACTCCTGCTCGGCTGGGTACGCCGCGAAGGCGACCCGGCCGGATGACGAGCACTGGGCCAGCAGGGTGCAGTCGTGGCCGTCGAGCTCGCAGCGCAGGGCCGCGACCGGGCCGGCGCCCGCCGCGGAGAGCACCGGCACGGGGTCGGCTCCGGGGCGCCACGCGCAGAGGGTGCCGGACGTGTCGGTGAAGAACAGCGTGGTGCTCTCGTCGGAGGTGGCCAGCGCGCGCAGTGTGTCCGGGCGGGCCGCGGCCTCGACGGCGTCGACCAGCTGGAACTCGGTGCCGGGCGCCTCCTGACGCCAGTGCTGGACCGTGCCGGCCCCGGCCGCGTACGCCTCGATGCGGCCGCCCCGGCCGGCCACCGCGACGGGCGCGCCCTGGAGGTCGGCGCCCTTGAGGTCACGCCACGGGCCCCAGCCGCCCTTCTGCTTCTGGGCCCGCATGCCGAGCCCGCCGGCGGCGTTGCGCACGAAGACGTGCGCGCGGCCCTGGGGGTCGACCGCGACGGCGGGCCTGCCGGTGCGGTCCCCCTTGCCGTTCGGATGCCCCACGGGCTCCCAGTCCAGGGCGGCCAGCAGGGGCCGGAAGTGGGTGGAGTGCACCAGGCCCGACTCGCCGGGCACCGTGGGGCGCCAGGCGACCAGGTGCGCGTAGGAGTCGGCGCCCTGGCCGACCGCCAGACCCGGGTGCACCCGCTGGTCCCCGCCCGTCCTGCGCGGGGCGTCCCAGGTGCCGCCGGGCACCTGCTCAGCACGGCACAGGACAGCGTCCTGGGTGACCAGGTAGACG
Source organism: Streptomyces sp. NPDC032940 (assembly GCF_040636935.1). Taxonomy (NCBI): domain Bacteria; kingdom Bacillati; phylum Actinomycetota; class Actinomycetes; order Kitasatosporales; family Streptomycetaceae; genus Streptomyces; species Streptomyces sp. NPDC032940. The sequence continues at coordinate 67,452 of NZ_JBEZVJ010000012.1, read as the reverse complement.
CTGAGTCGGCCGTCCCGGCCGCGTATGAGCCACTCGCCGTTCACCTGATCATTTTATGCCGTCGCCCGCCGGACCGCTCCGGCCGGGTGTCATTGCGTGCGACCCTGGCCGCATGAGCGACAGCGGACCCCTCCTCGTGATCGTCGACGGCGCCAACGTCGTGGGGTCCGTGCCCGACGGATGGTGGCGGGACCGGCGCGGGGCGGCACAGCGGCTGCGCGACCGGCTGGCGGCGGACGGGGTGCCGGGGCGTGCCGGTCCGGTGGAGATCGTCCTGGTCGTCGAGGGCGCGGCGCGCGGGGTGGACTCCGTGCCCGGCGTACGGGTGGAGGCGGCGCCGGGCAGCGGGGACGACCACATGGTCGAGCTGGTCGCGCGGGCCGCCGGCCGTCCCGTCCTGGTGGTGACGGCGGACCGCGAGCTGCGCCGCCGGGTGACGGAGCTGGGCGCGGAGGTGGCGGGACCGCGGACGGTCAGGCCGGTGTGACCGTCCGCGGCCTGTGACCTACTCCCCCGGCGCCCCCGTCCGCCGGTAGAGCACCGCCCCGTCCACCTCTCCCGCCTCCTCGTACGCCGTGCCCAGCAGGCGCCGCAGGGTCGGCAGGCGGTCCGGCGCATAGGGCTCGCCCCGGGAGTCGTCGACGACGAGGGCGGGCGGGTGGGCGGTCAGTTCCGCGCGCAGCGTCCGCCAGGCGCCCTCGACCCCGTACCGTTCGCCGACCATGGTGCCGTCCCGGCCGCCGCCGTAGTTGGTGAGCAGGCCCGCGGTGAGGTAGCGGCTGGCCGGGGTGCGGCCGGCGAACCAGTAGGCCTCGGGGTGCATGCCCCAGAACAGGACGCGGTCGCCCGCTCGGGTGCGGTGTGCGGCGGTGTCGGCGAGGCGGCGGGCGTGGTCGAGTTCGGCGCGGGGGGCGAGCAGGCCCCAGGTGAGGAACAGGGCGCAGCAGGACGCCGTGACACCGAGCGCGCGCACCCGGCGCTCCCGGGAAGCGGTGCGCAGCGCGGCCGTGGCCAGCAGGGCCAGCGGCGGCAGGAGTTGCAGGTAGTAGTGGCCGTGGAAGCGCAGGCCCGCCGTGACCGCCCCGGCCGACGCGGCGAGCCACAGCCACAGGCCGGCCGTGCCCGGGCGGGCGGCGCGCGGGGACCGCAGGAGGGGCGGGAGCAGTCCCGCGCAGGCCACGGCCAGGACGCCGGTGTTGGCCAGCGCCCGGCCGAGGACCGGGAGTACGGATCCGCCGAGGGACGCGTAGGTACCGGACCCGGTGACCGTCCAGAAGAGGAAGCCCGCCGGGTCGGTGACCAGGGCCGCGCCCAGTACCGGCGCCACTGTCCCGGCCAGCACTCCCCCCGCGGCCCCGGCCCGTGCCGCCCCGCCCCGCCCGGCGGTGCCGCCCCGCCGGGCGCAGCACAGCCACAGCACCGGCAGCAGCACCGCGCCGCCGGTCTGCTTGGCGAGGAACGCGCAGCCGACGGCGAGACCGGCGGCGACCGGACGGCGGCGGTCGGCGCACCACAACGCGGCGGCCGTGCACGGCAGCATGAACACCTCGAAGGTGGCCGCCTGGGCGTCCTCCGGATTGAGCCCGACGGAGATCAGCAGGTACAGCACCCCCGCCGTCCGGCCGGCGCCGTCGCCCCAGCGGCGTCGGGCGAGGGAGGCGAGGACCGCTGCGGTGGCGAGCTGGGCGAGGACCGCCAGGATCCGCACCGCCGTCAGCGACCCGGAGCCGGCCACCGCGAACGCCGCCTGGTACAGCCACGGAACCAGTGGCGGCTTGCGGTCGACGACCGTCTCGTACAGCTCCCCGCCGTGCGCGAGCAGGCCGGCCTGGACGGCGAGGTAGCCCTCGTCGGGGTTCCACAGGGGGCGGGTGAAGGAGGGGACGCGGGTGACGCAGGCCAGTGCCGCGAGCAGGGGCAGCAGACGGGGCCAGTAGCCGGCACCCTCACGCGCGGTCGGTACGGAGCGTGACGGGGTGAGGAGCCGAGCGTGCATGGCCGTACGCTAACCGGCCCCGCGTATCACCCGAGGGGTGACATACGGGGCCGGATTGACGGAGGGCGGTGACTACGGAGTGCCGCCGCCGGACGGGCGGGCCTTCGCGTCCTCGCCGCGGCCGAGGCGGCTGTGGGTGCGGCCGTAGAGGAAGTAGACGACGAAGCCGATCGCCATCCAGATGCCGAACCGGACCCAGGTCTCGGCGGGCAGGTTCAGCATCAGCCACAGCGAGGCGGCCACGGACACGATCGGCAGCAGCGGGACCAGCGGGGTGCGGAAGGCGCGCGGCAGGTCGGGGCGGGTGCGGCGCAGGATGACCACGCTGATGGCGACGACGACGAAGGCGAACAGGGTGCCGATGTTCACCAGCTCGGCCAGTTCGCTCAGGCTGGTGAAGCCCGCGACGATCGCGATGATCACACCGAGCAGGATCGTCGGCCGGTACGGCGTCCGGAACTTCGGGTGGACGACGGAGAAGAAGCGCGGCAGCAGTCCGTCGCGGCTCATCGCGAAGAAGACGCGGGTCTGGCCGAGCAGCAGGATCATGCACACCGTGGTCAGGCCGACGGCGGCGCCGAAACTGATCACGCCCGAGAAGAAGGGGTGACCGGTGGCCTTGAACGCGTCGGCGAGCGGGGCGTCGACCGACAGCTGCGTGTAGTGCTGCATGCCGGTGACGACGATCGAGACGGCGACGTACAGGACCGTGCAGATGAACAGGGAGCCGAGGATGCCCCGGGGCATGTCGCGCTGCGGGTTCTTCGTCTCCTCGGCGGCCGTGGCGACGATGTCGAAGCCGATGAAGGCGAAGAAGACGACCGAGGCGGCGGTGAAGATGCCCATCACGCCGAAGTTGGACGGCGCCCATCCGAACATGAGCTGGATCAGTGGTGAGTGCAGCCCTCCGCCCGCCTCCACCGGCTGCTCGTCGGGGATGAACGGGTCGTAGTTGGCGCCCTTGATGAAGAAGGCGCCCGCGATGATCACGATGAGGACGACGGTCACCTTGATGGCGACGACGAGCGAGGTGATGCGGGCCGACAGTTTCATGCCGAGGACGAGGATGCCGGTGAGCACCAGCACCAGGGCGGCGGCGAGGATGTCGAAGCCGAATCCGTCGGCGCCCTCCCGGCCGCCGAGGGCCTCGGGGAACTGCCAGCCGGCGTTGTCCATGAAGGAGCGGATGTAGCCCGACCAGCCGACGGCCACCACCGCCGTTCCGAGCGCGAACTCCAGGACCAGGTCCCAGCCGATGATCCAGGCGGGCAGTTCGCCGAGGGAGGCGTAGGAGAAGGTGTACGCGGAGCCGGCCACCGGGACCGTGGAGGCGAACTCGGCGTAGCACAGCGCGGCGAGCGCGCACACCACACCCGCGACGACGAAGGCCAGGGCGACGGCGGGCCCGGCGTTGTTCTTTGCGACCGTGCCGGTCAGCACGAAGATGCCGGTGCCGATGATGACACCGACGCCGAAGACCGTCAGGTCCAGCGCGGACAGGGATTTCTTGAGCGCGTGCTCCGGCTCCTCCGTGTCCCGGATGGACTGCTCGATCTGTTTGGTCCTGAAAAGGCTGCTGCTCACGGGTACCTCCGACGCTTGTCGTCCTCGACATGATCGTGAGGGGGCCTAGTGCGTATGCCCGGGCATGAGCCAATTCACGCGGATGGGCAGGTTTCACCACTGCAACGAGTGGAGAACCTGCCCATCCGGCCGTACGTCAGTCGCGCGCGGCCTCCACCGAGTCCACCTCGGCGCCGGTGCGCTCGTACCGTCCGTCGAGCTTGGCGACGAGGCCGGTGACCTGGCGGGCGATGTCGGGCGCGGTGAGCCCGATCTCGGCCAGGACCTCGGCGCGGGAGGCGTGGTCGAGGAAGCGCGGCGGGATGCCGAAGTCGCGCAGCGGCACGTCGACGCCCGCGTCGCGCAGGGCCTGGGCGACGGCGGAGCCGACACCGCCGACGCGGGAGTTGTCCTCGACGGTGACGACCACGCGGTGGCGCTCGGCGAGCGGGGCCATGGCCTCGTCGACGGGCTTGACCCAGCGCGGGTCGACCACGGTGGTGGTGATGCCCTGCTTGTTCAGCAGGTCGGCGACCTCCAGGCACATCGGCGCGAGGGCGCCGACGGAGACGAGGAGGACGTCGGGGGTGTCGGTGCCGGGGGCGCGCAGCACGTCCATGCCGCCGACGCGGCCGACGGCGGGCACGGCGGGGCCGACGGCGCCCTTGGAGAAGCGGACCACGGTCGGGGCGTCGTCGACCTCGACGGCCTCGCGGAGCTGGGCGCGGACCTGGTCGGCGTCGCGCGGGGCGGCGAGCCTGAGGCCGGGGACGACCTGGAGGATCGACATGTCCCACATGCCGTTGTGGGAGGCGCCGTCGGTGCCGGTGACACCGGCGCGGTCCAGCACGAAGGTGACGCCGCACTTGTGCAGGGCGACGTCCATCAGGACCTGGTCGAAGGCGCGGTTGAGGAAGGTGGCGTACACGGCGAAGACCGGGTGGACGCCGCCGTGGGCGAGGCCGGCCGCGGAGACGGCGCCGTGCTGCTCGGCGATGCCGACGTCGTAGACGCGGTCGGGGAAGCGCTTGGCGAACTTGTCGAGGCCGACCGGCTGGAGCATGGCGGCGGTGATGGCGACGACGTCCTCGCGCTCCTCACCGATCTTGACCATCTCGTCACCGAAGACGGACGTCCAGTCGGCGCCGGAGGTGGAGATGGGCAGGCCCGTGTCGGGGTGGATCTTGCCGACGGCGTGGAAGCGGTCGGCCTCGTCCTGGAGGGCGGGCTGGTAGCCGCGGCCCTTCTCGGTGAGGCAGTGCACGATGACGGGGCCGCCGAAGCGCTTGGCGCGGGTGAGGGCGGACTCCAGGGCCTCGATGTCGTGGCCGTCGATGGGGCCGACGTACTTGAGGCCGAGGTCCTCGAACATGCCCTGCGGGGCGATGAAGTCCTTGAGGCCCTTCTTGGCACCGTGCAGGGTGTCGTAGAGCGGGCGGCCGACGACCGGGGTGCGCTCCAGGACCTCCTTGGTGCGGGCCAGGAAGCGCTCGTAGCCGTCGGTGGTGCGCAGGGTCGCCAGGTGGTTGGCGAGGCCTCCGATGGTGGGCGCGTAGGAGCGCTCGTTGTCGTTGACGACGATGACGAGGGGGCGGTCCTTGGCGGCGGCGATGTTGTTCAGCGCCTCCCAGGCCATGCCGCCGGTGAGCGCGCCGTCGCCGATGACGGCGACGACGTGGTCGTCGCGGTCGAGGACCTGGTTGGCCTTGGCGATGCCGTCGGCCCAGCCGAGGACGGTGGAGGCGTGGCTGTTCTCGATGACGTCGTGCTCGGACTCGGCCTGTGAGGGGTAGCCGGACAGGCCGCCCTTCATCTTCAGCTTCGAGAAGTCCTGGCGCCCCGTGAGCAGCTTGTGCACATAGGACTGGTGGCCGGTGTCCCAGAGCACCTTGTCCTTCGGCGAGTCGAAGACGCGGTGCAGGGCGAGGGTGAGTTCCACCACGCCGAGGTTGGGGCCGAGGTGGCCGCCGGTCTTGGAGACGGCGTCGACGAGGAAGGTCCGGATCTCCTCTGCCAGCCGGACCAGCTCTTCCAGGCTGAGCCGGTCCAGATCGCGCGGTCCCGTGATGCGGGTCAGCAGCGGCACCCGTGCCTCCTTGCAGTAGAGCTGTTGCCGGGCTCGTCGAGTCTAATGTTCCGCCCCGGCGGAACGTGTCCGGGCGGTGCGTCGTACGTCACGCGTTCGGCCCTACCCCGCGACGGACCGTTCTACGTCATCCCCGCCGCGATGTCCGGGCCGGGGTGCCCGGGGGAGCTTGGGGAGTCCTTTACCCGTGTGGTCCAGTCCGGCGGGCGCGCGGTGGCCGGGCCGGGAGACGCCCGGCCCGATGAATTGGTCTAGTCCCATTCTGGTCCAGACCATTGCGTCCCCAGGTGCTCCGGCGATATCCCCGTACCCGGCAACACCCCAGCACGGCAAGGGAATCGACGTTCCTCCCCACACACACCGGGACTGACATGAGACGCATGCGTTCCATCCGCGCGGCCCTCACCGCGGCCGCCACCACCGTGGCCGCGGTGGGCCTCGCCCTGTCCGGCACCGGCACGGCCCAGGCCGCGACGCCGCTGCCGGAGCGGGTCTTCGCGCCGTACTTCGAGGCCTGGACCGGAGAGAGCCCGGCCGCGCTGGCCGCGCAGTCGGGTGCCAAGCACCTCACGATGGCCTTCCTCCAGACGGCGACGGCCGGCTCCTGCACGCCGTACTGGAACGGCGACACGTCGATGCCGATCGCGCAGTCGACCTTCGGCGCCGACTTCGACGCCATCCAGGCGAACGGCGGCGACGTCATCCCCTCCTTCGGCGGGTACACGGCCGACACCACCGGCACCGAGATCGCCGACAGCTGCACCGACGTCCAGCAGATCGCCGCGGCCTACGAGAAGGTCATCACGACCTACGACGTCACCCGGCTCGACATGGACATCGAGATCGACTCCCTGGACAACACCGCGGGCATCGACCGCCGCAACAAGGCCATCAAGCTGGTCCAGGACTGGGCCGCCGCGAACGGGCGGGACATCGAGATCTCCTACACGCTGCCCACGACCACCCGCGGCCTCGCGGACAACGGCGTCGCGCTGCTCGAGAACGCCGTGCGCAACGGCACGAAGGTCGACGTCGTGAACCTCATGACGTTCGACTACTACGACAACCAGCCCCACGACATGGCCAAGGACACCCAGACGGCCACCCAGGGGCTGCACGACGTGCTGGCCCGCCTCTACCCGGACAAGTCCTCCGCCGAGCTGTGGCACATGATCGGCGTGATCGAGATGATCGGCGTCGACGACTTCGGACCGGCCGAGACCTTCACCCTCGCCAACGCCCGCACGGTCTACGACTGGGCCCTGGAGAAGGGCGTCAACACGCTCTCCTTCTGGGCGCTCCAGCGGGACAACGGCGGCTGCGCGGGCGGCGGCGCGGCCGACAACTGCTCGGGCATCCAGCAGAACACCTGGGACTTCTCCCACATCTTCGCGCCCTTCACCGGCGGCAGCACCGCGCCGGAGAACGACTTCTCGCTGTCCGCCGCCCCGGCCTCCGGCACGGTGACGGCGGGCGCCTCGGCCACCACCACGGTGAAGACCGCGGTGAAGACCGGTGAGGCGGAGACGGTCTCGCTCCGCGTCAGCGGGGTGCCGGCCGGGGTCACCGCCTCGCTCAGCCCCTCGTCCGTGACGGCCGGCGGCTCCTCGACGCTCACGCTCGCCACGACCGCCGAGGCGGTCTCGGGGACCTACTCCGTCACCGTCACCGGCACCAGCCCGTCCGGCAGCCACAGCACCACGTACGCGCTGACGGTCACCGGCGGCAACGGCAGCCAGTGCACGGCGGCCCCCTGGTCCCCGGGCGCGGTCTACACCGGCGGCCAGCAGGTCTCCCACGAGGGCCACACCTGGAAGGCCAAGTGGTGGACGACGGGCGAGGAGCCCGGCACCACCGGCCAGTGGGGCGTCTGGCAGGACCTCGGCGCCTGCTGACACACCCCGCGCCCCGCGCGAAAAGCGGTCCGCGCAGAAAAGCGGTCCGCGTAGAAAAGCGGTTGGCGTAGAAAAGCGGTCCGCCCGCCCCTCCCACGGCTCAGATGGGTGGGGCGGGCGGACCGCCGTCGGCCGTGCGGCGCTAGGCGCGGCCGGCCGTCTTCTGCGTCTTGCGGGTGACCGCGTCGATGACGACGGTCGCCAGCAGCACGCCACCGGTGATCATGTACTGGACCGGCGAGGCGATGCCCTCCAGGGCGAGGCCGTACTGGATCGAGATGATGACCATGACACCGAGCAGCGCGTCCCAGGTGCGGCCGCGGCCGCCGAAGAGGGACGTGCCGCCGATGACGGCGGCGGCGATGACGTTCATCAGGAACTCACCGGTGCCCGCGCCCTGGTTGGCGGAGGCGATCTTGGAGGCGACGAAGAGGCCGCCGATCGCGGCGAAGGTGCCGGCGATCGCGAAGACCGAGATACGGACCAGGTCGACGTTGATGCCGGCCCTGCGGGACGCCTCGACGCTGCCGCCGAGTGCGTAGATCTTGCGACCGTAGGCGGTGCGGCGCAGCACGAAGTCCGTGAAGAGCAGGAACGCCAGGAAGATCACCACGGCCAGGGGCAGGCCCTTGTACTGGTTGAAGACGATCGCCACGGCGAAGGCCAGGACCGCCAGCAGCACCGTGCGCACGATGATCTCGTTCAGCGGCCGGGACGGCACCCCGGCGGCCGCACGGCGGCGGTTGTCGAGGAACGCGGTGACGAAGTACCCCGCGGTCACGACGATCGCCAGGCCGTAGGCGGCGGCCACGTCGGTGAAGTAGTAGCTGGTCAGCTTGGCGACCACACCGTCGGCGGGCAGGTTGATCGTGCCGTTGCTGCCGAGTATCTGCAGCATGAAGCCCTGCCAGAACAGCAGGCCGGCCAGGGTCACGGCGAAGGCCGGGACACCGATCTTCGCGAAGACGAAGCCGTGGATCGCGCCGGCCACGGTGCCCGTGAGGATCGCCAGCACCAGGGCCAGGATCTCGTTCATCCCGTGCGTGACGCTCAGCACCGCGAAGGTGGCGCCCGCGACACCGCTGACCGAGCCGACCGACAGGTCGATCTCGCCGAGCAGCAGGACGAAGACGATGCCGACGGCGATCATGCCGGTGCCGACCATGGCGATCGACATGTCGGAGAAGTTGCCGGCGGTGAGGAAGTTGGAGTTCAGGCTGGTGAAGATGGCCCAGATGATCAGCAGGCCCACGACGACCGGCAGGGACCCGAGGTCACCGGCCTTCATCTTCCGCTTGAACTCGTCGAGGTAGCCCGCGAGACCCTGCTCGCGCACCAGCAGCCGGGGGTCGACCGTGGGGACCGCGGCGGCCGCGGCCTCGGGGTTCTCGACCGCGTGCTCCCCCGCGGGGGTGGAGGTCTTGTCGATGCTCACTTCTGGATCTCCCCATTGGTGCGTGCCGCACGACGGGTCACGGCGTTGTCCGTGGCGCCCGTGATGGCGGAGATGATCTCTTCCTGCGAGGTCGACTTGACCTCGAAGACGCCGTTGTTGCGCCCCAGGCGCAGGACGGCGACCTTGTCGGCGACCGCCTTCACATCGGCCATGTTGTGGCTGATGAGGATGACGGCGTGACCGCGCTCGCGCAGCCGCTCGACCAGGTCGAGGACCTGCGCGGTCTGCTCGACGCCGAGGGCGGCGGTGGGCTCGTCGAGGATGACCAGCTTGGGGTCACCGAGCATGGAGCGGGCGATCGCCACGACCTGGCGCTGACCGCCGGAGAGCGAGGCGATCGGGATGCGGACGCTGGGGATGCGGATGGACAGCGTGTCCAGCAGCTCGCGCGAGCGGCGCTCCATCTCCACCTCGTCCAGGACGCCGCGCTTGCGCAGCTCCCGGCCCAGGTAGAGGTTGCCGACGACGTCGATGTTGTCGCACAGCGCGAGGTCCTGGTAGACCGTCGCGATGCCCAGGTTCTGGGCGTCGTGCGGCTTGTTGATGGTGACGGCCCTGCCGTCCCACTCGATGGCGCCCTCGTCGATCGGGTGCACGCCGGCGATCGTCTTGACCAGCGTGGATTTTCCGGCGCCGTTGTCGCCGACCAGGGCGACCACCTCACCGGCGTGGACCTCAAGCTCTACGTCGGTGAGCGCCTGGACGGCACCGAATCGCTTGGAGACCCCGCGCAACGCCAGCACGGGCGTAGCGGACACGTGAACCATCTCCTTCGCCGCCTGACCCGGCGGGAGGTTGTGCAGAAGTTTGGGGGAGGTGTTCCGTCCGGCGCCCCGCCTAGCTTGCGGGGCTGTTGGTGCGGGGCACCGGAGGAAGCTGCGTGCAGCCGGTCCCGCACCCGCTCGGCGGGCGCGGGGGCGGCTGCTTACTTCAGGCCGGCCTTGTCGCAGGCGGCCTTGTAGTTGCCGGCGCAGATCTCGTCGAGGGTGTAGAAGCCCTCCTTGATGACGGTGTCGTTGATGTTGTCCTTGGTCAGCGAGACGACCGGGACGAGCACCGTCGGAACGCCCTTGGTGGTGGCGCTGTCGGCCTTGCTCGTGGCGATGGAGTCGAGCGACTTGCCCTGGGCGAGGGCGACGGCCATCTCACCGGCGACGGCGGCCTCCTGCGGGTAGGACTTGTAGACGCTCATGTACTGCTCACCCGTGAGGATGCGCTGCACGCCCGCGAGCTCGGCGTCCTGGCCGGTCACCGGGATGTTGCTGATGCCGGCGGCCTTCAGGGCGGTGATGATGCCGCCCGCCATGCCGTCGTTGGCGGAGTAGACGCCGACGATCTTGTCCTTGCCGAGGGCGGAGATGGCGCCCTCCATGTTGGAGTTGGCGTTCTCCGGCTTCCACTCCTTGGTGTCGTACTCGCGGCCGACCTTCACCTTGCCGTCGAGGACGGAGTGGGCGCCCTCCTTGAACTGGGCGGCGTTCGGGTCGGTGGAGGAACCGTTCATCATGACGATCTGGCCGTCCTTGGCCTTGTCGCCCAGCGCCTTCAGCAGGGCCTCGCCCTGCGTCTTGCCGACGGTCACGTTGTCGAACGAGGTGTAGGCGTCGATCGGGCCCTCGGCCAGGCGGTCGTAGGCGACGACCGGGATGCCCGCGTCCTTGGCCTTCTTGACCGAGCCGGCGATGGCCTTGGAGTCCACCGCGTCCACGATCAGGACGTCGACCTTGTTGGTCACCATCGTGTCGACCTGCTGCGCCTGCAGCGTGGCGTCCTGCTTGGCGTTGGCGTAGACGACCTCGCCCTTGTTGTTCGTGAGCTCCTTGACCTTCTTCTCGATCAAGGGCTTGTCGAACTTCTCGTAGCGCGCGGTCTGGTTCTCCGGAAGGAGCAGACCGACCTTGATCGCGTCGCCCTTCTTGGCGGCGGAGTCGGACGAGTCCGCCTTGTCGCCGGACTCCTTGGCGCTGCCGCAGGCGGCCAGCGAGACGGCCATCGCGGTGGTGGCAACGGCAACGGCGGCACGACGCATACGCGTGTTCACTTCAGAAACCTCCCTGACGAGGCCGCGTCGTTGCGGCCGAGGTGGCTGGAAGTCAACTCGGCCACACGTGCGACGTCAAGAAGTAAATCCTTAACGAGATGGCAACGGTGCCATCCGTTCTCTAAGTGAAGGCAGGGGTGGCCGCGGGCAGGGCGGCGGTCGCACTTCCGTCCAGAAGGGTCGAATCGCCCATCTCGCTGAGGGCCAGGGCGAGGGCCCCCAGGACCTCCGCACGGCCCCCAAGTGCCCCGGGAAGCACGGAGAGTTGACGCGCCGCACTGGGGATGGCGTAGCGGCCCACGGACTCCCTTATGGGGCCCAGCACCAGCTCGCCGGCCTCGGCCAGATCTCCGCCGAGGACCACCCGGCTCGGGTTGAGCAGGTTGCAGAGATTGGCGACCCCGCTGCCGATGTGGCGGCCCACGTCGGCGATCACGCGCCGGCAGCCCGGATCGCCGTCCCGCGCGAGCCGCACGACGCCCTCCATGGTCAGCTCCGTGCCGTGACTGGGCTGGAGCAGCGGGAGCACATAGCGGGCGGCCGCGAAGGTCTCCAGGCAGCCGCGGTTGCCGCACCGGCAGACCGGGCCCGCCTCGTCCAGCGTGATGTGCCCGATCTCCCCCGCGGTGCCGCCGGGGCCGCGGTAGATCTTGCCGTTGATCACCAGACCGGATCCGACACCGCTGGCGACCTTGATGTACGCGAGGTCGCGCACCCCCCGGCCGCTGCCCCAGACCAGCTCGCCCAGGGCGCCGAGGTTGGCGTCGTTGTCCACGTGCACGGGCACGCCGAGCCGCCCCCGCAGCTCCTCGGCGGGCCGGGTGCCGCCCCAGCCGGGCAGGATGGCCGTCGAACCCAGCGTCCCCGACTCCACGTCGATCGGGCCGGGCACGCCGAGGCCCACCCCCGCGATCTTGGAGCGGTCGACGCCGGTGGCCTCGATCAGCCTGCTGACCAGCTGCTCCGCCCGGTCGAAGCCCTGCGCCGAGGACGCGTCGACGTCCAGCGGCTCGGACTCCTCGGCCAGCACCTGGTGGGCGAGGTTCCCGACCGCGACGCGCAGATGCGTGTGCCCGAAGTCGACGCCGATGACGATGCCGGCGTCCCCGCTCAGCGAGACGCTGCGGGCCCGGCGCCCGCCCGCCGAGGTGGGCGTGACCTCGACGGTCCCGCCGTCCTTCAGTTCCCGGACGATGTTCGAGACCGTCGCCGCGGACAGACCCGTCGTCCTCGCGATCTCCGCCTGCGTGAGCGACCCGGCGAGCCGTACCGCTCGTACGACCCGTTCCAGGTTGGCTCGGTGCAGCGACGACTGCGACCCGGGAGTCTCCACGACGACCTCCTGCGCGCGGGGCCGCTTCGATGAGGCCCCGTCCATGTCCAACTAGTGAACTCTAAGCTGAGCCGTTCGGGTCGCCTCCCGTCAAGAGGTTGAACCGCATCCGGGTGCCCCGCACACGCACACGTATGCCGCCCCCGGGACTCCGGGGGCGGCATACGCGGGAGCGGCGGCGGGGCTACTTCAGGGCGCCCGCCGTGAGGCCCTGGACCACCTGGCGCTGGAAGATGATGTACGCGGCCAGCACCGGCAGCATCGCCATCACCAGGCCGGCGAAGAGCCCGGACCAGTCGCCCTTGTAGCCCTGGCTGACCGCCAGTTGCACCAGGCCCTGGGTGAGGACGTGCTTGTCGGGGTCGGTGTTCAGAACCGTGGGCAGCATGTACTGGTTCCACTGCCCCAGGAAGTTGAAGATCCCCACGCTGATCAGGCCGGGCTTGGCCATCGGAAGCATGATCTGGAAGAACGTCCGGGTGTGGGACGCCCCGTCCACGAACGCCGCCTCCGCCACCGAGCTGGGCAGGGTGCGGAAGAACCCGGTGAGGAAGAACACCGTGAAGGGCAGCGAGTAGGCGATGTAGACCAGGATCAGCCCGTGGATGGTGTTCAGCAGGCCCATGTTGTCCACGACGTAGAACAGCGGGACCAGCGCGAGCATGATCGGGAAGCTCATGCCGCCGATGAACAAGTAGTAGATGAAGCGGTTGCCCGGGAAGTCGAAGCGGGCGAGCACGTAGGCCGCCATGGAGCCCAGCACCAGGGTGCCGACGAGCGAGCCGCCGACCACCAGGACGGTGTTGAGGAAGTAGTCGCCCATGTGGGCCTGGGACCAGGCCCGCGACCAGTTGTCGAAGTTCAGCTTGCCGGGCAGCGACCAGGGCGAGCCGAAGATGGATGCGTCGTCCTTGAAGGAGGTCATCACCGCCCACACCAGCGGCATGCCGACCATGATCGCCCAGATGACGAGGACGCCGTGGGAGAAGACGTTGAGGGTGGTGCCCTCCTTCTTCCCCCGGGTGAGTCCGCCGGGCGGGGCCTCGGTCTTGCGGACGATGGGGCCGGACTCGGCCGGTACGGGCGCGGGGGTCTCGGTCGTCTTCATGATCAGAACTCCAGCCGCTCGCGCCGGCCCAGCCGCATCACGACGGCGGCGAAGGCCAGCGTGACGATGAGCAGGGCGACGCCGATCGTGGTGGCGTAGGCGGCCTGACCGTCACGGAACGCCTTCTGGTACACGTACAGGACCATGACGGTGGTCGAGTAGTCGGGGCCGCCGGGACCGGTCGTCATGATCTGTACGACCGCGAACGACTCGGCGCCGAGCGCGAGGATGCCCATGTAGACCCAGCCGGACTGCACGGTGTCCCACAGCAGCGGCAGGGTGACCTTGAAGAAGGTCGTCGCGCGGTTCGCCCCGTCCAGCAGCGCGGCCTCGTACAGCTCCGCCGGGATGGACGCCATCCCCGCGGAGAACAGGACGACGAAGAAGCCGACCGTGGACCAGACGAGCACCGCCATCACGCACCACAGCGCCAGGTTCGGGTCGCCGAGCCACAGCGGCTGGACCGAGTCGAGGCCGATGCCGCGCAGCAGCGAGTTGATCGCACCGCTGTCCGGGTTGTACGCGAACGCGAACAGCAGGGCGACGATCGCGATCGAGAGCACCTGCGGGAAGAAGTAGACGATCTTGTAGAAGCCGGAGCCGCGGACACCGGTGATCACCGGACCGCCGCGGCGGTGGCGTCCGCCCACATTGATCATGAAGGAGAAGAACAGCGCCAGGCCGAGGGTGACCAGCGGCACCAGCAGGGCGAACATCACGCTGTGCTGCAACGACTTCCAGAAGATGTCGTCGTCGAGCATCCGCGAGTAGTTGTCGAAGCCGACCATCTTGAACTCGGGACTCAGTCCCGTCCAGTCCGTGAACGAGTAGTAGATGGACTGGATGAACGGCCAGACGACGAAGAGCGCGTACAGTCCCAGGGGAACCGCCAGGAACCCCACGATGAACCGGTACTTGCCGTGCTGCATTGCTACCGACCCCGATCTGCGCGCGGGTGGCGCCGCCGGGGCCCGGCCGGCAACGGGGTGCCGGCCGGGCCCTGGTGACGCGTCCTCACTGGTGCTTGTAGTGCTTGATCGAATCGTCCTTGGCCGCCTCGTCGGCGAAGCCCTGGATCTTCTTGATGGCCTCGGCCGGGGTGAGGCGGCCGGCCATCATCTCGCCGAGTCCGGAGACGCCGATCTTCTCCTTCTGGAGCTGCACGTACCAGTCCTGCAGGCGCGGGTTCACCACATTGGTGCCGGCCAGGTCCAGGGCCGCGACGCCGGCCTTGAGGCCCGGGGTCAGGTCGATGCCGTCGGTGCCGCCGTTGTAGGCGGTCAGGGACTTCACCTTGGCGGTGAAGTTCTTCGAGGACGCCTCGCTGAGCATGATGCGCAGCTGCTCCATGCCGCCGGCGCCGTTGGCCGCCTTGGCCGGGACGATGAAGGGCTCGCCGCCGGACGCCCAGATGGTGCCGAAGGGCATCTTGTCGGCGGAGTCGATGCCGGGCGGGGCGGAGACGGTGACCTGGAAGTCGGCCGGGATGACCTTGGCGGACTCGTTCTCCACCCAGGAGCCGTTCGGGAGGAACAGGGCGTCGCCCTTGGCCCACGCGGTCTGCGACTGGATGTGGTCCAGGCCCGGGGTGCCCTTGAGGATGTAGCCCTTCTTGTACAGCTCGTACCAGGCCTCGAAGACCGTCTTGACCGCCGGGTGCTTCCAGGCGTTCGGCTCGAGGTTGTCGATGGCGTCGAGCACCTCGACGCCGCCCACCTTGCCGATCATCGGGTACATCGAGAAGGGGATGTAGTACGGGTACTTGCCGGCGTAGGTCCAGCCGGCCATGCCCTTCTTCTTGGCCTTCTCGCAGACCGCGAGCATCTCGTCCCAGGTCTTCGGGTACTCGGCGTCGAGCGAGTCCAGGGCCTTCTGGGAGTACCAGT
Organism: Streptomyces sp. NPDC032940; assembly: GCF_040636935.1. Classification (NCBI taxonomy): domain Bacteria; kingdom Bacillati; phylum Actinomycetota; class Actinomycetes; order Kitasatosporales; family Streptomycetaceae; genus Streptomyces; species Streptomyces sp. NPDC032940. Next base: position 52,088 of record NZ_JBEZVJ010000012.1, on the reverse strand, counting down.
TCCCGTACACCGTGTAGGCGTAGTAGAAGATCCAGACCTTCTCGCCGTCGAACTGACCCATCTCCACGATGCCGGGACGCAGCGTGTCGCGGACCTTCTTGCCCGGGTCGTCGTAGGACGGGGCGTCCAGCAGCGGGGTGAGGTCGGCGAGCTGGTTCTTGCCGACCAGGACGCCCATGTCCATCTGCTCGGCGCCGGAGTTGTCGACGAGGTCGGGCGGGTTGCCGCCGTTGAAGCGCGGCTGGAGCGTCGACTGGATCTTCTGGGTGGCGGAGAACTTCACCTTGGCCTTGGGGAAGTTCTTCTCGTAGATCTTGACGGCGTCCTCGGCGTACTCCTTGCCGAAGCCGCCGTCGAAGAGGACGAATTCCATCTGGGCGCTCTCGTTGACGGCCAGCGGGTTCTTGGCCGTCTTCGTGCCGGACTCGGCCTTCTTCTGGTCGTCCCCGCCGCCGCTCGCGCAGGCGGACAGGAAGCCCATGGCCGGTACGGAGACCAGGCCGAGCGCGGCGGACCGCTTGATCAGATCGCGGCGGCCGACGCCCGTTCGGTTGTTCTCGGCGGAAGTGGATCCCATGCTCAAGTCCTCGCCTTCTCCAGGACTCAGGCGGTGAACCGGATCCTCCCCGGCACCGCGATCGGGTCACGCTGGGTCGTGCAGGAAGTGCGGATACTGCTGTACGGGCGCCTTGGCGGTGTGCTTTCGCGGTTCCCCCCACGGATCCCCCGGTGGCCGACAGGTATAGTCCACTTCCGGTCGACGGAGCAAGATCGAATGCATGGTTCCCGGCACGTCTTTTCCGAGTTGAGACCTGGCGGAAATATGGGCGGACCGTGTGCCCCCTGAAGGAAATCCCCCGGGCACCGGACCCGTACGCCACACGCAACACCCTTGACATCACTGGCCTCTTCACGCGCTACTGTTCCTTGCGCTGCGAATTTGACAACGTTGTCCATTTCCTCGGAAAGCGCTTCCGGGGAGCGCATGGAGGGTGCTGGGGCATGTGGTACAGAGTTCGGCACAGATGGGGCCCGGCGGTCGTGCTGGCGACCGCCTTCGCGGTGGCGGTGGGTTCGCAGGGGGCCGCGGTCGCGCTGCCCGCGGCGCCCGCCGTCGACCGGGAGTTCGCGTCCTCCTTCGAGGCGGAGGACCCGGCTCCGGACTGGCTCAACACGGTGGAGACGGCCCCCGACGGCAGCAAGCGCGCCGCAGGCGTCGACGGCGGGTACAGCACGGGCATACCGGGCAACGTCACCGACCACGTCACCGGTGTCCGGGCGAGCGACGAGAACACCGGCGGCGGCGAGGTGAAGGAGAACCTCGTCGACGGTGAGCCGAGCACCAAGTGGCTGACCTTCGAGACGACCGGCTGGGCCGAGTTCGACCTGGACGAGCCGGTGAAGATCGCCCGGTACGCGCTCACCTCGGCCAACGACCACGACGAGCGGGACCCGGCGGACTGGACGCTCCAGGGCTCGGCGGACGGAAAGAGCTGGCAGACGCTCGACAGCCGCTCGGGACAGTCCTTCGGCGAGCGGTTCCAGACGAAGACGTACGACCTCGCCGAGGCGGCCGAGTACCAGCACTTCCGGCTGGAGGTCACCAAGAACAACGGCGGCGACATCCTCCAGCTCGCCGACGTGCAGCTGTCCACCGGCGACAGCGACACGCCCGTCCCCCAGGACATGCTCTCGCTCGTCGACCGCGGCCCGAGCGGCTCGCCGACCGCCAAGGCGGGCGCCGGCTTCACCGGCAAGCGCGCCCTCAGGTACGCCGGCCGGCACACCGGGGACGGCCGGGCGTACTCGTACAACAAGGTCTTCGACGTCGACGTGAAGGTCGACCGCCGCACCGAGCTGTCGTACCGGATCTTCCCGTCGATGGCCGACGGCGACCTCGACTACGACGCCACGAACGTCTCCGTCGACCTGGCCTTCACCGACGGCACCTACCTGAGCGACCTGGGCGCCACCGACCAGCACGGGTTCCCGCTGACGCCGGCCGGGCAGGGCGCCGCGAAGGTCCTCTACGTCAACCAGTGGAACGCCGTCGAGTCCGGCATCGGCTCCGTCGCGGCCGGCAAGACCGTCGACCGGATCCTGGTGGCGTACGACTCCGCCGAGGGCCCGGCGAAGTTCCGCGGCTGGCTGGACGACGTCGCCATCAGGGCCGCCGCACCGGAGCGCCGCGAGGCCCATCTGTCCGACTACGCGCTCACCACGCGCGGCACCAACTCCAGCGGCGGCTTCTCGCGCGGCAACAACATCCCGGCGACGGCCGTGCCCCATGGCTTCAACTTCTGGACGCCGGTCACCAACGCGGGCTCGCTGAGCTGGCTGTACGACTACGCGCGCGGCAACAACGCGGACAACCTGCCCACGCTCCAGGCGTTCAGCGCGAGTCACGAGCCGAGCCCGTGGATGGGCGACCGGCAGACCTTCCAGGTGATGCCGTCCGCCGCCTCCGGCACCCCCGACACCGGCCGTGAGGCGCGCGAGCTGGCCTTCCGGCACGAGAACGAGACCGCCCGGCCGTACTACTACGGGGTGCGCTTCGAGAACGGCGTCAAGGCGGAGATGGCGCCGACCGACCACGCGGCGGTCATGCGCTTCACCTACCCCGGTGACGACGCGAGCGTGATCTTCGACAACGTCACCGACCAGGCCGGCCTGACCCTGGACAAGGAGAACGGCACCTTCACCGGCTACTCGGACGTCAAGTCCGGCCTGTCCACGGGCGCCACCCGCCTCTTCGTCTACGGCGAGTTCGACCGGAAGGTCACCGGCGGCGACTCGGCCGGTGTCAAGGGCCATCTGCGCTTCGACGCCGGCAAGGACCGCACGGTCACCCTGCGCCTGGCGACCTCGCTGATCGGCGTCGACCAGGCGAAGGACAACCTGCGCCAGGAGATCCCGAAGCGCACCTCCTTCGACAAGGTCCGCAAGAACGCCCAGAAGCAGTGGGACCGGATCCTCGGCAAGGTCGAGGTGGAGGGTGCCACGCGCGACCAGCTGACCACCCTGTACTCCAGCCTCTACCGGCTCTACCTGTACCCGAACGCCGGCCACGAGAAGGTCGGCGGCGTCTACAAGTACGCCTCGCCGTTCCAGGCGATGCCGGCGGCGGACACCCCGACGCACACCGGCTCGAAGGTCATGGACGGCAAGGTGTACGTCAACAACGGCTTCTGGGACACGTACCGGACCACCTGGCCCGCGTACTCGTTCCTGACGCCGTCCACGGCCGGTGAGCTGGTCGACGGCTTCGTGCAGCACTACAAGGACGGCGGCTGGACCTCACGCTGGTCCTCCCCCGGCTACGCGGACCTGATGACCGGCACCTCCTCGGACGTGGCGTTCGCGGACGCGTACGTCAAGGGCGTCGACTTCGACGCGAAGGCGGCGTACGACGCGGCCGTCAAGAACGCCACCGCCGTGCCCCCGTCCTCGGGCGTGGGCCGCAAGGGCATGGCCACCTCGCCGTTCCTCGGCTACACCAGCACGGACACGCACGAGGGCCTGTCGTGGGCGCTGGAGGGCTACCTCAACGACTACGGCATCGCGAAGATGGGCGAGAAGCTCTACAAGGAGACCGGCGAGAAGCGGTACCAGGAGGAGTCCGCGTACTTCCTCGACCGCGCCCAGGACTACGTCAACATGTTCGACGCGAAGGCCGGCTTCTTCCAGGGCAAGGACGCTGCGGGCAACTGGCGCGTGGACTCCGAGAAGTACGACCCGCGCGTGTGGGGCTACGACTACACGGAGACCAACGGCTGGGGCTACGCCTTCACCGCCCCGCAGGACAGCCGGGGCCTGGCCAACCTGTACGGCGGCCGGGGCGGCCTCGGCGACAAGCTCGACGAGTACCTCGCCACCCCGGAGACGGCCTCCCCGGAGTTCGTCGGCTCCTACGGCGGAGTCATCCACGAGATGACCGAGGCGCGGGACGTGCGCATGGGCATGTACGGGCACTCCAACCAGGTCGCCCACCACGCCCTGTACATGTACGACGCGGCCGGGCAGCCGTACAAGACGCAGAAGAACGTCCGCGAGGTGCTCCAGCGCCTGTACACCGGCAGTGAAATCGGCCAGGGCTACCACGGCGACGAGGACAACGGCGAGCAGTCGGCCTGGTTCCTCTTCTCCTCCCTGGGCTTCTACCCGCTGGTGATGGGCAGCGGCGAATACGCCGTCGGCTCCCCGCTGTTCACCAAGGCGACCGTCCACCTGGAGAACGGGCGCGAGCTGGTCGTGAAGGCTCCGAAGAACAGCACGAAGAACGTCTACGTGCAGGGGCTGAAGGTCAACGGCAAGCGCTGGACGTCCACTTCGCTCCCCCACTCGTTGCTGGCCAAGGGCGGCGTCCTGGAGTTCGACATGGGCGCGAAGCCGTCCGCGTGGGGCACCGGCGAGGACGCGGGGCCGGTGTCGATCACCCGGGACGACCGGGTGCCGACGCCGCGTGAGGACGCTCTGTCCGGCGACGGCGCGCTCTTCGACGACACGTCGGCGACGGACGCGGCGGTGACGTCGGTGGACCTGCCGGTGTCCGGCAAGGGCGTCGAGGCGGTCCAGTACACCCTGACCTCGTCGGCGGACCGGACGAAGGCCCCGGCCGGCTGGACGCTCCAGGGCTCGTCCGACGGCACCACCTGGCGGACCCTGGACCGGCGCTCGGGCGAGTCCTTCGCCTGGGACCGGCAGACCCGGGCGTTCTCGGTGAGTTCGCCGGGCACGTACGCGAAGTACCGGCTGGTCCTGGACGGCGAGCACACGCTGGCGGAGGTGGAGCTGCTGGCGTGAGCGAGCCGTGAGCACGACGCGGGGCGGCGGGTGCGGGCGGTGGCCCGAACCGGCCGCCCCGGCGTGTCGCCCCGTTCCCCGGGGGTGACGCGTGCACCAGAATGGCCGGCGTCACGGCCGGCGCCGGACGGGCACGGCCGACGCGCGTTCATCACGCGGTCATCGCGTGTGGTCGAAGGGGGAAGCACGTGCGGACGAGCATCGGCACACGGTTCACGGGTCTGGTCACGGGGGCGCTGGTGGCGGCGGGGGCCCTGTTCGCGACGGCGGCACCGGCGCAGGCGTACGATCCCGACCCCGGTGTCTCCACGTACTACCGCCAGACCGGCTCCTGCCCGTGCAGCGGCGGCACGCTCACCGACCCGTTCGACGGCACCTCCTTCGCGCACGACACGGGCGGCACGGCCGTCAAGATGGAGCTGAGCGACGCGGGCTGGTTCGTGGGCAAGGTGGAGTTCCACCCGGACGACGAGAAGCTCTGGGTGTACGACACCACGAACGACGGCGACACCTTCTACGTGGCCGTCGGCTACTCGTCGGGCGGCTCGTACCACGACCTGGGCACCTTCTCGGCGCCGGGCACCTCCGAGACCGTGGACCTCACGGTGAAGGACTTCGACATCCCGGAGGGCGCGTTCGTCGACATCACGCTGTACGACGGGGCGGGCCGCTCCGACTACATCGCGGCGGCCCGCGGCACGGCCGGGGCGGTCGCCTGACGTCCCGCGACGCCGACGGCGAAGGGCCGCATCCCCGTCGCCGGGGATGCGGCCCTTCGCCGCTGTGCCGTACCGCCTACTTGCGGATGAGGCTGCGCAGCACGTACTGCAGGATGCCGCCGTTGCGGTAGTAGTCGGCCTCACCGGGGGTGTCGATGCGGACGACCGCGTCGAACTCGACACCGGTGTCGGTGGTGACCTTCACCGTGCGCGGGGTGGTGCCCTCGTTCAGCTCGGTGACGCCGGAGACGGAGAAGGTCTCCTCGCCGGTCAGGCCGAGGGAGGCCGCGGACTGGCCCTCCGGGAACTGGAGCGGCAGGACGCCCATGCCGATGAGGTTCGAGCGGTGGATGCGCTCGTAGGACTCGGCGATGACGGCCTTGACGCCGAGGAGCGCGGTGCCCTTGGCGGCCCAGTCGCGGGACGAGCCGGAGCCGTACTCCTTGCCGGCCAGGACGACGAGCGGGATGCCCTGCTCGATGTAGTTGCGGGAGGCGTCGTAGATGAACGACACCGGACCGCCGTCCTGGGTGAAGTCGCGGGTGTAGCCGCCCTCGGTGCCCGGCGCGATCTGGTTGCGCAGGCGGATGTTGGCGAACGTGCCGCGGATCATGATCTCGTGGTTGCCGCGGCGCGAGCCGTAGCTGTTGAAGTCGCGGCGCTCGACGCCGTGCTCCGTCAGGTACTTGCCGGCCGGGGTGTCGGCCTTGATCGCACCGGCCGGGGAGATGTGGTCGGTGGTGACCGAGTCGCCCAGCTTGGCGAGCACGCGGGCGCCGGAGATGTCCTCGACCGGGGCCGGCTCCATGCCCATGCCCTCGAAGTACGGGGGCTTGCGCACGTAGGTGGACTCGGCGTCCCACTCGAAGGTGTCGCCGGTCGGGATCGACAGCGCCTGCCACTGGGCGTCGCCCGCGAAGACGTCGCTGTAGGACTTGGAGAACATGTCCTCGCCGATGGCGTTGGCGACGACGTCGTTGACCTCGGCCTCGGAGGGCCAGATGTCCTTCAGGTAGACGGGGTTGCCGTCCTGATCGGCGCCGAGGGCGTCCTTGGTGATGTCGACCTTCATGGAGCCCGCGAGGGCGTAGGCGACGACCAGCGGCGGGGACGCCAGGTAGTTCATCTTGACGTCGGGGTTGATGCGGCCCTCGAAGTTCCGGTTGCCGGAGAGGACCGAGGTGACGGCGAGGTCGTGGTCGTTGACGGCCTTGGAGACCTCGTCCGGCAGCGGGCCGGAGTTGCCGATGCAGGTGGTGCAGCCGTAGCCGACCAGGTTGAAGCCGACCTTGTCGAGGTAGGGGGTCAGGCCCGCCTTCTCGAAGTAGTCGGTGACGACCTTGGAGCCCGGGGCGAGGGTGGTCTTGACCCACGGCTTGCGGGTCAGGCCCTTCTCGACCGCCTTCTTGGCCACCAGGGCGGCGGCGACCATGACGTACGGGTTGGAGGTGTTGGTGCAGGAGGTGATGGCCGCGACCGTCACCGCACCGTGGTCCAGCTCGTAGGTCGTGCCGTCGGGGGCGGTGACCGGGACCGGGTTGGACGGGGCGCCGTTGGGGGTGACCGCCGGGGAGTCGGAGGCCGGGAAGGACTCCTTGCCCGCCTCGTCCACGACGTCCACGTAGTTGAGGACGTCCTGCTTGAACTGCTGGGCGGCGTTCGCGAGGACGATGCGGTCCTGCGGGCGCTTCGGGCCGGCGATGGAGGGCACGACCGTGGACAGGTCGAGCTCCAGCTTCTCGGAGAAGTCGGGCTCGGCGGCCGGGTCCAGCCAGAGGCCCTGCTCCTTGGCGTACGCCTCGACGAGCGCGACCTGCTGGTCGGAGCGGCCGGTCAGGCGCATGTAGTTCAGCGTCTCGTCGTCGATCGGGAAGATCGCGGCGGTGGAGCCGAACTCCGGCGACATGTTGCCGATGGTGGCGCGGTTGGCGAGGCTCGTGGCGGCCACGCCCTCGCCGTAGAACTCGACGAACTTGCCGACGACGCCGTGCTTGCGCAGCATCTCGGTGATCGTGAGGACGAGGTCGGTGGCGGTGGTGCCGGGGGTCAGCTCACCGGTGAGCTTGAAGCCGACGACGCGCGGGATGAGCATGGAGACCGGCTGGCCGAGCATCGCGGCCTCGGCCTCGATGCCGCCGACGCCCCAGCCGAGGACGCCGAGGCCGTTGACCATGGTGGTGTGCGAGTCGGTGCCGACCAGGGTGTCGGGGTACGCCTTGCCGTCTCGGGTCATGACGACGCGGGCCAGGTGCTCGATGTTCACCTGGTGGACGATGCCGGTGCCGGGCGGGACGACCTTGAAGTCGTCGAAGGCGGTCTGGCCCCAGCGCAGGAACTGGTAGCGCTCCTTGTTGCGGCCGTACTCCAGGTCGACGTTCTGCTGGAAGGCGTCGTTGGTGCCGAACTTGTCGGCGATGACGGAGTGGTCGATGACCATCTCGGCCGGGGAGAGCGGGTTGATCTTGTTCGGGTCGCCGCCCAGCTCCTTGACGGCCTCACGCATGGTGGCGAGGTCGACGACACAGGGCACGCCGGTGAAGTCCTGCATGATCACGCGGGCGGGCGTGAACTGGATCTCCTGGGACGGCTGGGCCTGCGAGTCCCAGCCGCCGAGGGCGCGGATGTGGTCGGCGGTGATGTTCGCGCCGTCCTCGGTGCGGAGCAGGTTCTCCAGCAGCACCTTCAGGCTGTAGGGAAGGCGCGCGGAGCCCTCGACCTTGTCCAGCCGGAAGATCTCGTACGACTCGTCGCCCACCTGCAGCGTGCTGCGGGCGTCGAAGCTGTTCGCCGACACGACAGTCTCCTTCATTCATGTGCGCGTACCACCGCATCCTGCCGCCACGCCGCCCGGCCGATCCGCTAAGGTAGGGCTAAGTTAGGTAACCCTTACCGCCAGACCCGACAGCGGCGCGCGGCGACGGTGCGCCTCGGCAGATATCTCGATGTCGAGATAACTCTAGTACATGGGGGCTGACTGGTCATGCCCGGGCGCCCGGGCGCGATGTGGCGTGCGCCCCATCCGGGTGACGACGCGCACCACGCCCGAGTGACCCGGACGGCCATCTCTATGCCGAACCGGGGTATCCGACGTGCGCCGGGACCTCCCGGCACGAGTCGGAAGGAGGCACGATGCCGCTCACGTTCCGCAAGAGCTTCCGGATCCTCCCGGGAGTACGGCTGAACATCAACAAACGTTCGTGGTCCGTCACGACCGGCGGCAGGAACGGCCCGCGCCACACACGCAGCAGCACGGGACGGCGTACGACATCGATGGATTTGCCGGGACCTTTCGGATGGCGCCGCACGACCACCGCCAGGCGCCGCTGACGCCCTCTTGACGTCGCATCACCCGAACGGACCCCCCGAGAGGCGCCATCTCATATCTGAGATAGCCTCAACCTCATGGCAGACGACTACCTCGTACGCATCGGCAAGCTCATCCGTGACGCCCGGCAGCACCGTGGCTGGACGCAGTCGCAGCTCGCGGAGGCGCTCAACACCAGCCAGAGCGCCGTCAACCGCATCGAGCGCGGCAACCAGAACATCAGCCTTGAGATGATCGCCCGTATCGGCGAAGCGCTGGACAGCGAAATCGTCTCCCTGGGCTACGCGGGTCCGATGCACCTGCGCGTGGTCGGCGGCCGGCGCCTCTCGGGGGCCATCGACGTCAAGACCAGCAAGAACGCCTGCGTGGCCCTGCTGTGCGCCTCGCTGCTCAACAAGGGGCGCACGGTGCTGCGCAGGGTCGCCCGCATCGAGGAGGTCTACCGCCTCCTGGAGGTCCTCAACTCCATCGGCGTGCGCACCCGCTGGGTCAACGACGGCACCGACCTGGAGATCGTGCCGCCGGCCGAGCTGGACATGGAGGCCATCGACGCCGAGGCCGCCGTCCGCACCCGCTCCATCATCATGTTCCTCGGTCCGCTGCTGCACCGCATGGACCGCTTCCGGCTGCCCTACGCCGGCGGCTGCGACCTCGGCACGCGCACCATCGAGCCGCACATGATCGCGCTGCGCCCCTTCGGTCTGGACGTCGCCGCGACCGAGGGCCACTACCACGCGGTGGTCGACCGCAGCGTGCGCCCGGGCCGCCCGATCGTGCTGACCGAGCGGGGCGACACGGTCACCGAGAACGCGCTCCTCGCCGCCGCCCGGCACGACGGCGTCACCGTCATCCGCAACGCCTCGTCCAACTACATGGTCCAGGACCTGTGCTTCTTCCTGGAGGCCCTGGGCGTCAAGGTCGAGGGCATCGGAACCACCACGCTCACCGTGCACGGCGTCGCGGACATCGACGCCGACGTGGACTACTCCCCCTCCGAGGACCCGGTCGAGGCGATGAGCCTGCTGGCCGCCGCCGTGGTGACGGAGTCGGAGCTGACGGTCCGCCGGGTCCCGATCGAGTTCCTGGAGATCGAGCTGGCGGTCCTGGAGGAGATGGGCCTCGACCACGACCGCACGCCGGAGTACGTCGCCGACAACGGCCGCACCCGCCTGGTGGACCTCACCGTCCGGCCCTCCAAGCTGGAGGCGCCGATCGACAAGATCCACCCCATGCCGTTCCCTGGCCTCAACATCGACAACGTCCCGTTCTTCGCGGCGATCGCGGCCTCCGCGCAGGGCAAGACCCTCATCCACGACTGGGTCTACGACAACCGCGCGATCTACCTGACCGACCTCAACCGCCTCGGCGGCCGCCTCCAGCTCCTGGACCCCCACCGCGTCCTGGTCGAGGGCCCCACCCGCTGGCGCGCCGCCGAGATGATGTGCCCGCCGGCGCTCCGTCCCGCCGTGGTCGTCCTGCTGGCGATGATGGCGGCCGAGGGCACGTCGGTACTGCGCAACGTGTACGTCATCAACCGGGGGTACGAGGACCTGGCGGAACGGCTGAACTCGATCGGGGCGCAGATCGAGATCTTCCGGGACATCTGAGAGCTCCTGGGGAGGTCACGCGAATCCCCTTCCTGACCTGCACGCATGCGAGCCAGGAGGGGACTCGGCTTCGCCTGTGGGACTTCTCAGGGACATGTGGGCCGGGCCGGGATACTGTCGACGTCAGGGGCAGGGGGCCCGCACCCTGCCGCCCTCAGCCGCCGGCCAGGCTGCGTACGACGTACGTCATGTGCTGGAGGTCTCCCGCCCGCAGCCACTCCGTGGGACCGCCCACCCCCTCGCTGGTCGTGAGCGGGCCGTGTGCGCAGTCGCTCAGCCACTCCTCGGCCTGCCCGGCTCCCGCTCCCCGGAACTCGGGCAGTTCGGTGATCCTGCGGGCCGCGGCGCGGTTGACGGCGACCCGGTCCGGCCCTCGGGTCAGCGTCTTGACGACGATGTACGAACTGTCGGTCGTGTAACGGAGCGCACCCCAGGGCGGGCCGCCGTTCCTCCCGGACGTCGGAGCCTGCGCGAGGGCGCCGGGGTGCTGGACCCCGTAGTCGCCGTAGCCGAGCAGCGGGACGTAGCCCCGGCCCGTCGCGCGCACCTCGTGCCACATGCGCCACTCGGCCCGCGAGGCCTCGCACGATCCCTCCTCCAGCATGTCCGCGGTGACCCGCGGAAAGCCGCCGCCGAGCAGGGCGGCGCTCCGCCAGACCGCCAAAGGCATCAGCGCATCGAGGGCACGCAGCGCCTCCTTGCCCGCATCGGGCCGACCGTCGAGGACCGCGCCCATGTCGAGCAGCAGATCCAGGGGCACCTCCGGACCGACGCGGTCCAGCAGGCCCCGGACGTTCTCCCCGAGACGGCCGTCCCATTCCCCCGGGACACGCACCCGCACGCCCAGGCCGCGCAGGCTACGGCGGGCCGTCTCCACGACCGCCGCCTGCTGTTCCCCAATCCTCTCCGGTCCGGTGACCGGTCGCAACCATGCCAACTCGCAGTAGACGGCGAGTGCTTCGGCAAGGGCGACGGTCTGGGCGTCCTCACCGAAGGGAGCGTCGATCCATGCGCCGTGACGGCTCACGGCGCTCACCCGGCCGACGTACGTGCCGACCACCGCGCCCAGCCTCTCCGGCGGCACCCCGGGTAACGGGGGCAGGTTCCACAGCGGTCTGATCGCGGCCCGAACGTCCGGCCACAACCGCCGGGAGGCGTCGGCCGCGTGGGGCTTCGTCGGCAGTACGGGAACATAGAGCGGTCGGGACATCGCGGCTCCCCCTCGGCCCCGTCCGTGTGCATCCCTTCCCGTCAGGGTCCATTCATCTCGAAGCAGTTGAAAAGAGGGCGATTTCGGCCCGCGTGGCCGATGTGGGCAAGTGCGTGGCCGTCCGCTCTGCGCCGGACAGTCCGCTGACCGGTCGTGAGCGCCCGCCCCCCGACCGACACATGTGTCCCCCGGCAGGAGACGTCCATCTGCTCGTGCGGGACGTGGCCGCGACCGCCGCCGGGAAAGCGAAGTCGCCGCGAACGTCAAATTCACGGAAATGGATCACTCGGTCAAGGCGAGTTGAAGTCTGAGAGAAATTCACCTTCGCCGCGACATCACGCCCGGGCGCCACAGTCGCCCGAGCGTCAACGCCTCGTTGCCACAAGGCAGTTCACCCGCACAGGAGAGGTCGGAACAAGAGAGACAAATGTGTCGATGTCAAGAAAACATGGCTCGCTCGATTTTCGTTAAACCAGGGATCGACGGAACTCCCGGCCATCGCCTATCGTGTCCGGCGGGACATACAAAATGCCAAAGACCTTGGCCTCTATTTGCATGCCACCGAGCGTCGAATAGTTGTCAATAAACCTGTGCACTCGTATTTCTGACGGTCTCGGCGAGCGAGTTCGACCAGCCCGCTCCGTGGACCGTTCGGCGGACACAACGGGGGGCGACACAGAATGCGGTTCCAGCTGCTCGGGTTGCTCAGCATCGCCGATGGTGAGCACGCCGCCGTCCTTCAGCCGTCCAAGCCCACGAGTCTGCTGGCCGCCCTGCTCATCCATTCCGGTGCCGTCGTGTCGACCGACTATCTGGTCCGCGCCGTCTGGGACACCGACCCGCCCGTCACGGCCAGGGCCGCTCTGCAGAGCTGTGTCCTGCGTCTGCGCCGCGTCTTCGCCAAGTACGGGATAGCGAACGACACCATCGAGGCGGTCCCCGGCGGATACCGGATGCGGATGGACCGCGACACCCTCGACCTCGTCCGCTTCCGCCAGCTGGTGCGTTCGGCGGACACCGCCGACGACCCGGAGACCAGGTCCCTCGTCCTGCGAGAAGCGCTCGGGCTGTGGCACGGGCCGGTGCTCGCGAACGTCTCGTCCCAGATGCTGCACCGCGACGAGGCGCCCCGGCTGACCGAGGAGCGGCTGAGGGCGCTGGAACGCCTCTGCGACATCGAGCTGGCGCGGGGGCGATGTCGTGAGGTCCTGGCCGACGTGTGGGACGCGGCGAGACAGCATCCCGGCCGGGAGCGTTTCGCCGAGCAGCTGATCGAGGCGCTCTACCGCACCGGCCGCCAGACCGAGGCCCTCGCGGAGATCAGAGCCGTCAAGGAGCGGCTGAAGGAGGAGTTCGGGATCGACCCGGGGGGCTCCTTGCAGCGTCTGGAAGTGGCCATCCTGCGGGGGGAGGATCTGGCCGCCGCGCCGGGCGGACCGGGCCCCGCCGTCGGCGCCTTCCCCGCCCTCGAGGCCGGATCCGCTCCGCGGGCCGCGCTCCCGGCGGGTACGGCCGGTACGGCGGGTACGGCCGTCGCCCCAGGGCGTTTCCCGCTCGCCGCGCCGGCGGCCACGGCACCGGCCCCGGCCCCCCTCGCCGTCGCGCCGGTGCCCTGCTTCTCCGGGCGCACGGCGCAATTGGCCGCACTTCGACGCGCGTTGACCGCCGCGGAACCGGTCGGCGGACCCGTGGTCATCTCCGGTGCCCCGGGGGTCGGCAAGACCGCTCTCGCCCTGCACGCCGCCCATCTGGCCCGGGAGGCGTTCCCCGGCGGCTGCTTCGCGCTCGCCCTGACCCACGCGGACGGCAGCCCTCTCGACGCCGCCGAAGTCCTCGACCGGCTCCCGCCGCCGGACGGGGCCGGACGCCGGCTCCTCGTCCTGGACGACGCGGTGAGCGCCGAGCAGCTGCGCCCCCTCCTGCCCGACCCGTCCGAGGGCGTCGCCGTGGTGACCAGCAGACGCGGGCTGGCCGGGCTGGCCGCCACCCACGGCGGGGTCGTGCACCGCCTCGGCACCCTCACCCCCGACGAGTCGCACCAGCTCCTGATCAGTACGGTCGGCGCCGGCCGGATCGCCGCGGAACCGGAGGCGGCCCGTGAACTGGCGGACCTCTGCGGTCACTTCCCGCTCAGCCTGCGTATCGCCGCGGCCCGCCTGCTGACCCGCCCCGGTCTCGGCATCGGGGACTGCGCGGCCTGGCTGGCCGCGGATCTGCCGGCCCGCCTCTCCCTGGCGGACGAACCGACCCGGTCCGTGCCGCACGTGTTCGACGCGGCCCTGCGGCGGCTGAGCCCGCAGCTGCGGGAAGCGTTCCTCACGCTGGCCACGGAACGCGCGGACGGCGGGCCGGCAGACGGTGCCCCGGCGTCGCCCGTGCCGGACGAGGTGCTCGAACAGCTGGCGGACGCCGGGTTCATCGAAGAGGGCCCGCCCAAGCCGTACCGCATCCACGAACTGCTCAGAGTCTACGCGCGTCGGCGCGCGGCCTCGGCGCCGCGGAGCCCGGTCGGCGCGCTGACCGCTCCCGGCTGAACCACCCCGATCACCCACCTGTCCCCTCCCCCGACCGCACCGACCAAGCGCGTCTCCCCGAGAGGTGAACTCCCCCATGCCTGCTGACCGGTACGCAGCCGTCGCCGACACCCGCCCCCGCATCCGGCGGGACGTCCTGTTCACCGAGACCCCCGACGGCGTGCTGTTCCACAACGCCGACGGAGGCTTCCGGCTGACGGCCAGATCCGCCTACCGCTTCGCCACCCTGCTCGTACCGCACCTCGACGGGCAGCACACCGTCGCCGAGATCTGCGAGGGCTTCGGGGAGCGGCAGCGCGCGATGGTCGGCGAGCTCGTCGGCACCCTGTACGAGCGGGGCTTCGCCCGTGCCGTACCACCCAGACCCTCGCCGGAGGCGTTCGACGGTCCCGAGCCCTCCGAGGACGTCGCGCGGCGCTACGCGGCCCAGATCGCCTACGCCGAGCACTACGCCGACGACGCCGCCCGCCGCTTCCAGCGGTTCCGCGACACCCGGGTGGCCGTCCTGGGCACCGACGCCACGGCCCGCTGGTGCGTGCTGAGTCTGCTGCGCAACGGCTGCGCGTCCGTGGGCGTCGTCCCGGGGCTCGACCGGGAGGGCATCGACGAGGAGGCGGCGGCGGCCGGGGCGGACGGCTGCCCGGTCGCCCTCGACGAGCTCGACGTGTCGGACGGTCCGCAGGGCCCGCGTACCTGGGCCGCTCTCGACGGGTACGGGGTCGTCGTGGTCACCGGCGGGCCCGAGGCCGTCCGCACGGTGTTCCCTCTGCTGCGCGCCGGGATCCCCGCGGGCCGGATGCTGATCCCTGTCTGGTCGTTCGGCACCGCCGCGGTCGTCGGCCCCCGGATGTCGGCGCAGACGACGGGATGCTGGTCCTGCGCCGTGCTGCGGCTGGGCGCGGGCGACGGCGCCGGGCGGGCGGCGGACGTGTGGAGCTCGCTCGCCCTGGACGGCCCGGCCGCCACGCCGGCCCCCGGTGCCCACCCCGGCGGGCCGCTCGCCGCGATGCTGGGCAACCTCCTCGGTTACGAGGTGTTCAAGACGGCGTCGGGCGCGCTGCCCGCCGAGACGGCCGGACAGCTCGTCGTCCAGGACATGGAGTCGCTCGACGTCACCGCCGAGCCCCTGCTGCCTCATCCCCGGTGCCCGTGGTGCGCGGACGACATCCGGGCGGACCTCCCGGCGATCGACCTGGCGATCCTGGACTCGGCCGGCGCCTCGCTCGCGCTGCCCACCGTGGACACGGCCCGTGAGGCGGACGCCCTGGTGGAGGAGCTGAACCGGCGCTCGGTGCTGCTGCGGCCGCACGCCGGGGTGTTCAGCCGCTACGACGACGAGGACATCACCCAGACGCCCCTCAAGCTCAGCGTCGTGGAGTTCGGCCTGGGCCACGGCCACACGCGGCGCGTGGCCGCCGCGGACGTCCACCATGTGGCGGGTGCCCGTATCCGGGCGCTGCACCGGGCGGCGGAGGCGTACGCCGAGCACGTGGTCCCGCACGTCCCCGGCCGCGAACCCGACGCCGCCGTCCGCCTCGACCCGGCCGGGCTGGCCACGTGGTCCGGCATGGGCGGGACTCGGGCCGACGTCCGCGGCTGGGCGACCGCGTCCTCCCTGCTGACCAAGGAGCGGTTCCTGGTGCCGGGCGAGGCGGTCCGTCCGTTCGGGGCGGACAACCGGGACGGGCTCTTCGAGGCGACGAGCGCCGGGCTGCGGGCTGGGGCGAGCGTCACGGACGCCGCCGCGCAGGGCGTGCTGTCGGCCCTCGCGTACGACGCGCTCCGGCGGGCGGTACGGGGGGCCGGGGTGTCCGGCGTCGAGGTGCCCGCCGACCTCGACCCCGAACTCACCTTCCTGACCCGCTCCGCCGCCAACCTCGGCGTCGAGGCCGAGCTGCTCGACCTCGGGGAGCGCGAGCGTTCGGGGGTGGCCGTGGTGCTGGCCCGGGCCGGGGCCCGCTGGGCGGTGGCCGCCGAGCTGTCGTACCCGGCGGCGGCCGCGGCGGCGCTGCGCGATCTGCTGGGCGAGGTGCAGCTGGAGCGGCAGCCGGTCGGCGGGGCCTCCTTCGGGGATCCGGTGTTCGACGGGCTCGACCCGCGGGCGCTGGCCGTCACCGGAACGGTCACCGTGGAGCGGGCGGGCCCGCCGTCGTGGGCGGACGTGCTGCGCCGGCTCGGCGAACAGGGGCGCGACGCCCTGGTGGTGGCGACGGGCGCCGGGGACCTGGAGCGGGCCGGGGTGCACGTCGTGCGCGTGCTGCTGACGTCGGAGGCCCGGCGGTGACCGTCGGGACCGTGGGCCGGCCGGCCACGGCACCGGCGGCCTCCGACGCCGTGGTCGGACCGGCGCGGCCGACGGCCGGGCTGCTGCGGGCTGCACTGGACCGGCTGGGCCGCCGTGAGCTCGCGGTGTCGGTCCGTGCTCTCGGCTTCGGCGACGCGTTCGCGGAGGACGGCAGCGACGCGCGTACCCGGCACGGAGAGGGCGGGCGGGCCGTCCCCGTGCATCTGTACTCCCGGCAGGCCGTCGTCGGTCCCCTCACCGGCGACGGCGGGGCGCCCTGTCCGCGCTGTCTGGCCCGACGCTGGCAGGCGGTCCGTTCCGTGGCGCTGCGCGACGCCCTCGAACTGGGCGGTGCGACCCACGAGTCGGGGCCCTGGCCGTACGCCGTCCCGTTCGCCGTCGACGCGCTGGCCTCGCTCGTGGTCCGGGCGCACGGGCAGCCGGTGTGCGCGCCGTTCCCGGACGTGTACGTACTGGACCTGGGGTCCCTGTCGGTGCGCCGGTTCCCGCTCGTCCCCGACCCGCAGTGCCCGGCGTGCTCACAGGCGGTCCCCGACACCGCCGAGGGCGCCGTCGTGACCCTGGCGTCCGCGCCGAAGCACGCGCCGGGATCCTTCCGGCTGCGGAGCGTCGAGGCGTACGGCATCGACGTGGCCGCGTTCGCGAACCCGGTGTGCGGCGCGCTCGGCCCGTCCGTCGTCCACGACGTGTCGTCCACGTCCACGTCGGCGACCATCGGCTGCTTCTCGATGCGCTCCGGGGAGTATCTGCGGGAGACGTTCTGGGGCGGGCACTCGGGATCGTTCGGCACCAGCGCGCGCATCGGCGTGCTCGAGGGGCTGGAGCGGTACGCGGGCATGCGGGCGCGCGGCAAGCGGACCACGGTGACGGGGACGCTCGAGGGGTTCGGGGAGGACGCGGTCGACCCGCGACGGGTGGGGCTCTACTCTGCGGCCTTCCACCGGGAGAACCCGCACGTCGTGCCGTTCTCGCCGGACCGGGAGATCCCGTGGGTGTGGGGCTGGTCCCTGCGCGACCGGGCGCCGCGGCTGGTGCCCGAGATCCTCACCTACTACCACTCGCCGGGGCTCAACGACCGTTTCGTGCAGGAGAGTTCCAACGGCTGCGCCTCCGGCGGCTGCGTGGCGGAGGCCGTCTACTTCGGCCTGATGGAGGTCGTCGAACGGGACGCCTTCCTCCTCGCCTGGTACGGGCGGCAGCCGCTGCCGGAGATCGACCCCACCACCAGCGCCCGCCCCGCCACCCGGCACATGGTGGACCGGCTGGCGATGTACGGGTACCGGGCGCGGTTCTTCGACACCCGCATCACGTTCCCGGTGCCCGTGGTCACCGCCGTGGCGGAGCGGACCGACGGCGGCCCGGGCCGGATGTGCTTCGGGGCCGGCGCCGGACTCGACCCGGAGTCGGCCCTGGACGCGGCGCTCTGCGAGATCGCCACCGACGCGGTCAACCTCCGGGACCGCACCCTGCGCGACGAGGCCAGGCTGCGCGCCATGGCGGAGGACTTCTCCCGGGTGGCCGCCCTGCACGACCACCCGCTCGTCTACGGCATCCCCGAGATGGGCGTCCACGCCGACTTCCTGCTGCGGTCCCCGGCCGCCGGGCCGCCGCTCGCGGTCGCCGGCCTCGCGTGGCCGGACGCCTCCGGCCGGCCCGTCTCCCCCGACCTGCGGGACGACCTGGAGCGCTGTGTCGCCGCGGTCACCGCGGCCGGGTTCGACGTGGTGGTCGTCGACCAGACCCTGCCCGAGCAACGGCGGCTGGGCCTGCACACGTTCGGCGTGCTCGTCCCCGGGCTGCTGCCCATCGACTTCGGCTGGTCGCGGCAGCGTGCCCTGGGCATGCCCCGGCTGCGCACCGCCCTGCGGGAGGCGGGCCTGCGGGACCGCGACCTGACGGCGGCCGACCTCAACCCGGCCCCGCATCCCTTCCCCTGACCGCCCCGACCCGCACGCCACCGAGCCCGCCCCACGTCACAGCAGAGGAGACCTCCATGGGCCACGCCCATGACTACGCGACGGCCATCATGCACCGGGGCCGCGTTCCGATGGAGCCGGCCGACTTCGTGCCCGACTGGGCGGACCGGCCGCGCAAGGCGAAGTACTACCCGGGTGCCCCGTCGTTCCCGCTGCCCGGCACGTCCTACCCCGCGGGCGCCACGGTCGCGGCCGGCTGCCTGCCCGGCGGCGGCCCGTCCGGCCCGGCGCTGCCCTTCTCGCTGCCCCTGCTGTCGGGCATGCTGCTGGACTCCTACGGGCTGGTCGGCAGACGCCTGGGCGTCCAGGCCAACACCGATCTCGGGGCCCTGCCGCACTACCCCCAGGCCAACTGGTCGCGGGGCACCGCCTCCGGCGGGGGTCTGTATCCCGTGAGCGTGTACTGGGTCTCGGGCCCGTCCGGGCCGCCTGCACCCGGGGTGCACTACTACTCGCCGCCGCACCACAGCATGCAGCGGCTGCTCGCGGGCGACGTGAGCGGCGAGGTGCGCGCGGCCCTAGGGGGGTACGGAGAGGAGACGGACCAGTATCTGGTGCTGGGCGTCAAGTACTGGCAGAACTCCTTCAAGTACAACAGCTTCTCCTTCCACGCGGTCAGCATGGACGTCGGCACCGTGCTGCAGTCCTGGCAGATCTGGGCGCGGGCCCGGGGGCTGCGGCTCGCGCCCGCCCTGTGGTTCGACGAGGCGCGGCTGACCCGGCTGCTGGGCCTGGACGGGGACGAGGAGGGGCTGTTCGCCGTCGTGCCGCTGCTGTGGGAGCCGTCGTCCCGGCCGGCCGAAGCGCCACCCCGGCAGGACGGCGCGGAGCGCCCGGCCGTGCGGCTGCGGGACCGGGAGCGGTCCCGGACGGTGCTCGGCTTCGACGCGCTGCGGCGCATCCACCGCGCGACGGCCGAGCACGCCGCCGCCCGCCCCGCCCCGGACGCCCTCGACGGCTGCGCGCCCGCGCCGCTCACCGGGAGCGCGGAGCCCCTCGCGCTGCCGCCCGCCGCGTTCCCCGACGTCGACGTACGGACCGCCGTGCGGGCGCGCCGCAGCAGCTTCGGGCGGTTCGACGCGACGGTCCCGGTGACGGCGGCCCAGCTCGCCACGACGCTCGCCGCCTGTGCCGCCGCGCGGCCCTGCGCGGGTGCCGAGCCCGAGGGCACGCCGGGGCTGGCGCGGCTGTACGCCTTCGTCAACCACGTCGAGGGCATCGAGCCGGGCGCGTACGCCTACGAGCCAAAGTCGCACACCCTGCGGCTGGTGACGCCGGGGGCGCCGGGCTCGTTCCTGCAGCGGAACTACTTCCTGTCCAACTACAACCTCGAGCAGGCCGGTGCCGTCGTCGTCCCCACCGTGCGCACGACGGCGGTGCTCGACGCCGTCGGCGACCGGGGCTATGTGCTGGTCAACGCCATCGTCGGGGCGATCGCGCAGACCTTCTACACCGCCGCCGCGGCGTTCGGGCTGGGCGCCGGGGTCGCCCTCGGCTTCGACAACATCTCCTACGTCGAGGAGCTCGGGCTGGAGGACTCCGGGGAGGCACCCCTGCTGATCATGCTGCTCGGCAACGAGCGTCCGGAGCCCGCCGACTTCCGTTCCGACATCGCCTGACAGGGGGCAGCCATGACCCGAAGGACCCTCTGGCAGCCCGGCCGGCGCTTCCTGCTGCGCGTGGCGGGCCTGCCCGTCGAGACCGTGCGCGGCCTGCGCTGTCCGGACACCGCCCGCTGGGCCGACGACGTCCTGCACGCCGAGCGGGAGCTGTGCGGGCGCGGCGGTGAGCTGAGCGACGCGCTGCACGCGCTGGTGCCGGCCGCCGACCGGGCCTTTCCCGGCGACGGGCGCCGCCGTGACCTCCTCTCGCTCCGCCGCGACCTGTTCAACAACCGTCTCCCCAAGGCGGCCGCGCCCGCGCTCGGCCTGATCGACGCGCTGGACCCGGCCCTCGGCGAGGCGACCGGACAGTGGCTGGCCGCGCGGCACGCGCTCGACGTGCTGCGGCTGCGGGGAGCGGAGCTGCTCGACGGTGAACTCGCCGCGAGCCGGGCCGCGTTGCGCACGCTGCTGGACGAGGAGCGGCTGCGGCACGGGCTGTTGCTCGCCTCGCCTACGCTGGAGGGCCGGCTCGGACCGTATGTGCGGCTCGGCGCGGACGAGCGACCGGACAAGAGGCTGCGGAAGGTCGAGCGCTCCGTCCTGTCGTACCTGTACCGGACGGCCTGCAAGACCAGCCCCTTCAGCACCTTCACCGGCGTCGCCCTCGGCAGCTTCACCGACGGCGACGACCCGTCCGTGCGGATCCGCGGCACCTGGCGGGGCCGGGTGCGGCTGAACGTCGTGGTGCTGGCCCGGTTCGCGGAGCAGATCCTCGCCGCACCCGAGCTCCGCGCCGACCTGCCGGTGCGGCTCGCCTCCGGCTGGGCCGGCGACGAGCAGCGGGTGCGGTACGTGCGGCGCTGGGTCACCACCGGCGACGACGACGCGGCGGTGACCTTCGACGCGGTCAAGGACCGGCTTTTCTTCCTGCGCCGCAGCGGCACCCTGGACCGGCTGATCACGCTGCTCGGCGAGCGGGAGCCGCGCTACCGGGAGCTCGTCGACTGGCTGTGCGCCGAGTACGACGCGGACGCCGGGCTCGGCGAGTCGTACGTGTCGGCGCTGCTCCAGCTCGGCATGATCCGCGTGCCGTGCCTGGACACCGACGTGCACGCCGCGGACCCGCTGCGCTCCTTCCAGCGGGCCCTGCGGGACCTGGAGCGTCCGTGGGCGGACGGACTCGCCGGGGCGCTCGACACGGCGGTGGCACTGCTCGACGCGTTCCCGGACGCGGACACGGAAGGGCGGGCGCAGTCGCTGCGCCGGCTGCGCGCCTGTCTGGGCGACGCGCAACGCCTGCTCGGCGCGCAGGAGGCCGCGCTGCCGCAGACGCTGCTGTACGAGGACGCCGACGCGGGCGACGACGTGACGTGCGGGCTGGGTGCCTGGACCGGCGCCGACGGCGGGGCGCTGCGGTCGGTGGAGCGGGTCCTGCCCGCGTTCGACCTCACGCTGCCGCAGCGGCTGACGTTCAAGGGGTTCTTCCTGGCCCGCCACGGCCGGGGCGGGCGGTGCGACGACCTGCTCGGGCTCGTGCACGACTTCCACGAGGACTTCTTCGACCAGTACCTCTCCTTCACCGCCAAGCGCGTCCCCTTCGACGAGCGGGGCGAGTACGTCCCGGAGGAGAACTGGCTGGGCCTGGAGGGGATCAGGGCGCTGGACCGGGGGCGGCGGGCGTTCGTCGGCCGGATGCGCGCCCTGTGGGCGGAGCACTCCGGCGCCGGCGACATCGTCCTGGAGGACGGGCACCTCGCCGAGGTCGCGGCCGAACTGGACGGCGCGAGCCTGCCGTTCACCCCGCAGAGCCACCATCTCCAGGTGGCCTCCGAGGACGGTGAACCGCTGCTGGTGCTCAACCGCTCCTACGGCGGGCTGTCGTTCCCGTTCAGCCGTTTCACGCACGTCTGGGACGACGGGCCCGGCATCAGCGCGGAGTTGCGGGAGCAGGCCGTGCGGCTCACCCCGCCGGGCGCGGTCCTCGCCGAGCTGACCGGCGGCCCCGTCACCAGCAACCTGAACCTGCACGGGCGCCTCACCGACCACCAGATCGTGTGTCCCGGCGAGTCGAGCAGCGTGCCCGAGGACCGCCGCATCCACCTGGCGGACCTGCGGCTGGAGCACGACGAGTCCGAGGACCGGCTGGTGCTGCGGTCCGCGCGCCTGGGCTGTGAGGTGATCCCCGTCTACCTGGGCTATCTGGTGCCGCTCGCGCTGCCGGAGATTCCGCGGACGCTGCTGCTGCTGTCGCCGACGTCCATGGCGCCGCTGGACGTGTGGGCCGGGGTGCCGCACGGCCCGGCGCACCGGGGCGTCACCCGCAGGCCCCGCGTCCGGCACGGCAGCCTCGTGCTCGCGCGGCGCAGTTGGGCGACGACCGCCGCCTCGCTCCCGCTGGCTCCGCCCGGCACCGGGGAGGCGGAGGCGTTCCTGGCCTGGCGGCGGTGGCGACGCGAACACGGCCTGCCGGCCCGGGTCTTCGCCACCGTCTCCAGCGGTCCGAGGGGCGGCGCGGGCGCCAAGCCGCAGTACGTCGACTTCGACAGCCCCCTGTCGCTGACCGCCTTAGAAGCGCTGGTCAAGTCCCCCGACGACCGGGTCGAGCTGCGGGAGATGCTGCCCGCGGAGGACGGTCTGCACGTCGTGTCCGAGCGCGGCAGCCATGTCGCCGAGCTGTCCGTGGAGACCTTCACCACCTCCCACCGCACCGAGGAGAACACCCCGTGTCCGAGCTGACCCCCTCCCCCGGCGCGTGGCAGGCGATGCACGTCTTCTACGCCGCCAACCCGCAGCCGCTGCTGGTCAACTGTGTCGGCCCGCTGATCGCGGGGCTGAAGGAGGACGGGCTGCTCGCCGGTCACTTCTTCATCAACTACTGGCTGGAGGGCCCTCACGTGCGGCTGCGGCTGCGGCCCTCCTCCGAGGAGGCGACGGCCGAGGTGCGCCGCCGCGCCGAGGAGGCCGTCGACGCCTTCCTGCGTGCCCGGCCCGCCCTGTACGAGGTCGACTCCGGATTCCTCAACGAGTTCTACAACGCGCTGTTCGAGATCGAGTTCCCGGAGGGCGACCGCGGGGACTTCATGGGCGCGGACGGCCGGATGCGACTGCGGCCCAACAACTCCCGCTCCTACGAGCCGTACGAGCCCGAGTACGGCAAGTACGGCGGCCCGGCGGGCGTCGCCCTGGCCGAGTGGCACTTCGCGCACTCCAGCGATCTCGTGATCGACGCGCTGGGCCGCATGAACCTGCACCTGCGGACCGTGCTCCTGGGGACGTCGGCGCAGCTGATGATGGTGATGGCGGCCTGCTTCCTGCCCGACGACGAAGAACTCGCCGCCTATCTCGAGCGGTACTACGAGTTCTGGCACCGGGCGTTCCCCGGCACCGGCTTCATCGGCTCGACGGAGTACGACCGCAACTACGCGGAGATGGCGCCGCGGCTCGGCCGCCGCTTCCACGAGATCCGCGAGGCCCTCGCCACAGACCGGCCGGAGCGGCTGCCGGCGCTGCTGCGCGGCTGGGCGGCGCACTGCCGGGAGCTGCGGAGCCGGGCCGTCGCCCTCGCCGAGGCGGGCGAGCTGGTCTTCCGGTCCTGGGACGGAACCCGCGACGAGCGGGTCACCGACCCGGCCGTGGCACTCCCCCTGCTCCTCTCCCCGTACATGCACATGACCAACAACCGGCTGCATGTGACGATCCGCGACGAGGCGTATCTGTCGCACATCCTGGGCCGGGTGCTGCGCTCGGGCACCGGAGCCGCGGCGGAGGCCGTCTCGTGAGCGCCGAACACGCCGGGATGCTCGCCCACCGTCCCCGGCTGCGGCCCGGCGTCGTCTTCGGCGGCCCGCTGCTGCGCGGCCCGGCCACGGTGCACCTGATCAGGGACCCGGTGGACGGTTCCGTCTTCGAGGTCGGCGCGAAGGAGTACTTCCTCATCTCCCGGCTGGACGGACGGCGGAGCCTGGAGGAGATCGGCGGGGAGTACGCGGCGGCGTTCGGGCGGAGGCTGGGCGAGGGCAACTGGCGGCAGTTGCTGGGGCTGCTCGGCACCCGGCGGCTGCTGGCCGGCGCCCCCGCCCGCGAACCGGCCCCCGCGGCTCCCGCCCCGCCCCGCAGCGGCGGCCTGTACCAGGGCACCCTGCGCCTGGTCGCCGACGCCGACGCCACGACCGGGCGGCTGCACCGGGCGCTGCGGCCGTTGCTGCGCCGGGCCGTGCTCCTCCCCCTGCTCGGGCTGTGCCTGGCGATGGAGGCCGTCCTCGCCGCCGGGGCCGGCACGGTCCTGCGGGACACCTGGTGGCTGTTCCACCAGCCGGTGGCGCTGCTCGCCGTGTGCACGCTGCTGTGGCTGAGCACCGCCGGCCACGAGCTGGCGCACGGCATCGCGGCCCGGCACGTCGGCGGCACGGTCAGCGAGATCGGCCTGCGCTGGCGGCTGCCGATGGTGATCATGTACTGCCGGGTCGGCAACTACCGCTTTCTCGGGCGCCGTCGGCACCAGCTGACGGTCGCCGTCGCGGGAGCCCTGGCGAACCTGCTGTTCCTGCTGCCGTTCGCGGTGTGGTGGGCCCTGCTGGAGACCGGTGACCCCACCCGCCGGGTGCTGTCGGGGCTGCTGGTGCTGGGCAGTGCCCAGGCGCTCGTCAACCTGGTGCCCCTGCCCCCGCTGGACGGCTACACCATGCTGTCCCACCTGGTCGGAGCGTCCGACCTCGCGCCGGACAGCGGGCGTTACCTGCGACTGCGGATGCGTGACCGGCAGGCCGCAGCCGTCTACCCGCCCCGTGCGCGGGTGGTGTACCTGGCATACGGGATCGGCTCGTCCGTTCTGGTCTGCCTGATCGCGGCCGCGCTGATCACGGCCGCGGTCGTATCGCTCGCCCTCTGACGGGCCCTGTTCCCAGGAGCTGTTGATGACGGACACGGAAACCATGCCGGCCGACCCCGGCGACCGCGCGGCGCGGGCCGCCGCCATCCAGGCCGGGGAGGTGAGCAAGCGCTACGGGACGCAGCAGGCCCTGGACGGGGTGTCGCTGCGGATCGCGCGGGGCGAGTTCTTCGGACTGCTCGGCCCCAACGGCGCGGGCAAGACGACCCTGGTGGAGATCATGGAGGGGCTGCGGCAGGCCGACTCCGGCACCGTCCGCGTCCTGGGCGAGTCCCCCTGGCCGCGCAATGTCGCGCTGCTGCCGCGGCTCGGTGTGCAGACCCAGTCGTCGGCCTTCTTCGTCCGCCAGACGACGTACGAGCACCTCGCGACGGTCGCCGCCCTGTACCGGGCGGACCGGGCGGCGGTCGAGCGGACGCTCGCGGCGGTGGGGCTGGCCGAGCACCGGGACAAGCGGGTGGAGAGCCTGTCCGGCGGGCAGCGGCAGCGCCTCGCCATCGCCTCCGCGCTGGTCCACGATCCCGAGCTGGTCTTCCTGGACGAGCCGACCGCCGCTCTCGATCCGCAGGCCCGCCGCGACCTGTGGGAGGTCCTGCGCGGCCTGAAGGAGGCGGGCCGCACCATCGTGTACACCACGCACCACCTCGACGAGGCCGAGAACCTCTGCGACCGGGTGGCGATCCTGGTGCAGGGCCGGATCGCCGCGCTGGACTCCCCCCGCGGACTGGTCGAGGCGGCCGGGGCGGCGACCTCGGTGCTGCTGCCGCCGGAGCGGATGACCGTCGAGGAGGCCGGGGCCATCCCTGACGTGGACCGCGCCCTGCTGCGCGGCGGCAGCCTCGTCCTCGAGACCCGGGCGTCCGGGAAGGTGCTGTCCCGGCTGGACGCCCGCGGCGGCCTCGACGGCGTGCAGACCCGCACCGCCACGCTGGAGGACGTCTACCTCCGGCTCACCGCCGACGCCGCACACCCGCCCACCGACACCGCCGACCACACGGAGCAGCAGGCATGAGCGCGTACGGGGCACTGACGGGCGCCGGCTACCGGGCCCAGGTCCGGGACGGGGCCACCCTCTTCTTCACCTTCGCCTTCCCCCTGATCTTCCTGGTGGTGTTCGGGCTGATCTTCAGCGGCCAGGAGGTCGAGGAGACCGGCCGGCCCTACATCGCGTACATCGCGCCCGGTGTGATGTCGTGGGGTGTGGGCAACGCGGCGGTGTTCGGCATCGCGTTCACCCTGATGCAGTGGCGCCGCGACGACCTGCTGCGCCTGATCCGGATGACGCCGACCAGCCTGCCCACCGTCCTGGCCTCCCGCTATGTGCTGGCGCTCGCCGTGGGTGTGGTCCAGGCCGCGGTGTTCGTCGCCGTGGCGCTGCTGCCGGCGTTCGGCCTGGAGCCGGCCTCGCGGTGGCCGCTGGCGCTGCCGGTGCTGCTGCTCGGCATCACCGCGTTCCTGTCCATCGGCGTGATCATCGGCTCGTGCGCGGACACGCCCGAGGCGGTCGCCGCCATCGCGAACTTCCTGATGGTGCCGATGGCGTTCCTGTCGGGCTCGTTCCTGCCGCTGGACATGATGCCGTCCTGGCTCCAGGCCCTGTCCCGGGTGCTGCCGCTGCGCTACTTCAACGACGCGGTCGCCGCGTCCCTGACCGGCACCGGCGGCCTCGGCGACATCGCCGTCGGCTGCGCGGCGCTCGTCGGGTTCACCGTCGTCTTCGCGGCCGTGGGCCTGAAGACCTTCCGCTGGAGCAACCGCACATGACGGCGACCGCGGTGCGCGAGGGCGTACCTCTGGAGGAGGCCCGGCGGCGGCTGCGGTCGGCGCTGGCCGGACGGTGCGCGCCGGGAGCGGCCCCCGAGGTGGTGCCGCTCGGCGCGCGGGACGTGCGCGACGACCCGTACGCGGCGGTGCGGCCCGCCGCCCTGGTGCACCTCACCTCCCGCGAGGTGCTGGTGGGACCGTGGGGCGGCGATGCCGGGGCCCGCGCCTGCGGGACGTGCCTGGCCCTGCGCTGGCAGCGGCTGCGTTCGCGCACCGAGCGGGACGCCCTGGAGACGGGCTCGCCGTGGAGCCCCGCCCCGCAGTGGCCCCCGCAGCCGGCCTTCGTCGTGGACGCGGTGCGCGCGCTGTGCGAGGCGGTCACCGGCCCGCTGCCACCGGTGCCGCCCGGAGCGACCCCCGCCGACCGGGCGCTGTCGCAGGTGACCCGTCTGGACGCGGCGACGCTGGCGGTACGGACGTTCCCGCTGTACGCGGACCCGCTGTGCCCGCACTGCGGCCCCTGCGGCACGGACGGCCGCGAGGCGGCCGAGCTCGCCCCGGTGAGCCGGCCGAAACCGGCCGAGGACGCCTACCGGCTGCGGCCGGCCTCGTCCCACCCGCTGGCCCCGGCGGCACTGGCGAACCCGGTGACCGGGCTGCTGGGCGCCGGGACCTGGCTCGATGTGACCTCGCCGACCACCGCGCCGGTCGCCGGCAGCGTGTTCATGCGCGGCTACGCGGGCCTGACCGACGTGACCTGGAGCGGGCAGGCCAACGGGTTCGCCGCCAGCCGCGACCTGGCCTTCCTGGAGGGCCTGGAGCGGTACGCCGGAACCCACCGGCGGCGCGGCACGCGGCTGTTGACCGCGTCGTACCGGGCGCTCGGCGAGGACGCGCTCGACCCGGCCGACTGCGGCTTCTACGCCCCCGAGACCTACCGGGACGATCCGCTGGTGGCCCCCTTCGACCCCGACCGGCCCATCCCCTGGGTGTGGGGCTACTCGCTGCGCGACCGGCGCCCGCTGCTCGTGCCCGCCCGGCTGGTGCACTACAGCGCGGGTCTGGCGGCGGACAACTTCGTCTTCGAGTGCTCCAACGGCTGTGCGATCGGCAGTTGCCTGGAGGAGGCGGTGCTCGGCGGGGTGCTGGAGCTGATCGAGCGGGACGCGTTCCTGCTCGCCTGGTACGGCGGGACCCCGCTCACCGAGATCGACCTGTCATCGGTCGCCGACCCGACGGTCCGCGCCATGATCGACCGGGCCGCGCTGCAGGGTTACGACGTGCGCGCCTTCGACAACCGCGTCGACCTCGCCGTGCCGGTGGTGACCGGGCTCGCGGTGCGGCGCGACGGCGGGGACGGCCTGTACTCGTTCGGCGCGGGCGCCTCCCTCGACCCGGCGGCGGCACTCGAGGGCGCGCTGTCGGAGGTGCTGACCTACATCCCGCACCTGCCGGGCCAGGTCGGGGAGCGGCGGGCCGAACTGGAGGCGATGGCGGCGGACTTCGCCAAGGTCCTGCACCTGAAGGACCACGCCCAGCTGTACGGCCTGCCGGCCATGGCGCCGTACGCGGCCCCGTACCGCGAGCCGCGGGCCGTCCGTCCGATGGCGGAGGTGTACGCGTCCTGGGAGGCGTCCGGACGGCCGCGCACGGGCGATCTGGCGGACGATGTGGCGCTGTGCCGCGACGAGTTGGCGAAGGCCGGGCTCGATGTGGTCGTCGTGGACCAGACGACGCCGGAACAACTGCGGATGGGGCTGCGGACGGTGTGCGTGCTGGCTCCGGGACTGCTGCCGATCGACTTCGGCTGGTCGCGCCAGCGGGCCCTCGGCATGCCCCGGCTGCGCACCGCGGCCCGCCGTGGCGGCCTGCGCGACACCGACCTCGGGGAGGAGGAGATCCGGCGGGTGCCGCACCCGTTCCCCTGACCGGGCACGGCTGCCCGCGCACGGCGACGGCCGGGCACCGTCCGCCGCTCCCGGAGGGGAGGGCGGTCGGTGCCCGGCCGTTGCGGTGCCGGACGGACCGGACACCGGTGCGTGCAGGGCCCGGGGCGGTCAGGCGCTGCAGGAGGTGGTGCTGGTGGTGGAGGAGCAGGTGGAGGTGGACGAGCAGCTCGTGGAACCGGCGAGCACGACCTCGCTGGCGTCCGAGTAGTCCGAGATCTCGAAGGTCTCCGACTCGAGCTCCAGGATCTCGTCGGCGAGGGCGGCGAGCGTCGACTTGTCAGCCATGGTCACTCCTGAGGTGGGGTACACACCGGGCTGCTCCCGGGGTGAGCGACCTCTTCATTGGACCGGTCCCCACTGACGCATCACGCGCCCGTCCGCTGTCAGGGCACTGGTGCCGCCGTCGCCGACCATGGCGAGGGCGACCACGTCGTCCCCCTTGAGCCGGGCGGCGTGCGCGAGGC
>NZ_JBEZVJ010000012.1:0-22930 GCF_040636935.1 Streptomyces sp. NPDC032940 | reverse complement strand
CCTGTTTCGGGACCCTCCCCCCCTGTTACCGCCCCTTTACGGCCCACGGGCGACAACGCCGGGGGACCATGGACGGGTGAGCACAGCGGCGACAGCCCCCTCCGACCGGTACGCACCCGTTCTCCGCCGACTCGACGCACTGGTACGCCCGCTGACCGTCTTCGCGATGGACCTGCACCGGCACCCGGAGCCGTCCGGCGAGGAGGCGCGCACCGCGGCCCGCCTCGCCGATGCGCTGACGGCCGA
Organism: Streptomyces sp. NPDC032940; assembly: GCF_040636935.1. Classification (NCBI taxonomy): domain Bacteria; kingdom Bacillati; phylum Actinomycetota; class Actinomycetes; order Kitasatosporales; family Streptomycetaceae; genus Streptomyces; species Streptomyces sp. NPDC032940. The sequence goes on along the minus strand of NZ_JBEZVJ010000012.1, from coordinate 22,684 downwards.
GGGGTACGCGGTGACGCGGGGCGTCGGCGGACACGGAGTGGTCGGCGTCCTCACCCACGGCACCGGACCGCGGGTCTACCTGCGCGCCGAACTCGACGCCCTGCCGCTGCGGGAACGCACCGGTCTGCCCTACGCCGCCGACGGCCCGTTCACGCACGCCTGCGGCCACGACCTGCACACCGCCGCGCTGCTCGGCGCCGCGACCCTGCTGGCCCGCGCGCGGCCGCACTGGCGGGGCACGGTGGTGGCCGTCGGCCAGCCCGCCGAGGAGACGCTGACCGGGGCGCGGGCCATGCTGGAGGACGGCCTGTACGAACGCTTCGGCCGCCCCGACGTCGTGCTCGCCCAGCACACCGCCCCGCTCCTGGGCGGCATGGTCGCCCACGGGTACGGGCAGCCCGTGCTGGCCGGCAGCGTCCAGCTCGACGTCACCCTGCACGGCCGGGGCGGGCACGCGGGCGCGCCGCACCTGACCGTTGACCCCGTCCTCGCCGCCGCCGCGGTGGTGCTGCGCCTCCAGGGCGTCGTCTCCCGCGAGAGCGCGCCCGCGGAGCAGACGACGGTGACCGTCGGCCGGATCCACGCCGGCACCCACAGCGGCGTCGTACCGGACACGGCGGCGCTCGGCCTCACCGTGCGCGCCCTGTCCCCGGCGTCCCTGGACCGTGTCGTGGCCGCCGTGGAACGCGTCGTACGGGCCGAGTCGGCCGCCTCCGGCTGCCCGCGCGAACCGGACATCGCCGTCGTCTCCCGGTCCCCCGTCCTCCTGCCCGACCAGGAGGCGTCCTCGGTGACCCGGACCGCACACCGCAAGGTGCTGGGCCCCGAACGGGTCATGCCGTGGGCGCCGTCGTTGGCGACCGAGGACTTCGGCCTCTACGGGGCGGCCGGGCACGACGTCCACGGCTGCGGGAACGTCCCGCTGGACTACTGGATGGCCGGGGTGGTGGGCCCCCGCCAGTGGGCCGCCACGAGCGGCGCGACCACGGCCGAACGCCTCGCGTCGCTCCCGCCGAACCACTCCGCCGAGTTCGCCCCGCACCTGCCCCTCGCACTGCCGTCCACGACGACGGCGCTGACGACGGCCGCACTGGCGCGGCTGGGCCCGCCGGACACCGGGGGCGCCGGCCCGGCCGGCGACGTCTGACGGTGGGCTATGGTGCGGACATGACTACCGGGACGGCCTCGCGCCACACACGGATCGGTGACCCGGTGCTCCGCTGAGCGCCGGGAGGGCTCCGCCTCCGTCGCGTCGATCACGTGCTCGACACCTCGACGACGACAGGAGAACCCATGCCCACCAAGAACAAGACCCTGAGAATTCCCACCCCGGACGGACAGGCCGACGCCTTCGCCGCCTTCCCCGACGGCGGCGGGCGGCACCCGGGGGTGCTGATGTACCCGGACGGTTTCGGGATCCGGCCCGTGCTGCGGCGGATGGCCCGCGAACTCGCCGGACACGGGTACTACGTACTCGTCCCCAACGTCTTCTACCGGCACGGCCCGGCGCCGGTGATCGAGCTTCCCGAGTACATCGGGGAGGAGGCCCGGCCCGCCGTCTTCGCCCGGCTGATGCCCCTGATCGAGGCACACACCATCGACCGGACCCTGCGGGACGCCGACGCCTACCTCGGGTTCCTCACCGCCCGGTCCGCCGTCGGCGCCGGTCCCGTCGGGGTGACCGGCTACTGCATCGGCGGCCTCCTGGCGACGCGCACCGCCGCGGCGCATCCCGACCGGGTGGCCGCGCTCGCCGCGTTCCACGCACCCGTGGGCGCGGACGGGGCCGGCGCTCTCGCCGGGATCACCACCCGGGTCCACTTCGGCCACGCCGAGAGCGATCTGACACCGGACGCCCTGCGCGAGCTCAACCGGGCCCTGGACGCCGCGAAGGTCGACCACACCTCCGAGATCTACCCCGGCACCGTCCACGGCTTCACCATGTCCGACACCGACGCCTTCGACCCCGCCGCGCTCCGGCTCCACTGGGACCGCCTGCTGCCCCTCCTCTACCGCGCGCTGTCCGACAGGGCAGAAAGGAAATAGCGCTTCCGCATTCCGCGGGCAGGACGGGACGCACATTGCGGGAATACGCCGCGTCGCCCCGTGAGCCGTTTCGATGATTACCTCGAAGCGACCCGAGAACGACCCGACAGCGACCCGACAATGACCGGGAAACGACCAGTCCCGGGCATTGTCAGGACCAGGAGTTCTCGGGTCCCGACGGGCCGATCTCCACGCGGTATTTCTTCAGCATGCGGCGCAGCCGGCGCAGGCCGTCGGGGGTGTCCAGGAGCAGCGGGGGCTCCTCGGTCGCCTCGACCAGGTCGGTGTCCTCGCCGGCGCCGAACAGCACCAGGGACTCGTTCGGCTCGTCCAGCCGGGAGCGCCAGACGAAGCCGTCCGCCCAGTCCGCCTCGGCCCGCAGCCAGTGCCCCCAGCGGCGGGTGAAGGCGTACTCCGTGGCGTCGGAGCGGACCAGCCAGCCGTCGCTCTGTTGCACCGCGTTGAGGTCGGTGATGCTGCGCAGGGACACGAGCGTGACATCCCTGGCGAGCGTGATCCGGGACAGCCGCTTGCCGGCCACCTCTTCGTGGGGCAGGAACCGCGGGCTGCCCAGGGCGTCGAAGCGCAGCCCGCGCACCAGCCGTTCGACCAGCGCGGTGACCTCCCTGGGGGCCGCGTAGAGGTAGGAGTAGGTGTCGTTGGCGGTGCTGTCGAAGCGGCCGCCGCCGAAGTGGTGGTCCTGCTTCGTCACGTTGAAGCAGTCGGCGGCACGGCCGTGCGAGTGCACCCGGTACAGCTCCTTGCCCGCCCGCCAGACGACCGGACGTGCCCTCGCCGTGCCCTTCTCCGGCAGTCTCGCGCCACGAGCCATGTCAGTCGTCCTCCCCCACCGCGCGTGCCGCGGCCAGTAGTTGATCGTCCAGGCCGGCGCCGAGCAGCGTGGCCGGTACGGCGTCCAGCCACAGGTTGGGGCCGAGCCACCAGTCGGCCACGCCCCAGGGGTCGCCGGCCGCGCCGAGGAGGCCGTTGACCGTGAGCACCAGCGGGCGCGGGCGCCCTTCGCCGTCGAACTGGAAGGCGGGCAGCACCTCCGGGCCCTCGCCCGGGCGGAGCCTGATCAGTTCGGGTTCGGCGGGGTCGACGCCGAAGACGTCCCGCAGGTCGTCGGCGGTGAGCGCGGGCTCCTCCAGGATGCGGTCGCGGGCCGAGCGGAGGGTGCCCGCCTCCTGGTCCGGGACCGCGTCGGCACCGGCGAGGGAGAAGTGGGCCAGCAGCGTCTCGTGCGGGGGCCGGTCCGCGGCGGCGTAGCGGCGGCCGGCCGCCGAGTGCCCCTCGTCGGGCAGGGCGCGGCGCAGGTGGTCGGCGACGAGCTGGGTGATCCCCATGGCCCGGTGTTCGTCGCCGCCTTCGGCGAGCAGGCCGAGCAGGACGTCGAGTTTCTCCCGGTCTTCCGGACGGAGCCTTTCTCGTACGGTTTCCGGTTCCGCCACCAGTTCCGCGATGAGTTGTCGTTCGTACTCTTCCATACGCCCCTCCCGCGATCCGGATGCGAGCGTACGCTAGCGAGTGACGATCCGCTTCGGCAATTCCGGTACGGGAACGAGAAGTTCGGCCCGGCCGTTTTTCCGCGACACGGTCAGGGGGCTTTCGTGCGCGCAGATGACAAGGGTTTCAAAGATCGTTCCCAGGAATTTCTCCCAGCGCTGAACGACGCCGGAGAGATCCTCGGAACGAGCCGCCGCGAAGCCGAGGCGCTGGGCTGCGCGGAGCTCCTGGAGCGGGCCGAGGAGGCCCTGACGGAGGCCGGGGAGTCGCCCGGCCCGGTCCCGGCGGAGCTGGACGAGGCGGAGCGCCGGCTGGCCGCCCTGCTCGCGGCGCCGGTGGACGACGGGGAGCGGCGGTCGCTGCTCGAGTTCACCGTCTGGGCGGCGCGGCTGCGGTACGCGTACGAGCGGACGCCGAAGAGCCTCGACACCGTGATCGACCGGCTCGACGCGCTGCGCGTCCTGACCGCCGCCGAGGCCGCGGACCCGGTCGGCGCCGACGCCGGGCCGGGGTCACCCGGTGAGGCGCTGAGGGCCGAACTCGCCGACATCGTCTGCGATCTGGCCTTCGACCTCGCGGCCCGCTGGAACCAGAGCGGGCCCGGCGCCGCGCGGGCGGCCGACGCCGACCGGGTCGTCGGGCTCCTCCACTCCGCGCTGGAGGGGCCGGACAGCGGGCTGGTGCCCGATCCCACCCGCTGCCGGGCCGTCCTGGGCCTGGTGCTGTCCGACCGCTGCCGGGGGCCGGAGCACGACACCCCCGAGCGGTTGGCGGACCGCCGGGCCGCCGTCGGCCTGCTGCGCACGGCGCTGGCCGGGGGCGACCTCGACCCCGCGCTGGAGCCGGCCGTGGCCTTCGACCTCGCCCTGCTGTCGTACCTGGAGCTGAGCGACCGGGTCGACGACGGCACCGGCCCGGATCCGGACGGCCTCGTGTCCGAGGTCGCCGGTCTGCTGGACCTGCTGCGCCCGCACCTCTCCGACGAGGGTCCCGACGGCGCCGACGCGGCGGAACTCGGCTGCGACATCTGCGACTTCCTGCTCTGCCACTCCTCCTCGGCGCCCGCCCTGTCCACCGCAGTCGCGTGGTTCCGCGGGACGCTCGCCCATCCCGCGCTGGGCCCGGAGGCCGCGCTCGACACGCGACGACGGCTGGGCCTCGCGCTCGCCCAGCGGTCCGAGGAGAACCGTGCCGCGCGGCGTCCGGGGGAACCCGCCCCGGCCGACGACCGGGCCGAGGCGGTCGCCCTGCTGGAGGAGATGCTGTCGGGGCGCTGGGGCTCCGCCGCGGACCCGGGAGCCGCGGCCGGCACGGAACCGGGGTCGCCGGACGAGGAGTTCCTCGCCTGCCTGACCGCGATCGTCAATCTGCGGTGGCTGGACCTGTCCGACCGGGTGCTCGACGACGACGGCATCGACCGGCTCGTCGCCCGCGTCCGGCAGCTGACGGCCGTGATCGGCCCGGACGACACGGACCGGGCCGAGATGGTCCTCAAGGCGGGGATCACCCTCACCGAACGGGCGGTCGACCGGGCCCGGCCCCACGCCTACGCGTTGAGCAACGTCGCCGTCTCCACCGGCCGGACCGACCCCGCGCTGGCCGTCGAGCGCATCGCACCGAGGGCGGTGGCCGACCTGCGGGAGGCGGCCGGTCTGCTGCGGACCGGCGCCGGTCTCTATCCGCACGACGACGAACTGCGGCTGGGCGCCTGTGTCCTGCTGGGCACGGCACTCATGGTGGACTTCGCCTGCGGGCTGCCCGAGGTGCGGCGCCCGCTGCTGCGGGAGGCGCTGCGGTATCTGCGGGTCGCCATGGAACGGCTGCCCGCGCACAGCGCGTTGCGCGACGACGATCTGCACGGGGCGTTCCTCGGCTGTCTGATGTACCAGGTCTGGTACACCGAGCCGTTCGCCCGGGCGCGCGACGAACCCGGGCTGCCCGGCATCCCGGACGTGAGCGGCTTCGCCCAGGTCGAGGACGATCTCCAGCTGCTGGCGTCGATGCTGGACGCCGAGACCCTGGAGAAGGAGCCGGTGTACGTGCTGGTCGCCATGACGGTGGACGTCCTGCGGTCCCCCGGCGAACTGCCGCCCGCGGCCGAGTCCCTGAACTGGGCGCGCCGGCTGCGCGAGGCCGCCGTCCGGGTCGAGCCGGAGGCCCGGGGGCTGCGGGCGGTGATGCTGGCCTTCGCGGGCGTCCTCGGGCTGCGTGCCGCGCAGGCGGGGCCGGTCGGCCGGGGGGAGCGGGCGGCGACCGGACGGGACCTGCGGGAGGCGCTCGGCCTGCTGCCGTACGGGTCGCCTATGCGCGGCCCGTTGAGCAGCGCCTTGCTGGAGGACGCGGCGGGCGACGCCCGGGAGCTGATCCGGACGCTGTTCGACGGTCTCACGGGCAAGGACACCGGGAGGGCGGGGCACGACCGGCCCGGCACCGCTCACGCCGGTTCGGCGCGCGTCGGTGCCACCGGCAAGGGGTCTGCGTGGACGTGGACGGAGACCACGCGGAGCGAGGACTCGTCGCGTGCCCCCGCGGGACCTGCCGGGGAATGGGCCGTCGAGGCTCCGCCCGCGCTTGACCTCGCGGCGGCCGTCCTCCTCGGGGACGGCTCCCCCGACCCGTTCGCCCTGCCTGCCGGGCGGGTCGCCGAGCTCCTGGACGGCGCGTCCGAGAGCCCCGGCCCGGTGCGAGCCGCCGCGAGCGCCCTGCTGCACCACCACCGGTGGCTGCGGGAACGCGACGAGCACGACCTGGCCACCGCCGTCACCCTGGTCCGGCAGGCCCGTACGGCCCTGGACGCCCCGGCCGCGCCGCAGGACGGGGGGCCTTCGGACGTCGCGGAGCGCTCCGCCCTCGCGGACCGGTGCGCCGAGTTCCTCGCGCGGCTGCTCCTGGACCGGCACCTCCTGCTGGGCGACCGCGGCGATCTCGACGCCGCGGTCCAGGTGTACGAGGCGCTGCTGCCCCGCGCCTCCGAGCGCACCGTCCGGCCGCCCCTGGCCGTGCTGTTGGCCGCGGCCGGTGATCCGCGGGTCCCGGCGCGGGTGTTCCGTCCGCTCGGCGACGGGCCGTGGGCGCCGTTCCGGGCGGAGCTGCTCGCCGGGCTGGGGACCGCGCGGCTGCTGCTGGCCGGGGCGCGCCGCCGGGACGCGGAGGCCACCGCTGCCGGCGCCCTCGAGAACCTCGGCACGGCGCTCCGCGAGCTGCCGCCCGGCCACCCGCGGCTGCCCGCCGTCCGGACGGAGCTGGCGTGGCACGCCCTGCGAGGGGCACGCGCCGTGCGGGACCCCGACGCGGAGCGGGCGGCCGTCGACGAGCTGCTGCGCATCGCCGCGGACTGCCCGGCGGACAGCCCGCACCGGCCTGCGGTCCTGCTGCGGGCCGCCGCGGGACTGTGCGGACCGGACGCGTGGGACGGTGACGGCCCGGACGACTCCTGGGGCGGTGACGGCCCGGACGCCGGACGGCTACGCCTGCTCGACGAGGCCGTGGCGCTGCTGCGCCGGTCGGCCGAGGGGAGCACGCACGAGTACCACGGCTCCCGCGGCCGCTGCCTGTACGGGCTGGGTGTGCTGCTGCTGACCCGGCACCGGCGGACCGCCCGTGCGGACGACCTGCGGGACGCGGTGGCGGCGCTGCGGGAGGCGCGGCTGGTGCTGAACACGACACCGGGCGATCCGTTCACCGTCGCGCTGATCCGGGCGCTGGCGCTGGCCCACCGGGTGCACGGACCGGACGACCGGGAGCACCGGCGCGCCTCGCGGGAGACCGCCCGGTCCGCGCTGTCGGCGCACGGCCGGTCGGTCCTGCTGCAGTCGGGCGCGGGGCACGGCCTGGAGGCGGCTCGTGCCGTGGCGGCCGACATGCTGCGGCTGGTGCGCTGGAGCCTCGCCGACGGGCTGCCCGGCACCGCCTTCGAGGCGCTCGAGCTGGGCCGCGGCCTGGTGCTGAACGCGGCGACGGTGGCCGTCACGGTCCCCGAGCTGCTGCGCGACGCCGGTCACCCCCGGCTCGCCGAGCGCTGGGAGGCGGCGGCCGGCGACCGGGAGGAGACCGTGCCCGACGGGCTGCGGCGCCTGGTGCTGGAGGCGTTCGCGGGCGGTGCCGCCGAGAAGCGGCTGCTCGCCGCGCCCGGCCCGGCCCGCGTGGCCGAGGCCCTGCGGAGGCTGGACAGTGACGCGTTGGTGTATCTGGTGCCGGGCGAGGGCCGGGCCCCGGGGCACGCGGTCGCCGTCACCTCGGCGGGCGACGTCCACGCGCTGCCGCTGCCCGGGCTGACGGCGCCCGGGCAGGGACCGCTCGACACCTACGCGCGCTCGCTGCGGGCGTTCCAGGACGCGAACCGGGAGGAGGCCCGGCCGGCGCCCGGGCATCCGCGGGTGATGCACGAGAAGTACCGGCGCACGCTGCTGCGGCTGGAGGAGGAGTGGCACCGGGCGCTGGACGGGCTCTGCTCGTGGGCGGGCGAGACCGCGATGGCCCCGCTGCTGGCGGTGGCGGAGGGGTGGTGGCCGGGCAGGACGCCGCGGCTGGTCCTCGCCCCGGTGGGCGCGTTGGGCATCGTGCCCTGGCACGCGGCCCGCTGCCCCGCAGCGCCCGCCGACGGCCCGTCACCGGACCGGCCGGGACCGGTGTACGCGTGCGAGCGTGCCGTCCTGTCCTCCTGCGCCAGTGCCCGCCAGCTCGTCGAGGTCGCGGACCGCACGCGGGCGGGGGTGGGCGAGGGCCGGGTTGCCGTGGTCGTCGCGCCCGACGGGTCGCGGACGATGCACCGGGAGGCGGCGCTGGTCGCCTCCCGGCACCGGGCGGTCACCGTGATCGGCGGCATGGGCCGGGAGGCGGCCGTCGCGGGCGGGTCCGGGGCCGGACCGGCGCCGCTGCCGCCCGTACCGGAGTCGCTCACCCCGTATCTGCCGGGACGCGGCGCTGTGCCGACCGCTCTGCTGCACGTCAACTGCCACGCGGAGGCCGGTCCGTCACCGGCGGACTCGGTGCTGAAGCTGGACGCGGCGCACCAGGTGTCGGTGGCGGACATCCTGGCGGGCGCGGCGCACCGGGACCCGGAGGCGGCGGGCGGCACGGTCGTGCTGGCCAACTGCACCAGCGACCTGACCGTCGACGACCACGACGAGGTGCTCACCCTGGCCACGGCCTTCCTCGGGGCGGGGGCCACGGCGGTGATCGGTTCGCGCTGGGCGGTCGCCGACGATCCGCGGACCACCCTGCTGATGCTGCTGCTCCACCACCATCTCGGGCAGGGGACGCCGCCGCGGGACGCCCTGCGCGCGGCACAGCTGTGGATGCTGGCGCCGGACCGCTCCCTGCCGCCCGAACTGGCCCGGTACGAGGACCTGCTGGGCGACCTGGCCCGGCGCCCGCGGGACGAGCTGGAGGTGTGGGCCTCCTTCGCCCACCACGGGCGGTAGCGGGGAGGCACCGCCGCTCGCCGCGGACGGACGGTGCCCCCGGACCGTTCCCGCCCTCAGGCCCGGACCAGCGTGATGTCCTGCTTGCTCAGGGCGTGGAAGCTCGGCAGCGGGATGATGCCGAGCGGCCGCAGCTCCACCAGAGTGGCGTCGACGTGGGCCGCGCCGGGCTCCAGGACGCGCGAGGGCTTGCCGGTGTTGGTCCACTGGTGCAGGACGCCGTCGCACACCGCGCGGCTGCCCCCGACGCCGTACTCGGTGGAGTCGTCGCCCTGGCTGATGGAGGAGCTGACGTACACCGGTCCGGTGCCGGGCGCGCAGCGGTAGGTGCCGGACAGGGTGACGGTGCCGTCCGCGGCGACACGGCCGGTGGAGTCGACGGTCACCGTCTCGGTGGGGGCGGACGACGCGGCGGTCGCGGCGGGGGCGGCCAGCAGGACGAGGGCGGCGCCGGCGGCCGCGGCGAGGGCGGCGGGGCGTGGAGACATGGGAGACCTCCCGGTCGAAGCGGAATGAGATATTCCACTCGTACCGGGCGGGCGGCCCGAAGGGAGTGACCCTCACCCCTTCGGTGGCGAGTCCGCGCCGGTCCGGAACTGCGGGCCCACGGACGGGTCCGGGCCCACGGCCGGGTCCGCGGGCCTACGGCAGTACGGCGAACCCGTCCAGCTCCACCAGCGCCCGCTCGTCCCACAGGCGCACGACCCCCACGACCGCCATCGCCGGGTAGTCGCGGCCGGCGAGGCGGCGCCAGGTGCGGCCGAGGTGGGCGGCGTGCCGGCGGTAGTCGGCGACGTCGGTGGCGTAGACGGTGACGCGGGCCAGGTCGGCGGGGGTGCCGCCGGCGGCGCGCAGGGCGGTGAGGAGGTTGGTGAGGGCCTTCTCGAACTGCTCGGGAAGCGTGTCGCCGGTGATCTTCCCGTCGGTGTCCAGCGCGGTCTGGCCGGCCAGGAGGACGACGCGGGTGCCGGTGGCGACGACGGCGTGGGAGAAGCCGGTGGGCGGGGAGAGGTCCGGCGGGTTCACGCGTTCGGCGGTCATGCGCGGGCCTCCCCGGTCGGGTCCTGGGTGCGGTACAGCTCCTTGGCGATGATGCCGCGCTGCACCTCGCTCGCGCCCTCGTAGACGCGGGGGGCGCGGACCTCGCGGTAGAGGTGTTCGAGCAGGTGGCCGCGTTGCAGGGCGCGGGCGCCGTGCAGCTGGACGGCGCGGTCGACGACGTACTGGGCGGTCTCGGTGGCGAGCAGCTTGGCCATCGCGGCGCGCCGCGGAACGTCCGGCGCGTTCTCGTCGTACGCCGTCGCCGCCGCGTACACCATGAGGCGGGCCGCCTCGGTGCGCAGGGCCATCTCGGCGACCTGGTGGGAGACGGCCTGGAGGTCGCGGAGCTTGCCGCCGAAGGCGTCGCGGGCGGCGGTGTGGGCGAGGGTGGCGTCCAGGGCCGCCTGGGCCATGCCGACGGCGAAGGCGCCGACGCTGGGGCGGAACAGGTTGAGGGTGCCCATGGCGACGCGGAAGCCGCGGTCCGGCTCGCCGAGCACGTCGGCGGCGGAGACGGGCACGGCGTCGAAGACCAGGGCGCCGATGGGGTGCGGCGAGAGCATGTCGAGGGGCGTGCCGGTGAGGCCGGGGCGGTCGGCCGGCACGAGGAACGCGGTGACGCCGCGGGCGCCGGCGCCGGGGGTGGTTCGGGCGAAGACGGTGTAGAGGTCGGCCTCGGGGGCGTTGGAGATCCAGCACTTCTCCCCGGTGAGCCGCCAGCCGGCACCGCCGTCGGGTTCCGCCCTCAGGGTCAGGGCCGCCGCGTCCGAGCCCGCCGCGGGCTCGCTGAGGGCGAAGGCGGCCACCGCGGTGCCGTCACTCACCCGGGGCAGCCAGCGGGCGCGTTGGGCCTCGGTGCCGTGGGCGTGCACGGGGTGGGCGCCGAGACCCTGGAGGGCGAGCGCGGTCTCGGCCTCCGTGCAGGCGTGGGCGAGGGACTCGCGCATCAGGCACAGGTCGAGCGCGCCGGAGGTGAACAGGCGGGGCAGCAGGCCGAGGGCGCCGAGTTCCGCGACCAGGGGGCGGTTGACGTGGCCCGGTTCGCCCTTCTCCGCCAGCGGCCGCAGCCGCTGCGCCGCGAGGGCGCGCAGTTGCCCGCACCAGGCGAGTTGTTCCGGTTCGAGCGAGAATGCGGTCATCGCCGGCCCCTTCCCCTGCGCCCGTGCCGTGCCACACCCGAGGTTATCGCGCACCGTTGACTGCCGTCACCAACACGATACGCTCGTTGCGCGAGCCCACCACGACAGAGGGGGCGAACCGCCATGGCAGATCAGCACGCCGCGGAACCGCGCCGCTCGGCCCACGTCGACACGTTCGCGCGCGAGCATCTGCCGCCCCCCGACCAGTGGCCCCAGCTGCGCTTCGACCTGCCGGAGCTGCACTACCCGGACCGGCTGAACTGCGCCGCCGAGCTGCTCGCCGGCCCGCCCGCCGACCGCCCGGTCTTCCGCACCGCCTCCGGGGACCGCTGGACGTACGGGCGGCTGCGGGCCCGCGTCGACCGGCTCGCACACCTGCTCACCGGTGAGCTGGGCGTGGTCCCCGGCAACCGGGTGCTGCTGCGCGGCCCCACCACCCCCTGGCTGGCCGCGTGCTGGCTGGCGGTGCTGAAGGCGGGCGCGGTGGCGGTCACCGTGCTGGCGCAGCAGCGCCCGCACGAGCTGCGCGCGATCTGCGAGATCGCCCGGGTGCGGCACGCCCTGTGCGACGTCCGCGCCGTCGACGACCTCGCGAAGGCGGAGATCCCGGGGCTGCGGATCACGACGTACGGCGGGGACGCGCCCGACGACCTGCTGACCCGCACGGAGGCCGGCACCCCACCGGACACCCCGTTCCCGGCCGTGGCGACCGCCGCCGACGACGTGGCGCTGATCGCCTTCACCTCGGGCACCACGGGACGCCCCAAGGGGTGCATGCACTTCCACCGGGACGTGCTCGCGATCGCCGACACCTTCTCCCGGCACGTCCTGCGGCCGCGCGCGGACGACCTCTTCGCGGGCAGTCCGCCGCTCGGCTTCACCTTCGGGCTCGGCGGACTGGTGGTCTTCCCGATGCGGGCGGGCGCGAGCGCGCTGCTGCTCGAACAGGCGGGCCCGAAGCAGCTGTTGCCCGCGATCGCCGAGCACCGGGTGTCGGTGCTGTTCACCGCGCCGACGGCCTACCGGGCGATGCTTGACGACCTGGACGCGTACGACGTGACGTGTCTGCGGCGCTGTGTCTCGGCGGGCGAGAACCTGCCGGCGGCCACCTGGCACTCCTGGCACGAACGCACCGGCCTGCGCATCGTCAACGGCATCGGCGCCACCGAACTGCTGCACATCTTCGTCTCGGCGGCCGACGACGCCGCCCGGCCCGGCACCACGGGCGTCCCGGTGCCGGGGTGGGACGCGCGCGTACAGGACGCGCACGGCGTGCCCGTGCCGGACGGGGAGCCCGGGCTGCTTGCGGTGCGCGGTCCGGTCGGCTGCCGGTACCTCGCCGACCCGAGGCAGCGGGAGTACGTGCGCGACGGCTGGAACATCACCGGGGACACCTACGTCCGCGAGCCCGACGGGTACTTCCGCTACGTGGCACGCGCCGACGACATGATCATCTCCGCCGGGTACAACATCGCGGGGCCGGAGGTGGAGGACGCGCTGCTGCGGCATCCGGACGTGGTGGAGGCGGCGGTGGTGGGCCGGCCCGACGCGGCGCGCGGACAGGTCGTGGTGGCGCACGCGGTACTGAGGGACGGCGCGGAGCGGGACGCCGAGGCGCTGCGCGCGTATCTCAAGTCCGAGCTGGCGCCGTACAAGTGCCCGCGCGAGATCCACTTCCGGGACGCGCTGCCGCGCACGGCGACCGGCAAACTCCAGCGGTACCGGCTCCTGGCCTCCCCCGACACCCGGGGTGACCAGGGATGATGCCCACGACCTAAGATGATCGACGTGTCCGACCAGCACCCGCCCCACACCCCGAGGTCCCTGATCGTCACGCTCTACGGGGCGTACGGCCGTTTCGCTCCGGGCCCGGTGCCCGTCGCCGAGCTGATCCGGCTGCTGGCCGCCGTGGGGGTGGACGCGCCCTCCGTGCGTTCGTCGGTGTCGCGGCTGAAGCGGCGCGGGCTGCTGCTGCCGGCCCGCACGGCGCGGGGCGCGGCCGGGTACGAACTCTCCGAGGGTGCACGGCAGTTGCTGGAGGACGGGGACCGTCGCATCTACGCCACCGCGCCCTACGCCGACGAGGGCTGGGTGCTCGCCGTGTTCTCGGTGCCCGAGTCGGAGCGGCAGAAGCGGCACGTGCTGCGTTCCCGCCTGGCCGCGCTGGGCTTCGGCACCGCCGCCCCCGGCGTGTGGATCGCCCCGGCCCGGCTGTACGAGGAGTCCCGGCACACGCTGGGGCGCCTGGGCCTGGACGCCTATGTGGACTTCTTCCGCGGCGAGCACCTGGGCTTCTCCCCGACCGCCGGGGCGGTGGCGCGGTGGTGGGACCTGGCCTCGGTCGCCAAGGCGCACGAGGCGTTCCTCGACCGCCACGCGGGCGTGCTGCGCGACTGGGAGCGCCGTCCGGACACCCCGCCCGAGGAGGCGTACCGGGACTATCTGCTGGCCCTGGACTCCTGGCGCCACCTCCCCTACACCGATCCGGGCCTGCCGGCCCGGCTGCTGCCCGCCGACTGGCCGGGCATCCGCTCGGCGGCCGTGTTCCGGGCGCTGCACGAGCGGCTCCGGGACGCGGGCGCGGACTTCGCGGGCCTGGATCCGGCCTGAGCCGCGGGCGAGATCCGCGTCACATCATGCCGCGATAAGGGAACCCTCAGGCCTCTCCGACCCTCTTCTCAGGTTTGCTGCCTAGCGTCCGGCCCATGAGTCTCACGCGTAGCTTGAACCGGGCCCTCACCGCCACCACCGGCCTCCAGGTGCGGAGAGCTCCCCGTCTCCAGGCACCGAAGCCCGCGGCGACGCCCGCGAAGCGCCCGGCGGCGGCGCCGTACCGATGTCCGTCGGGCGAGGAGCTGGCGACCGAGCGCCTGCTGCGGCGGCCGGTCTTCATCATCTCGTCCATCCGCTCCGGCTCGACGCTGCTGCGCATGATGCTGGGCGCCCACCCACGGCTGCACGCCCCGCACGAGCTGCACCTCGGCCGGATGGAGGTCACCTGCACCAACTGGTTCTCCCAGCGGGCCATGGGCGCCCTCGGCCTGGAGCGCGGCGATCTGGAGCACCTGCTGTGGGACCGCGTCCTGCACCGCGAACTGGCCCGGTCGGGCAAGGACTTCGTCGTCGAGAAGACCCCCGCCAACGTCTACATGTACCGGCGCCTGAGGGACTGCTGGCCCGACGCCCGGTTCGTGTTCCTGCTGCGCCACCCCGAGTCGGTCGCCCGCTCCTGGCACGAGAGCGACCCCGTCAAGCGGCCGTACGACAAGGCCGTCAGGGACGTGCTGCCCTATCTGGCGGCCGTCGAGGAGGCCCGCGCGGCCGACGCCGCGGGCTTCACCGTGCGCTACGAGGACATCACCGAGTCCCCCGAACGGGAGATGCGCCGCCTGTGCGCGTTCCTCGGCCTCGACTACGCGCCGGCCATGCTGCACTACGGCGAGAAGAGCGACGCCGAACTGGTCAGGGGCCTCGGCGACTGGCGCGACAACATCCGCACCGGCACGGTGCAGCGGGGCCGCCCGCTGCCGGAGGCGGACCGCGTCCCCGCGCCGCTGCGGTCGATGTGCGAGGCCTGGGACTACACGTCCTGATCCGGGGTCAGTCCCGCAGGGCGAGCCGGGGTCTGGGGGCGTCGGTGCGTCCGGTCTGCGGACGGCGGCTGCCCGCCCGGTACGGCGCGGGCCAGACGGCGCCCGGTCCCGTGTAGCCCTGCTCGGCCGCCGCGTGCAGCGTCCAGTGCGGGTCGTAGAGGTGGGGGCGGGCCAGCGCGCACAGGTCGGTGCGTCCGGCCAGGATCAGCGAGTTGACGTCGTCCCAGGAGGAGATCGCGCCGACGGCGATCACCGGGACGCCCGCCTCGTGCCGGATGCGGTCCGCGAAGGGCGTCTGGTACGACCGCCCGAACTCCGGCCGCTCGTCCGCCACCACCTGCCCGGTGGAGACGTCGACGGCGTCGGCGCCGTGCGCGGCGAAGGCGCGGGCGATCTCCACGGCCCCCTCGGCGCTCGTGCCGCCCTCTGCCCAGTCGGTCGCGGAGATCCGCACGGTCATGGGCCGCTCCCCCGGCCACACGGCCCGTACGGCGTCGAAGACCTCCAGCGGGAAGCGGAGCCGCTTCTCCAGGGTGCCGCCGTAGGCGTCGGTGCGACGGTTGGTGAGCGGCGAGAGGAAGCCGGAGAGCAGATAGCCGTGGGCGCAGTGCAGTTCGAGCAGGTCGAACCCGGCGCGTGCGGCCCGGACCGCGGCGGCGGCGAACTGCTCCCGGACGTCGGTGAGTTGTGCCCGGGACAGCTCGCGCGGGATCTGTCCGTCCGGCCGGTACGGCAGCGGCGAGGCGGCCACCAGCGGCCAGTTGCCCTCCGGCAGCGGCTCGTCCATGCCCTCCCACATCAGCCGGGTCGAGCCCTTGCGCCCGCTGTGCCCGAGCTGCACGCCGATGGCGGTTCCCGGCGCCTGGGCGTGCGCGAAGTCGGTGATCCGCCGCCACGCCTCGGCCTGCCGTGCGGTGTAGAGGCCGGCGCAGCCCGGGGTGATGCGGCCCTCGGGGCTGACGCACACCATCTCGGTCATCACCAGCCCGGCGCCGCCCAGCGCCCTGGCGCCCAGGTGGACCAGGTGGAAGTCGCCGGGGACGCCGTCGGTGGCGGAGTACATGTCCATCGGGGAGACGACGACGCGGTTGCGCAGGGTCAGTCCGCGCAGCCGGAACGGGGTGAACATCGGGGGCGTGCCGGGCGGGCAGCCGAACTCGCGCTCGACGGACTCGGTGAAGCCGGGGTCGCGCAGCCGCAGGTTGCCGTGGGTGACGCGGCGGCTGCGGGTGAGGAGGCTGAAGGCGAACCGACGGGGCGGCTCGTCCACGTACCGTGCGAGGTCCTCGAACCACTCCAGGCTCGCGCGGGCCGCCCGCTGGGTGGAGGCGACGACGGGGCGCCGCTCCTCCTCGTAGGCGGCCAGGGCCTCCTTCAGCGAGGGCTGCTCGTCCAGGCAGGCGGCGAGCGCGAGGGCGTCCTCGACGGCGAGCTTGGTGCCGGAGCCGATGGAGAAGTGGGCGGTGTGGGCGGCGTCGCCGAGGAGGACGACGTTGCCGTGCGACCAGCGTTCGTTGACGACCGTGCGGAAGGTGATCCACGCCGACCTGTTGGACCGCAGCGGGCGTCCGCCGAGGGCGCCGGCGAAGATCTCGGCGCAGCGGGCGGTGGACTCCGCCTCGTCCAGGGTGCCGAAGCCGGCCGCGCGCCACACCTCCTCGCGCATCTCGACGATGACGGTGGAGGCGTCGGCCGCGTACGGGTAGCCGTGCAGCTGCATCACGCCGTGCTCGGTCTCGGCGATCTCGAAGCGGAAGGCGTCGAAGGCGAAGTCGGCGGCGAGCCAGATGTAGCGGCAGCGATGGGTGGTGAGGTGCGGGCGGAACACCTCGGCGTAGGCGTCCCGGGTGGTGCTGTGCACGCCGTCGGCGGCGACGACGAGGTCGTGGGTGCGGGCGAGCCGGTCCGGGTGCGGGGCCTCGGTGCGGAAGCGGAGGTCCACGCCGAGGTCGCGGCAGCGGCTGTGCAGGATCTTCAGGAGACGGCGGCGGCCGAGGGCGGCGAAGCGGTGCCCTCCGGAGGTCTGGCGGGTGTTCCGGTGGACGATGTCGATGTCGTCCCAGCGGACGAAGTCCCGTGCGAGGGCTTCGTAGACCTCCGGGTCGGCGTGTTCGATGCCGCCGAGGGTCTCGTCGGAGAGGACGACGCCGAAGCCGAAGGTGTCGTCGGGGGCGTTGCGTTCCCAGAGGGTGACCTCGCGGTCGGGGGCGAGGCGTTTGAGGAGGGCGGCGGCGTAGAGGCCGCCGGGGCCTCCGCCGATGACTGCGATGCGTTCGGGGGGATTGCGCTCGTCGGGCGGGTGCGGCTGCGTGGAGGCTGGTCGCGCCCCGCGGCGGAGCCGCTGATCGACACCGCCCCGCGCCACTGAGGCGGGACCGGTTCCCTCGGCCGGGAGCATGCCCTCTACCTTCCTTGCCACTTCGGCGGGCGCTTTTCCGTGAAGGCCGCGTGGAATTCCGCGTAGTCCTCGCCCGTCATCAGGAGGGCCTGGGTGGAGGCGTCCAGTTCGACCGCTGCCGCCAGCGGCATGTCCAGTTCGGCGGTCAGCAGGGCCTTGGTCTGGGCGTGGGCGAGGGCCGGGCCGTCGGCCAGGCGGCGGGCGAGGGCCCGGGCGGCCTCGTCGGCGTGGCCCTCGTCGGTGAGCTCGCTGATCAGGCCGATCCGCTCGGCCTCGAGGGCCCGGACCGGTTCGCCGAGCATCAGCAGGCGGGTGGCGTGGCCGAGGCCGACGACCCGGGGCAGCAGGTACGCGGCGCCCATGTCGCCGCCGGACAGGCCGACGCGGGTGAAGAGGAAGGCGAAGCGGGTGCTGGGGTCGGCGACGCGGAAGTCGGCCGCCAGGGCGAGGACGGCGCCCGCCCCGGCCGCGACGCCGTGCAGCGCGGCGATCACCGGGAACGGCGCCTCGCGTACGGCCCGGACCACCTGGCCGGTCATCCGGTTGAAGTCGAGGAGCCGGGCGGTGTCCATGGACAGGGTGGCGCCGATGATCTCGTCGACGTCGCCGCCGGAGCAGAAGCCGCGTCCCTCGCCGGCCAGCACCAGGGCGCGCACGGACCGCTCCCGGGACAGCTCGGCGAGCAGGTCGCGCAGGTCGGCGTAGGCCTCGAAGGTCAGCGCGTTGAGCTTCTGGGGGCGGGCCAGGGTGACGGTGGCGACACCGTCGGTGAGGTCGACGCGCAGGTGCCGCCAGTCGGCGGTGCGGGCGGCGGAGCCGGTGAAGGGACTCATGACGGGCGGCCTCCTGGGGCGGGCACGGCATCACTGAGCGCTGCCCTTCGAAGTTATCACTCATCTGTGACCGTCGTCACGAGTGCGCGATACGTCGGGGACGGGTATGCCGTCCGCAGCGGGGTCGAAGGTCCCGGGCGGTGCCCGTCGAAGTGCTCTGCCGGGCGGCGCCGTACCATTCATAAGGTTGAAAGCAGGACAGGACCGCCTGCTCCAGAACGGACTCGCCGTGCACGATCGCTCCTCTGCCCCCGCCCTCTGGCGCATCGCGCTGCCGCACACCACCGCGGCCGTGCCGGTGGCCCGTGCCCTGGTGCGTTCGGCGCTGGCCGAACGGGAGCACACGGCCGACGGCGACACCGCGGAGCTGCTGACGGCCGAGCTGGTCGCCAACGCCGTCGAGCACACCTCCGGCGGCGCTCCGATCGAGCTGGTGGTGGAGCTGCTGCCGACCGGCTGCCAGGTCGAGGTGCACGACCCCGACCCGAGACCGCCGGGCGACCTGACGCGCCCGGACACGGAGCCGCCCGACCCCTGGCAGGAGCACGGGCGCGGTCTGCTGCTGATCCGCGCCCTGAGCTCGTCCTGCGGTCACCGCCCCACCGACTCCGGCAAGGCGGTCTGGTTCAGACTCCCTGGGGTACCCGCTCAGCGGCGTCCTCCGCGCTGAGCGCGGCGCGGGCGAGCCGGGAGTGGCGGCGCCCGTAGGCCGAGTAGACCAGCAGGCCCACCGCGAGGAACACGGCGAACTGGATCCAGGTCGTGGCGCCCGTCTCGTACATCAGGTAGAGGCAGAAGCCGACGCCCAGCAGCGGGGTCACCGGGTACAGCGGGACGCGGAAGGTGCGGGCGAGGCCCGGCTCGCGGCGGCGCAGCGCGATCACCGCGACGTTGACGGCGGCCATGGTGGCCAGGGTGCCGATGGTGCAGAGGTTGACCACCGCGTCCAGCGGGGCGAAGGCGGCCGGGAGCGCGAAGACGACGCCGACGATCAGGGTGCCGGCGACCGGCGTGGCGGTACGCGGCGAGACCTTCTCGAACACCGGCGGGACGAGTCCGTCGCGGGACATGGACAGCAGGATGCGGGTCTGGCCGTACATCACGGCGAGCACCACCGAGGCGATGGCCACGACCGCGCCGAAGGCGACGACGCCGCCGCCGATCGTGGAGCCGGTGACCTCGTTGACGACGTAGGACAGCGCGGCGGGCCGGTCACCGACCGTGTCCCCGCCGACGGCGCCGATCGCGGCGACGGCGACCGCGCAGTACAGCAGGGTGACCAGGCCGATGCAGACGAGGATCGCGACCGGGATGTCCCGGCGCGGGTTCTTGGCCTCCTCGCCGGCGGTGGTGATGGCGTCGAAGCCGATGTACGAGAAGAAGGCGGCCGTGGTGCCGGCGCCGATGCCGCCGAGGCCGGCCGGCGAGAACGGGGTGAGGTTGCCGTCCTTGAAGGCGGTGAAGCCGATGGCGCAGAAGGCGACGAGGACGGCGAGCTTGAGGACGGCCATCGCCGCGGTGGCCCGGGCGCTCTCGCGCACCCCCCGCACCAGCAGCACGCAGGCGAGGGCGATGACGATCACCGCGGGCAGGTTGACCAGGCC
Source organism: Streptomyces sp. NPDC032940 (assembly GCF_040636935.1). NCBI lineage: Bacteria > Bacillati > Actinomycetota > Actinomycetes > Kitasatosporales > Streptomycetaceae > Streptomyces > Streptomyces sp. NPDC032940. Next base: position 3,101 of record NZ_JBEZVJ010000012.1, on the reverse strand, counting down.
GTCGTCGCCGGGGCCCGCGGAGAGCGCGTGCGGCAGCTGGACGCCGAGGACGCTGTCCAGCAGCTCGTTGACGTACTGGCTCCAGCCGACCGCGACCGCGGAGACCGACACGCCGTACTCCAGGAGCAGGCACCAGCCGACCAGGAAGGCGGTGCGCTCGCCGAGGCCGGCGTAGGCGAAGGAGTACGACGATCCGGAGACGGGGATCGCGCCGCCCAGCTCGGCGAACGCGAACGCGGTGAACACGCAGGTGATCGCGGCGAGCACGAAGGAGACGACGACGGCCGGGCCGGCCTCGGCGACCGAGTCGGACAGGCCGACGAAGATGCCGGTGCCGACGATGGCGCCGACGCCGAAGCAGACGAGCTGGAAGAGTCCCATGGTGCGCTTCAGGCCGTGGCCTTCGCGGTCGGCGCCGGATTCGGCGACGAGGAGGTGGGGGGACTTGACGCGGGAAGCGGGCATTGCGGGTGGTGCTCGTTTCTGGTGGTGCGGGGGCGACGGTGGTCGCGGCCGGCGGCGCGGAAGGGGTGGCTCCGGGCCGCCGGACAGCTTAGCGGTGCTGCTCAGGCGAGGGTGGCGACCAGGACGGCCTTGATGGTGTGCAGGCGGTTCTCCGCCTCGTCGAAGACGATCGAGTGCGCGGACTCGAAGACCTCGTCGGTGACCTCGAGGGAGTCGAGACCGTACGCCTCGAAGATCTCCTGGCCGACCTTGGTGCCCAGGTCGTGGAAGGCCGGCAGACAGTGCAGGAACTTCACGTCCGGGTTGCCGGTGGCGCGCAGGACGTCCATGGTCACCGCGTAGGGGGACAGCGCGGCGATCCGCTCGGCCCACACCTCCTTGGGCTCGCCCATGGACACCCAGACGTCCGTGACGACGAAGTCTGCGCCGCGGACGCCCTCGTCCACGGCCTCGGTGAGGGTGACGCGCGCCCCGCTCTCCTCGGCGAGCCTGCGGGCCGTGTCGACGACCTCCTGGGCGGGCCAGTAGGCCTTCGGGGCGACGATGCGCACGTCCATGCCGAGCAGGGCGCCGGTGACCAGGTAGGAGTTGCCCATGTTGAAGCGGGCGTCACCGAGGTAGGCGAAGGAGATCTCCGGCAGGGACTTGGGGCTGTGCTCGGTCATGGTGAGCACGTCGGCGAGCATCTGGGTGGGGTGCCAGTCGTCGGTGAGTCCGTTGTAGACGGGCACCCCGGCGCAGGCCGCCAGCTCCTCGACCTTCTGCTGGCTGTCCCCGCGGTACTCGATGCCGTCGAACATCCGGCCGAGGACGCGGCCGGTGTCCCTCACCGACTCCTTGTGGCCGATCTGCGATCCCGACGGGTCGAGGTACGTGGTCGAGGCACCCTGGTCGGCGGCGGCGACCTCGAAGGCGCAGCGGGTGCGCGTGGAGGTCTTCTCGAAGACCAGCGCGATGTTCCTGCCCCGCAGGTACGGCGTCTCGCTCCCGGCCTTCTTGGCGGCCTTCAGCTCCGCGGCCAGCTCGACCAGGCCGCGGAACTCGTCCGCGGTGAAGTCGGTCTCCTTGAGGAAGTGGCGGCCGGCGAGGGCGGTCGGGACAGTCGCCATGGGGGCGCTCCAGGGATGCGGGGACAGGGACACCTGGAAGTCTATACGAAGTTCTGAATTTATATACGGCTCGTTCCCCGCTACACCGCCGCGCGCTCGACCGGGCAGCTCATGCAGCGCGGCCCGCCCCGCCCCCGGCCCAGCTCGCTGCCGGGGATCTCGATCACCTCGATGCCCTGTTTGCGCAGGTGCGTGTTGGTGGTGGCGTTGCGTTCGTAGGCGACGACGACGCCCGGCTCGACGGCCAGGACGTTGCAGCCGTCGTCCCACTGCTCGCGTTCGGCGGCGTGGACGTCCTGCGTCGCGGTGAGGACGCGGATCTCGCCGAGGCCGAGGGCGGCGGCGATCGCGCGGTGCATGTGCTCGGGCGGGTGGTCGGTGACCTTCAGCTCCTTCTCCCCCACGCCCGGCTCGATGGTGTAGGAGCGGAGCATGCCGAGCCCGGCGTACTGGGTGAAGGTGTCGCCGTCGACCATCGTCATCACGGTGTCGAGGTGCATCACGGCCCGCCGCTTGGGCATGTCGAGGGCCACGATCGTGCGGGCGGAGCCGGCCGCGAACAGCTTGTGGGCGAGCATCTCGACGGCCTGGGGCGTGGTCCGCTCGCTCATGCCGATGAGCACGGCGCCGTTGCCGATGACCAGCACGTCGCCGCCCTCGATGGTGGAGGGGTAGTCGGCCTGGCCCTCGGACCACAGGGGGAACGTCTCGTCGCGGAAGAGCGGATGGTGCCGGTAGATCGCCTCGAAGTGGACGGTCTCGCGCTGCCGGGCGGGCCAGCGCATGGCGTTGATGGAGACGCCGTCGTAGATCCAGGCCGAGGTGTCGCGGGTGAAGAGGTGGTTGGGCAGCGGGCCGAGGAGGAAGTCGTCCAGCTCCATCACGTGGAAGCGCACGGAGGTCGGTTCCGTGTGGGCGTCCAGGAACTCCCGTTTGGTCATGCCGCCGACCAGGGCCTCGGCGAGCTCGCGGGCGGGCAGGGTCTCGAAGGCGGCTCGGAGGTGGTCCGTGGCCAGCACTCCGTACTCCTTCTCGTCGAAGACCCGGTCCAGGACGAGCCGCCGGGCCGCCGGGACCTCCAGGGTCTCGGCGAGCAGGTCGCCGAAGAGGTGCACCTCGACCCCGCGGTCGCGGAGCACGTCGGCGAACCCGTCGTGCTCGGCGCGCGCCCGGCGCACCCAGAGCACGTCGTCGAAGAGAAGGGCGTCCTTGTTGCTGGGGGTGAGCCTTTTGAGCTCGAGATCCGGCCGGTGCAGGATGACGCGGCTGAGCCGCCCGGCCTCGGAGTCGACATGGAATCCCATGCCTCCATCCTGACCACTCGGACCCCCGTTCACCCCCTGCTTGCGCGGACCGGTGCACGCCGCCGCTCCGGGCGGGCGCCCCGAGCACCGAGAGCCCCGGAGCCGGGGCGCCACGGCGGGGTGCGGCGCCGACCGCCGCGCGGCACGTCACCCGGCCGCGCGTCGCCGTCTCACGGCGCTACTACGCCGAGATCCTCGGCGGAGAAGTCGTCCTCGAGGAGAA
>NZ_JBEZVJ010000011.1:0-196990 GCF_040636935.1 Streptomyces sp. NPDC032940 | reverse complement strand
GGGGGGGGGGGGGGGGGGGGGGGGGGGGGGGGGGGGGGGGGGGGGGGGGGGGGGGGGGGGGGGGGGGGGGGGGGGGGGGGGGGGGGGGGGGGGGGCGGGGGGGGGGGGGGGGGGGGGGGGGGGGGGGGGGGGGGGCGCCCCGCGCCCCCCCCCCCCCACCGCGGTGGGGCGTGGTCAGCGGCGCGGGGCGGCGGACCCGCCTGCCGAGCCGTTGAACGTGAACTGCGAGCCGGGCTCCTTCACCACGTCGCCCTCGGCCGAGTCGGTGATCGTCACGTCGGTGAGGGTGGCGCTCCCGCGCGCCCCGCCCATGGCGAGGATCCCGGAGCCGTTGTTGGACTTGTCGATGGTGACGTTCTTGATCTGGACACCGGGCATCGCGCCGCCGCCCGTCTTGAACTGGATGCCGTCGTAGGTGGAGTCGTGGATCTCGGTGTCGCGGATCGTGACGCCCGGGATGTCCTGGCCCTGGGCGAACAGGGTGATCGCGCCGAACTCCTGGGCCTCGCCCCAGAACGCGCCGCCCGTGCGGTACAGACCGTTGTTGGCGAGCAGCGTCTGGCCGGAGAAGGGCAGCGGGTCGTGGTCGGTGGCGAGCATGATCCCCGGGTAGTTCATGGTGTCGGAGATCAGGTTGTTCTCGACCGAGTTGCCGTGACCGCCGTAGACCGCGACGCCGTTGGCCCGCCAGGGCAGCTGGATGGTGTTGTTGCGGAAGTGGTTGTCGTGGCCGACGTCGACGGTGGTGTCCTTCACGTATTTGTTGGCCCACACGGCGAGCGCGTCGTCGCCGGTATTGCGGAGGGACGAGTTGTAGACGGTCGAGTTGCGGGTGCCGTTGGAGAAGTTGACGCCGTCGGCGTAGGTGTTGCGGATGCGTACGCCGTTGAACTCCAGGCCGTCGGCGGGGCCCCACAGCTCGGGGATGTTGGAGTAGTCCCGGCCGACCCAGGCGCCGACGTTGGAGTGCTCGATCCATACGTTGGTGATCCTGGTGTTCTTGCCGAAGCGGCCGTTGAGCGCGACGCCGCCCTCGGCGCCGCCGTCGCCGCCGCGGATGGTGCCGGAGCCGAAGATCGCGATATCGGAGATCCTGGTGTTGTCGTCGATGTCGAAGCCGAAGTTGCCTTCGTGCGGGTGGTTGATGCCGCCCGCGTCCTGCGGCTCGATCAGCGAGTACAGCTGGGAGTGCCACATGCCGGCGCCGCGGATCGTGACGTCGCGGATGCCGACCTGGTTGTACTGGCCGCGGTTCTGGGGGTCGTCGGTGAGGATCTTCTTCTCCTGGCGCCACTGTCCCGCCGGGATCCAGACGCAGGGGATCTCGCCGTTCTGGTCCGCGGTGACGGCGCGCTGGAGGGCGTCCGCGTCGTCGAGGCCGTCGTTGGGCACGGCCCCGTACTCGGTGATGGAGACGCACTCCGCGGGCTTGGCGGCGGCGGGGGCGACCTGCTCCAGGTCGAGGAGGTCGATGACGTAGAAGGCGGCGTTGTCGTCGGCGTCGCGCTGGAGACGGAACGTCGTGCCCGCCGGGTAGGTCTGGGTGAGCAGGGCGTGGGACTCGTCGAACAGGCGGCGGGCGTCACCGCCGGGCCGGTTGGTCAGGCCCTCCGGGTCGTCGGTCGTGCCGTAGAGCCAGCTGTGCCTGGACGACAGGCCGAGCTTGCGGACGAACTTCCCGTCGGCGTAGAGGCTGATCGTCGCCTCCTGGCCGCCGCCGCCCGCCGCGTCCGGGATCGAGTTGCGCACGACGACCGAGTTGGACGGCGTGGTGGAGGTGAACTCCACGTACTGTCCGGTCGAGTCGAGCCGGACCGACTGGCGGCCGGAGGACTCGGTGGCGAAGTTGGTGTGCCCGAAGGTCCGCTTGGCGTCGGTCTTCAGCAGGGTGCCGTGGTAACGCCCGTCCTCCGCCTCGTACTCGGCGTAGGGCACGGCGGCGCCGCGGCCGACGACGAGGGAGCGGGCGAAGGTGTTGTTGTCCTCGTTGGTCTCCTGGACGACGGAGGTGGCGTCCGCCGTGGCGGTGAGGGTGGCTCCGCCGCTGGTGGCGGTCCACTCACCGCTGACGGCCACGTTCACGGTGGCACCGGCGGCGACGGCACCGGTGGTGCCGTTCAGGGTGGTGCCGCCGACGGTGAGCCGGGTGACCGAGCCGGCGGGCACGGCGCTGGTGCCCCGGTTGTGCACGGCGACGGTGAAGCCGACCTTGGCTCCGACGGCCGGGCTGGCCGGGTCGGTGGTGATGCCGGTGACCTCGAGGTCCGGGCCGGGGGCCTGGCCGACGACCAGCTTCGAGGCGGCGTTGCGGCTGTTGTTGCTGTTGTCGAGTTCGGCGACGGAGTCGGAGGGGTCGACGACCGCGGAGACGGTGTAGCCGCCCATGGGCCGCTTGCCGACCTGTACCGGCACCTTCACCGACGCCCCTGGGGAGAGGGCGCCCACGGCGGCGCTGCCGGCGACGGTGCCTTCGAGGCTGACGTCCACCGTGGTGGCGGGCGACGCGGCGCTGCCGTCGTTGCGGACGGTGGCCTCGACGGTGACCGCGTCCGACTCGGAGGGCGCGGCGGGGGACCAGGTGAGCGAGGTGACGGTCAGGTCGGGCGCGGGCGCGGCGGCGCCGACGACCTCGAACTCCGCGACCTGTCCCCCGCCGGCGCCGGTGTTGCCGGAGAACTCCAGGCGCACGTCCGCGTAGCGGCCCGAGACCGGGATGGTCACGGTGTTCTTGTTCTGCGCCGGGCTGAAGGTGTAGTCGGCGCGGTTCTTCAGGACGGTGAAGCCGGAGGCTCCGGCCGCGCGGCCCAGCACCTGGATGCTCTGCGTGCGGGCGGCCCAGACCGGGTCGGGGTTGAGTTTGACGACCACGCCGCTCAGGTCCGCGTCGGCGCCGAGCCGGGTGGTCAGGGTCGACGGCTGGCCGCTCGCCTCCCAGTAGGTGGCCGTGCTGCCGTCGTTGGCGTTGGCGGCGACGTAGTTCTGGGTCGTCGAGGAGGCCTCGATCGGTTTGCGCAGGGCGAGGTTGGTGCCGGCGGGCGGTGTCCCCGGGTCCTCGCCTCCGGCGTCGCCGTGGACCTCCACCTCGGACAGCTGGGCCGCGTTCCAGCCGGTGTTGCCGGTCACCTGGACCCGGACGTAGCGCGCCTCGCCCTCGACGCCCACGGTCACGGTGCCCGCGGCGTCCGGGGAGAAGGTCCTCGCCGCGCCCGCGGAGAGGGTGGCGAAGTCCTGGCCGTCGGTGCTGCCCTGGACGCTGACGGTCTCGGTGCGCGACTCCCAGGAGGCGGGGAGCTTCAGCACGACGTCGTCGAGGCCGGTCGTGGCGCCGAGATCGATCTGCACCCACTGCGGGAACGATCCCGCGGGGCCTTCCCAGTACGAGGCCTGGCTGCCGTCGGTGATGCTGCTCGCCGGGTAGCCGCCGTGGGCCCCGCTCGTCGTCACCGGCCGGCCCAGCGCCAGGTTCGGTCCCTCCGCCGCGACGGCCCGGGCCGTCGCGGGCGTCGCCCCCGCCGTGACCAGGCCGGCGCTGAGCAGACCCGCCGTCGCGAGGCCGGCGCAGATCCGCCGCCCCGCATGTCTTCCTCGCACGACGCGCATGACGCGCATGACGCCCATGACTCTCATGGCTTTCACGGCTCTCATGAGGCTCCCTCGTTCCCTTTCCCTCGGTGCCCGCACACCGGTGCGCCGTGCGCCCGGCCCAGCTCGCCGCGGGGCGGCGCGGGCACGCCGAGAGGCGGTGGGCTTGGGGTACGGCGGACCGGTGTGCCTGGTCGGTGGTGGAGTGGTGCAGCGGGCCCAGAAGAAGCCGAGGTGACGCCGGACCCGCTCAAATCCAAAAGTTGAGTGATTTCGTCAATCTTTTGCAGCGCTGAGGTGACAGGTTTCTACCGTGTATCGACTTTGTCAACGGCTGGGGACGGGAGGGCACTTGGGGGCCAGCACGCCGGGGCCGGGTCTCGCCTCGCCTGACGTCGGCGGCGAGGTGTGGTCGCGGGAGGGATCGGGCGTGGTGAAGATTCCGTGGAGGGGCGGCACATGACGAGGCCGCCGCACGGAGGTGCCGGGCGCCGGCCGGTCCCCGTGTCAGACCCCTGTGCGAGCGTGGGACACGACAAGCGTTCGACATGCCGGAGAGGGACGACAAGATGGCACCGGACAGTGACGGTTGGTCGGGTATGGGCTGGGACTGGAAGGATGTCGACGACATTCGCCGCCGCCTCGGCGAAGGCGCCGATCCGGAGAGGTGGAGCGGGGGCCGGCCGCTCCATCGTGCGGCGGTGTTCGGATCCCCGGAGGTCGTCACGGAGTTGGCCGGCCGTGTCACGGATGTGGACGCGCTGGAGCACGGGGTGACGGCACTGTGGGAGGCCGTCGTGTGCGGAAAACCGCACAACGCGCGCGCCCTCGCCGCTGCCGGGGCCGACCCGTGGCGGCCTTCGATCGGAGGCTGGTCACCGGGGCGCCTGAGTCTGGCGGGACCGACCCCGGACCTCTTCCCGGTGCCGGAAGGGATGGGCCTGACCGACGCGGAGCGTGCGGCAGCCGAGGAGGGCCGGCGGCTCACCGCGGCGCTGGGCACCTTCGACTATGACGGTACGGGGCTGGCCTGCGTGGCCGGGATCGACGCGGAGGAGGCGGTGCGCCGTCTGGAGGCGACGCCGGTCGAGGCGGACGTCCTCGACGAGGAGCTGGAATACCCGTACGCCTACGACACCGACGAGATCCTTCAGATCATCGGCGTCACCACCGTGCCGGGCGGCTGTGTCCTGACACAGCCCTGGGGGTACGCGCCGCAGATGCCCGGCGTGCTGACCAGGCTGTCCGCCGGCACGGTCTGCTACGGGCTGTATGCCAATCCCAAGAGCGGCAACCAGGGCAGTATCGCCCGTGACGGTGCCATCGAAGGCTGGGATCTGCACCCCGGCGGCGGGCCGGACGAGGGCGACACCCCGGAGGAGGTCCTGGCCTCGTACCTCTTTCACTACGACGCGGTGGCGTACTCCTGCGCCTTCGTGGGACTGCGCCCGACGGACAACCGCGCCGTGGCCGGACCGCCCGACGTGTGGGTCGAGCTGCCGCACCGCGACTACTGGAGCCACTGACCCGGCGGTGCCTCGCCCACGGTCAAGTCGTCACCCGTGCCCGGGCGTTGTCGTGTCCGGTGTGCGCAGCGACAGAAGGGCGACGTCGTCGAGGCCGGGCGGCCGGACCCGGCGCAGGAGTTGGTCGGCGAAGGACGGCAGGGGCCGGTGGGCGAGGGCCGCGGCGTGCTGGCGCAGCCGGTCCAGCCCCTCGTCCAGGGTGCGGCCGGGCACTTCGACGAGGCCGTCGGTGTAGAGAAGGAGCGTGCACCCCGGTGGCAGCAGGACGGTGGCGTCCGGACGGGAGGCGCCGAGGCCGGTGCCGAGCAGCAGGCTGTGTCCGCCGGTGAGGTAGTCGGTCAGGCCTTCGCGGGTGACGAGCAGGGGCGGGGGGTGACCCGCGTTGGTCCATGACAGCCGCCAGGGTCCGTGTTCCGTCCTGATGACGCGGGCGAAGACCAGCGTGGCCATGGAGACGTCGGTGATGGGCATGATCGCCTCGTCGAGGCGCTCCACGACGCGGCTGGGCGGCTCCTGCTGCGACCAGGCGTAGGCACGGAGCATGTTGCGCAGCTGGGCCATCCCGGCCGCCGCCTCCAGATCGTGGCCGACGACGTCCCCGACGGCCAGTGCGGTCGCCCCGTCGGACAGGACGAACGCGTCGTACCAGTCCCCGCCGACCTGGGAGGCGTCGGGGGCGGGCAGGTAGCGGACGGCCAGTTGCAGCCCGGGGACGCGCGGCATCTGGGGCAGCAGGTGATTCTGCATGGTCTCGGCGACGGCGCGCTGGCGCTGGTAGAGGCGGGCGTTGTCCAGCGCGAGGGCGGCGCGGCGGGCCACGTCCTCGATCAGAGGGAGGTCGGTGGCGGAGAAGTCGGCCGCCGTGTCCGCCCGGCCCAGGGTGAGGGCTCCCAGGACCTCACGGGTTCCCCTCAGGGGGACGATGGCGGCGGAGCGCATGCCGGTGGCGTCGAAGAGGCGACGCTGTTCGACGGCGATGCCGGAGTCCGGGGTGCCCTGGTAGGTGCCGGGTCCGGCGAGCGCAGAGGCGACGCCGCGCAGGGCGCGGGAGAGGGGCATCGGTGATTCCTCGGGTACCGGCGGCATCGGTCCCTCGAGGTCGTCGCGGTGGACCAGGCGGTCCCCCTCGACATGCACGACGGCGGTCCGCCACACCTCTTCGTGTTCGGTGATCAGGTCGATGACGGCCCAGTCCGCGAGCCGGGGCAGAACCAGGGCCACCAGCCGGCGCAGCGTCTCGTCGACGTTGAGTGTCGAGGTCAGCTGCGTGGTGGTCTCGGCGAGCAGGGCCAGCCGTTCGAGTTCACTCATGGACTCCGCGGGCCGCTCCGGACGCGGTTCGGCGGAGCGTTCGTGCTCGCGCGGGTGAAAGATGACGAGGGTGTGCGCGTCGTGGCCGTGGACGGTGTAGGGGGCGATGAGCCAGGAGACGGGCAGGACGGAGCCGTCGGCGCGGGCGAAGTGGTCGAGCTCGGCCTGAGCCGGGCGTCCGGCGTGGAACGCCTGCCGCATGCCGCACCGGGTGGCGGGCAGCTGCTGGCCCTGCGGTCCCCGGTGCAGCAGGTCGTGGGCGTCCTGGCCGGCCATGTCCTTCGCCCGGCGGCCCAGCAGTTCCTCGGCACGGCCGTTGACGGCCACGACGCGGCCCTGCTCGTCGACCACGTACGCTCCGGTGCCGATGACCTCAAGAACCTCGGTGACCTGGGGGCAGGGCGCGTCCCGGCACGGGTGGTGGCCGGTGTCCGTGTCCTTCACGCCTGCCATGTCCGGGCCTCCTCGTGACCGTGCGCCGCCTCCGTCCCGCTCGTGCTCATGACGGCCTGCGGAGCCTGTTCCTTCATATGCCCCACGGAGGCACAGAAGTCTCACGTCCACCGCGCACTGCTTCGGCCCGTGTTCCACGGGGGCGGACGCCGCACCGGCCCAGGCACGTGCGCGCGAGCCTCCGGCACGGGCCTGGGCCGGGGGACGGGTGGGGCCGTCGTCACCGGCTGCCGGCCGGGACCAGGTGGTCACCGGCGATGCCGGACTTCTCGGGGCGGTAGTAGTCCCTGATCCCGTCCGTACCGGAGCAGCCGGAGATGCAACAGGCGCGGCGGGATTCCGGCTCAGACCGCCGCCACGGCCCCTGGGCTCCGTCACCCGGCGATGGGGACGGCGCGGCCGGTGACGTGGACCCGCGCACCCTGCGGATCCGTTCGCACGATGAGCTCGCTCGGCCGGCCCATGTCCTCCCCCTGCCGGACGGTGACCACACCGGACGCGGGCAGGGCGCCGAGCGTGCGCAGGTAGCCGCCGAACGCGGCCGCGGCCGCTCCGGTCGCCGGGTCCTCGACCACGCCCCCCACGGGGAACGGGTCCCGCGCGTGATACCGCTGCTCGTCCTCACGCCAGACCAGGTGCACGGTCGTCCAGCCGTGCTCGCGCATGAGGGCGGCCAGCGCGTCGAAGTCGTAGTCGAGGCCGGCCAGCCGGGCCCGGGAGCCGACGGCCAGGATCAGGTGGTCGTTGCCTGCGAAGGCGACGTGCGGCGGCAGTTCGGGGTCGAGGTCGGCGCTGTCCCAGCGCAGGGCGGACAGCGTCGCGTCCACCTCGTCGGCCCGCGCCGGCCGCGACCGGGTCGGCACGCTGGTGAGCGTCGCCCGCACCGCGCCGTCGGCGTCCGTCTCCGTGGTCACCAGGATCTCGCCGGCAGGGGTGTCGAAGGCCAGATCACCGGTGCCCAGACGTTCGGCGAGCGCCACCGCCGTCGCCACGGTGGCGTGGCCGCAGAAGGCGACCTCGGCGAGCGGGCTGAAGTACCGGAGCGTGAACCGGCGCCGCTCCTCGTCGTGGGAGGTGACGAACGCCGTCTCCGAGTAGCCGACCTCGGCGGCGATCGCCCCCATGCGGTCCGGGCCGAGCAGCGCGGCGTCGAGGACGACACCGGCCGGGTTTCCACCGTCGGGGCGGGAGGTGAAGGCCGCGTAGCGCAGCACGTCGACGACAGGCGAGGAAGTGGTCATGGGCCTCATGATTCCGCTCCTGGCTCATGAAATCCAACGATGGTTTCTCATCTACTCCATCGAGAAAGACGATGGCACGGCTTAAGGTGCGGTGATGGACACCCGGCTGCTCCAGACCTTCGCCACACTCGCCCGGACCGGCAGCTTCACCGGCGCCGCTGCCGAACTGCGGCTCGCACAGTCCACGGTCACCGTGCAGATCAAGTCGCTGGAGAAGGTGCTCGGCGCCAGGCTCTTCGACCGCATGCCGCGTGGCGCACTGCTCACCGAGGCGGGTCGCCGCCTCGTCCCGCTGGCCGAGGACGTGCTGGAAGCCGAGTCGCGCCTGCTCACCGCGGCCGACGGGGAGGGACCGGTCACCGGCACCGTGACGGTCGGCGCGGGCGAGACCCTGTGCTCGGCCCACCTGCCCCAGGTGATCGCCGCACTGCGCGGCTCGCACCCGCGGATCCAGGTGCACCTGGAGGCCTGCGGCACGGCCGGCGCGGTGGAGGGGCTGCGGGCGGGTGTGCTCGACTGCGCGCTGCTGCTCGAGGACGAGGTCGACCACCCGGACGTCGTCGCGGAGCGTCTGACCGGCCAGCCTCTGGTGCTGCTGGCCGCACCCCACCACCCGCTCGCCGGGCGTGACTCCCCGGTGACCTGGCCGGAACTGGCCGAGGCGGAGTTCTTCCTGCACGAGCAGGGCTGCTCCTACAGCGACCGGCTCGCCGGCCGTCTCCGGGCCGTCGCCGGAGCGCGGCCCCGTCTGACCCGGTTCGGCAGCATCGAGGCCGCCCGTTCCTGCGTCGCCGCAGGGCTGGGACTGACCGTCCTGCCCCTGGCCAACGCGGCTCCCTCGCTCCGTGACGGGACGCTCGCCGCGGTGCCGGGTCCCGCCCTTCCGGACGTCTCCGTCCTCCTCGCCCGCCACCGGCGCCGTGGCCCCAGCGCCGCCGCCACCACCGTCACCTCACAGCTGCGGCGGCACTTCGGCGCGGTGCGACGGGCGACGCCAGGGACGCAGGAGGGTTGAGACGGCCACGCGCCTCGGGACGGACGGCCCGGCACCGCAGGTGTGCGGTGCCGGGCCGTCAGGTCCGACGTGCTGCCCCGTCAGCCCTGCCGGGCCTTGAAGCGCGGGTCCTTCTTGTTGATCACGTAGGTCACTCCACGCCGGCGCACCACCTGGGCGCCGGGCCTGGCCTTCAGCGAGCGCAGCGACTTGCGTACCTTCATCGCGGTGTTCCTCCGGGGGGTCGGGCGGGCAGGGGCGAGGAGCGGCGAGCCGCTGCGGGTCAGCGCGCCTCGCGGAAGAGGACGTGGCCGCCGGCGACCGGGTCGTACTTGCGCAGGACCAGGCGGTCGGGGTCGTTGAGACGGTTCTTGCGGGTCACGTAGGTGACACCGGTGCCGGCCGTGGAGGTGAGCCGGACGACCGGACGTGTGGTGCTGCGTGCCATGGGGGTGCTCCTTCCGCCCGAGTCGACTGACTCGGACATGTCATACGTACGGTCCGACGCCCGTGACGGGTGTCGCATTCCCCACGAAGGACTGTGGGGGTGGCGGCCGCGCGGGCGAGTCCTGCGAGGCTTCGACCGGACGATCGTCCCCGCAGCGGGGAGGTGATGCCGGGGGGCGCTGCTCCCTCCGCGGTCACGGTCGCCACAACACGGCCGCCCGCATCGGCATTCCCGGCCCGTGGAGGCCCGGGGGCCACGCCGGCGTCGGCGCCGTGTGCTGCCCGGCCGGCTCCTGAGGCGGGCCGGTCGAACGATCACGGCGGCCGGGGCCGGGGAACCGAGGGCGGCGCTACTCGATCAGTGCGTCCGCGGCGACGACCAGGAGGCCGATCAGCATGTCCACGAGCCCGGCCCGGCAGGAGGACAGCCAGCCGAGACCAGCGGTACGGGCGGCGGAGAATCCCAGGCCGAACAGCGCGACGGTGTTGAGCAGCAGCGCCACGTCGACCGCCGTGTCCTCGCTCCACCACTCGGCGACCGCGCCGAGCAGGAGCAGCACGGTGGGCATCACGGAGACGACCAACGGCCACTCGGCGAGCACGGCCCGCAGTCTGCCGGGCCGGGCCGCCCCCTCGGCGGACGCACGGTGGGCGATGACGTGCGCGTATCCGTGGGCGGCGGCCGACGCCCCCGCGGTGAGCAGCACCCACAGCGCGTCCTGACCGGGATCGGCGTGCTCCCCCGGCACGTCCAGCGCGGACACCAAGGCGCTGGCCAGCACCAGGCCGTAGATGCCCCGGAACAGCCAGCGTTCCGCGAGCTCGGGCCGCATGCCTCCCCTCGGCGCAGTGCCCTGGGACGGTACGTGCGGGGAGTGGTCGGGCATCGCATCGCCTCGGAGCAGGAGGAGAACCGGGTCACCCCATGCTCACCCGCACGCCGTCGGCGGCCACGGCGCCACGCGGGGCGGCACCGCTCACCGGGCGCGATGACTTTCCGGCTCGGCAGCGGTCACAACCCGTACGCACCCGCACAGGAAGGACAGCACGATGTCAGGCCTCATGGTGGACTTCATCATCTCGCTCGACGGCTACGCGTCCGCGGACGGCTGGCCCGGCCTCTGGGGTATGGGAGGACCCGAGTATCTCGCGTGGCTCGACACCGACGAACAGAAGCGGCACACCACCCTCATGGGCGCCAGGACCTACCGGCTGATGTCCGGGTTCGCCGCCGAGATGCCCGACGATCCCGGCTTCGCCGGGCTGACCGCGATGCGGAAAGTGGTGTTCTCCCGGACTCTGGAGGCGCCGCTGTCCTGGGACAACACCGAGTTGGTCCGGGAGGACGCCGTAGCGGCCGTGGGGGACATGAAGCGGCGAGACGCGGGCCCTCTGCGCACCCTCGGCAGCCTCGCGCTCTGCCGGTCGCTGCTCACCGCCGGGCTGGTCGACCGGTTCCGTGTGGTCGTCTTCCCGGTCATCACCGGCGCCACCGGGAAGGAGCGGATCTTCGACGAGTATCCCGACGTCGCTCTCGACCTGGCCGAGAGCCGCACCTTCGACGGCCGGCTCCAGCTCCTGGAGTACGGTCCCACCGTCCTCGACGGGCCGCCGGGGGCCGGCGACTAGAGCCCGCGGACAGGAGCCACGCCCGGCTCGGCTACCGTGCCGGCCCTGGCTTCTCCGCGAACACCCACCGGTTGCCCGCCACCGCGTCGTCCTCCTCGGGCAGGGGGCCGCGTCCGTGCCGGTGGGTGAAGTCGAAGGGCGTGTGGCCCGAGGTGGATCAGCCGCTTGCCGCCGGACGAGTCACGGAGTCGGGCCGTTCCTCCGTGCTGAACAGGTGGAGCAGATCGATGCCGGGCCGCTCACGCGTCGCGGCTCTCCGCGTTCCGTGAAGGGGCCGGGGCGGAGCGGTCGGGCTGCGGTGATGCCGCGTCCGGGCGGGAGTGTGGGGCCGCACACGGCGGGTTGCCATCGCCGCACCCGATGAGAGACGGTGGTCGGACAGCAGCCGCTCGCCCTTGAGGAAGATTGAGGGTTCTCTCCGGAGGTGTCCCTCACGTGTCCGCGTTCCCCTACGGCGCCCGTACCGACGCCTCCGGCGTGGTGGGCACCGCCGCCGTCCCGTTCCCGGTGGTGGTCCTGGACGCCGCAGGACAGGTGACGGAGCTCCACGGCACCGCGAGAGCCCTGCTGCCCGAGGCCCGCGTCGGTGCGGCCCTGTCGTCCCCGGACTGGCTCGTCGCCGCGCACCGCACCCCCGGCACCGGCCCGGTCAGCGGCGCGGTGGGAGAGGCGTTCTTCTCCGCCCACCCCTCCGCGCTCTCCGACGGCGGCACAGCCTGGTGGCTGGTCGAGGAGACCGCCCACCGGACAGCCGTGAGGGAACTGGCGGCGGAGCGCGAACGCACCCGCTTCCTGTCCGAGGCCTCCAGCGCCTTGCTGGCGTCGCTGAACCTGGAGCGGTGCATGGAGGTCACCGCCCGTCTGGCCGCCGAGCACCTGGCCGACGCGGCACTGGTCATCTCACCGACCTCCGCCAGGAAGCTGCCGGTGGTGGTCTGCGACCAGCACGGACGTCTGGTCCACCGCACCGTCTCCGGCGCCGTGCAGGACGTACCGGGTCTGCCGGAGGCGCTGCGGGGCTTCCCGCCGGTGCCCTCCCGCTGGATCGACCCCGCCACCGCTCCCGACTGGCTGGTCCCGGAGGGCTTCGGCGAGGTCGGCTCGCTGGCGATCACACCACTGCCCGGCCACGGCGTGCCGGCCGGTGCCCTGATCCTGCTGCGCCGCGCGCCGCAGACCGCGTTCAGCAAGTCGGAGGAGGCGTTCGCCGGTCTGTTCGCCGCCCGGGCCGGTGCGGCGATGTCCGCGGCGCGACTGTACGCCGAGCAGAACACGATCACCGACACCCTCATGCGTGACCTGCTCCCACCGGCTCTGCGGCAGGTGAAGGGGGTGGAGTTCGCCGGCGGCTACCGGGCCAGCGTCGACACCGACCGAGTCGGCGGTGACTTCTACGACGTCCATCCGGCGAGCGAGGACTGCCCCGAATCGCTCACCGTGCTGGGGGACGTGGCCGGCAAGGGCCTGGAGGCGGCGGTCCTCACCGGCAAGATTCGCAACACCCTGCAGGCCCTGCTGCCCATGGCGGGCGACCACGGCCGGATGCTCCGGCTGCTCAACAACGCCCTGCGCAACAGCCACTCCACACGTTTCGTGACCCTCGTCCTGGCATCCGCCCGCCGTGAGGAGCGCGACGTGGTGCTGCGCCTGACCGCAGCCGGGCATTCCCCGCCGCTGATCATGCGTCAGGACGGCACCGTGGAGGAGGCGGACACCGGCGGGACCCTGATCGGCGTGCTGCCCCGGATCACCACCCGCACCGCCGAGCTGCGGCTCGCGCCGGGCGAGACCTGCCTTCTCTACACCGACGGCGTCACGGAGGCCAGGGGCGGCCCCCTGGGCGACACCATGTTCGGGGAGGAGCGCCTGCGGCGTGCCCTGCTCGACTGCGCCGGAATGCCCGCCCAGGCCGTGGTCGAGCGCGTCCAGATGCTCGTCGACGAGTGGATCGGGGACGGACGCCACGACGACATCGCCGTGCTGGCCATCACCGCTCCCCGGGGCACACATCTGAGTGCCGTGGACGGCACGACCGCGGGCAGGTACACAGCATGACGAACTCTCCCGCTCCCGGCCTCGGCAGCGAGCCCGGCCGGCACCGCGTCGGCGCCCGGCTCACCTCCTCCTTCGGCGACGAGCGTGCCGGGGCATGGGCGGACAAACTCTGGACGGCCGCCCGGGCGGCGGACGAGTACGCGGCGCTCGACGTCGTCGCCGACGCCCTGGACGCCGGGCTGGACGCGGAGACGGTCCTGCTGGAGGTGATCGGCGCCGTCCAGCACAGAGTGGGAATCGAGTGGGCTGCCAACCGCATGAGCGTCGCCGACGAGCACGCCGCCACCGCCATCAGCGACCGTGCCATCGCCGCTCTGCCCGTCCGGCGTCCCCACGCCTTCGTCGGCAAGGTGACGGTCGCCTGCGTGGACAAGGAGTGGCACGCCCTGCCCGCACGCCTGCTCGCCGAGACACTCCGGCTCAGGGGATGGCGGGTCGGCTACCTCGGTGCCCAGGTGCCCACGGCGCATCTGATCAGCCAGATCCACCGCACCGGCGCGGACGCCGTCTGTCTGTCCGCCGCGCTGTCCACCCGTCTGCCCGTGGCCCATGCCGCGATCACCGCCGTCCAGGCCGTCGGCACACCGGTCATGGTGGGTGGCCTCGCCTTCGGCGTCGACGGACGCTACGCCCGCCGGCTGGGCGCCGACGCCTGGGCGCCCGAGGCGCGCGCCGCCGCCGACCGGCTCTCCGCCGGCTTCCTGCCTCGCCCCAGGCCTCCGCACCAGGCTCTCGACGACCTGCCGCACCTGGCCGACCAGGAGTACACCATGGTCGCCCGGTCGTCCCGCAGCCTGGTGCGCGAGACCTTCCGGCGCCTGGAGGAGCGCCTCCCCGCGATGGCCGGCTACGACGACGACCAGCGCGAACGCACCGCCGAGGACATCGCCCACATCGTCGGCTTCCTCGCCGCCGCCCTGTACGTGGACGACCCCGGCCTCTTCACCGACTTCCTCACCTGGACCGGTGACGTCCTCACGGCTCGCGGCGTCCCGGCGCAGTCCCTCCTGCCGGGCATTCACCTGCTGGAGGAGCAACTGCGCGACTTCCCCCGCACCCGGCGCTTCCTCGACGCCGGACGCACCACGCTCGCCGCCCGCCCCTGACCCTCGGACGCTGGAAGAAACATCGTGACCGCCTCTCCCGACACCCCCGTTGTGGTGCTGCCGACCCCACACCCGCACAGCGTGCGTCTCGCGCTGCTCGGCGATCTCGACTACGACAACGGTGACCTGGTGCTCGAAGCGGTTCAGCGGGCCCTGCGCGAGCACGACGGCGTGCGGGAACTGCGGCTGGACTGCCGGGAACTGAGGGCGGTCGACTCGACGGGGCTGTCCGTCCTGCTGCTGATGCACCGACTGGCCCGCCGCGACGGGATCGGCTTCCACCTGGACGCCATCGGCCCGGCCCTGAAGCGCCTGCTCGACATCACGGGGACGTACGAGCACCTGACGACTGCGCACCCGGACGTCGCGGCGGCGGAGTCCTCCGCGGACGCGACGTCCGAGTCATAGCGCTTGCGCCTCCACCGGCCGCGGCGCTGCCACGAGGGCGTGCGGATCAGGGCGCGGGGACCGGACCACCCGGCCGGAACCGCTCCACGCCGACGATGTGCCGGACCTTCAGCGGGCGTACGATCACCGCGACCCGCTGCTCCCCCGGCATGATCCATTCGAAGCGTTCGCTGCCCAGGTACTTCTGGGCCAGCCGGTCCATCCGGGCGTGTGCCTCCTCGCCCTCGACGAAGCGGGACACGACACCGCTGATCTGCACGCGGTCGAAGGGGTCACCGGCGTCGGCGTGCGAGAGGTAGACGCGGGGATCGCGGCGCAGGTTCTCCTCCTTCACCCGGCCCACCGACGTGTTGAAGGACAGTTCTCCCTCGCCCTCCAAGTCCACCCACATCGGGCTGACTTGCGGCGCCCCGTCGGCGAACACGGTGCCGACGTACCAGATGTTGGGGGCTTGCAGGCGGGCGCGGACTGCTTCATCGAATGTCGCGGTCATTCCGCGAGGCTATCAACCATGATCGACGGGCCCTGGGGCCGGTCGAGCGACTGTTCGGTCCAGATGACCTTGCCGTGTCCCGTGTAGCGCACGCCCCACCGGTCGGCGAGCTGGGCGACGAGGAACAGGCCGCGGCCGCCCTCGTCGAACTCGGCCGCCTGGACCACGCGCGGTGCAGTGCTGCTCGCGTCGCGCACCTCGCAGATCAGGACGTGGTGCCTCAGGAGCCGGACGGTGACGGGCGGTGCTCCGTACCGGACGGCGTTCGTGATCAGCTCGCTGAGGACGAGTTCCGTGGTGAACGCCGTCTCGTCGAGTCCCCAGCTCTCCAGTTGCCGCATGCACCGGGCGCGGACATCGCCGACGGCCGCGAAGTCGGAGGGGACGTCCCACTGCGCCATGTTCTCGGCCGGGAAGCGGCGGGTGGCCGCCACCAGCAGGGCGACGTCGTCGCGGGAGCGGTCGGGCACCAAGGCGTCGATGACGGTGCCGCACGTGCTCTCGACGTCCGGTCCCGAGCGGGCGAGGGCCGACCGCAGCAGTTCCAGACCGGTGCCGATGTCGCCGCTGCGCCCCTCCACGAGTCCGTCGGTGTAGAGCACCAGGCGGCTGCCCTGCGGAACGTCGATCTCGGCGGTCTGGAACGAGACGCTCTCCAGGCCGAGCAGCAGGTTGGCCGGCACGTCGACGAACTCGACCGAGCCGTCGGGCCGGACGAGTGCGGGTGGCGGGTGTCCGGCGCAGGCGATGACGCACCGGCCGTCGGTGGGGTCGTAGACCGCGTAGACCACGGAGGCGCCGGTCACGGTGTGCCCCTCGCCGCCCGTCTGGTCTGCGGCGTCCAGTCGCATGACGAGCTGGTCGAGATGGAAGAGCAGGTCTTGCGGGGGCAGGTCGAGAGCCGAGAAGTTGAGGACGGCGGTTCGCAGTCTGCCCATGGTGGCGGCGGCCTGCAGACCGTGCCCCACCACGTCGCCCGCCACCAGGGCGACCCGGGCCCCGGACAGGGGGATGACGTCGAACCAGTCCCCGCCGACGCCCGATCGCGCCGGAAGATACCGGTGCGCCACCTCGACGGCGTCCTGTGGGGGCAGGCCCCGCGGCAGCAGGCTGCGCTGCAGCGACACGGCGGTGGCGTGCTCCCGTGTGTAGCGGCGCGCGTTGTCGATGCACACCGCCGCGCGGGCCGTCAGTTCCTCCGCCGGCGACACGTCGTCCGGCTGGAACGGAGGGAGGGGACCGCGCCAGAACATGACGAAGCCGAGCACCACCCCGCGGGCCCGCAGCGGCACCGTGATGAGCGAGTGGAAGCCCAGTCGCAGCACGCGCCGCGCGCCTTCCGGATCCGTCACCCGCCAGTCCTGTGACCGCGCCAGGTCGGTCACCAGCACGGCGTCCTCGCCCTCGATCGCCCGGCGCTGCTGTGCGAGCCGCCCGTACTCCAGGGCGCTGCCCGCCTCGTGCCAGGGCCAGGTCTCGACCGCACCGCGCACCGCGGCGCGCCGCACCGACGTCGCGACACCCGGCGCGGGTTCGTCGCCGCGCAGCACCGGTTCGAAGAGGTCGACGGTGACGACGTCCGCGAACTGGGGGACGACGAGCTCCGCGAGCTCCTCGGCGGTGCGCACCACGTCCAGGGTGCTGCCGATCTCCGCGCTCGCCCGGTAGAGCAGTTCCAGGCGCTCGCGGGCGACGTCCGCCCGTCCGGCGAGTGCGCGCAGCTCCGTGGTGTCCCGCAGCGTGGCGACGCTTCCGGCCGGACCGCCCCCGTCGCGGCTGGTGCGGCGCACGTTGACCGCGAGCAGGCGGCCCCCCACCAGCTGCACGGCGTCGTCCACGCCCCGCTCGGACGCCAGCAGCCGCGTCGTCGAGGCAGTCAGGCCGAGGCTTCCCAGCGGCCGCTGCTCGGCGTCCGCGGGGAGCTGCAACAGTCGCCGTGCCTCGTCGTTGGCCAGCAGCAGCCTGCCGTCCTCCCCGATGACCAGGACGCCTTCGCGCACCGCGTGCAGCACCGCGTCGTGGTGCTCGTACATGCGCGTCACCTCGGCCGGCCCGAGCCCGTGCGTCTGACGGCGCAACCGCCGGCTCACCAGCCACGCCGCGCCCGTGGCCAGCGCCAGGGATCCAGCGGCACCGGCCGCCAGCAGCGGCAGCTGCCTGTAGAAGGTGCTGCTCACGGTGCTGATCTCCAGACCGGCCGTGACGATGCCCACGACCTTCTGGTCCGTGCCGGTGACCGGCACGGCCGCGCGCACGGCGTCCGTCGGCGCTCCCCTGAACAGTTCGGTGTAGGACTCACCGGCGAGCGCCCGGCTGAAGTCGCCGCTGGCCCGCTTGCCGATCAGGTCGGGGCGTACGTCGGTGTAGCGGACTCCGTCGCGGTTCAGCACGGCGACGAAGTCCACGCCTGACGTCCGGCGTGCCTGCTCGGCCATCGGCTGCAGTACGGCTGTCGGGTCCGGGCTCTGCAGTGCCGCCGCGACACCGGGAGAACTGGCG
Organism: Streptomyces sp. NPDC032940; assembly: GCF_040636935.1. Classification (NCBI taxonomy): domain Bacteria; kingdom Bacillati; phylum Actinomycetota; class Actinomycetes; order Kitasatosporales; family Streptomycetaceae; genus Streptomyces; species Streptomyces sp. NPDC032940. Next base: position 179,246 of record NZ_JBEZVJ010000011.1, on the reverse strand, counting down.
ACGCCCGCCGCCACGGCGAGCGCCTGGTGTCGCGCACCGCGCACCGCCTGGCTCCGCGTCTCGTAGACCAGGCTGACGGCGCTCAGTGCGGCCAGGAGCAGCACGACCAGCAACTGCAGCACGAAGACCTGCGCCGCAACGCTGTGCAGCCCTGGTCTCCGTGCTCTCGGTGATGCGCCGCTCGTCCCCTCACGCATTCACCATTTTTAGCACCCCTTGGGGTGGTATTTCCCCCTCCCTCGGCCGGGATCGGGTGGCGGCTGGCCAACAAGGGGCGCGTCGCGGTCGACCGGGCCGTGGCTCAGTCAGCGCCGGCTCGCCGGCCACACCGGCTTGGAGGCGCTGTACGTCTCCAGGCCGGCGCGCGCCCTGAAGCCGGCCGGCCTGGTCGAGCGCACCCGCGATCCCCGCGACCCGTGCGCCGTCCAGCTCGCGCTCACCGAGCAGGGCCGGACCGTCACGCGGCAGGCCGTCGTGGTGGAGCACTGAGGGGACACCACCATGACCACCGCACCCGCCGCCGACGCCCGCGTCCTCGCCCGGGTCACCGAGCGCGCCGACGCGGAGAGAGCCACGCTGACCGCCGACGGGAGGAGCGGTTCTGAACGGGTGGTTGTGAAGGGCGGTCGCCTCCGCGGCGTAGAGCACTGCGGGGCTTCAGCCGAACGATCGTCCCCGCAGGTATGGGGTGAGGCCCGGGGTCACAGTCCCCTTCACAACCACACCCCTCTCAACGCCCACGGCCACGCCGGCATTCCGGTGCCCTGTCATGCGGACGGCACCGGCTGTCCGGGCGGCTCCGACCGGACGTGCGGCGCGTCCTCGGCGGACATGACGACGGCCGCCAGATCGGTGCCCGCCCGGAGCAGCGCCACGGTCCTCTCGGCGATCTGATCGAGACGCCGTCCCAGGACGCGCTGAGCCTCTTCCCTCCCCTCGAGCCCGTGCAGCGACCCGATGACGTCGCGCACCGCGGGGATGCCGTAGCCGCTGGCGCGCAGGGCCGCCACGATGCGGGCCGCCCTGATCGCGGAGAGGCCATAGCGACGCGCCCGCAGCGAGGTCACCCGCTCGGGGACGACCAGCCCCTCCTCCTCCCAGAACCGGAGGGCCGAGGGACGTACACCGAGTGCACCGGCGAGCTCGGTGATGGTCATGGCGTCGCCCTCGTGCTCGAATTCGCCGGTGTCCGCCTCGGTCCGGATCGCGCGCAACGCCTCCTGCGCGCGCAGCGCCTCGTCCCGTTCCCGGGCGAGACGCACATGCACGGCGCCGACCGCCGAGGCCGCCTTGGCGATCGGCCCGGTGCGCAGCTCCGCGAGCGTCCGCCGGGCCTCGACGGGGCCGACGGCGTGGGCAAGCCCTCGGTAGGCGCGCAGAGCCTGTACATGGACGGCCGTGTAGGAGCGGTACCCGTTGCCCGCTCGCGTGGCCGGGGGAATGACGCCCAGCCGCTCCAGGTCGCGGACCTGTTGCACCGAGTAGCCCGACTCCCTGGCGACGTCGACCGTCCGGAGCGGTCCTCGTCGCGAGCCGTCCGTCGTCTCCCGCACCCGTGCAACCCCACATAAGCACTTGAAGGCCATGCTTGAACCATGAGTATGGAACAGATCATCGCGCAGGTGCGAGCCTTCGACGGCGCGCTCGTCCTTCTCCCGGAGCGGGGAGGCGACTTCCCCGAGGTCGCGTGGGGAGACGCGTTCTTCTACCACTCCCACTCCCCCGACGGCCGGGTGCCGCACAACGTCCAGCCGTACGCGACGATCGTCACCAAGGACTACCCGGGCGACACCGCTTCCGACCTGGACCGCCCGGGCCGCTGGCGGGTGAACATCCACCTCGACCGGGCGACGTTCCAGCAGGTCGTCGGTGAGGCGCCACGCGGGCTCAGCCGCTCCCACGACTACGCGGCAGCCGACACGATCGTGCCGCATCCGGTGTACGGCGAGCTCGGCTGGATCTCCGTCGTCGCACCCGGCGAGCGGACGGCGGAGACCGTTCTGCGGCTGCTGCGCGGCGCGCACGACGCCGCAGGTGCCCGGTCCGCGCGGCGACAGGGACGGACAGCCTCTGGAGACTGACGCACTCGGTCGGTGCCCGGGCCCGGTAGCGCACGGCTCCGCAGCGGCTCTGCCCGCTCCCTTTCTGCCTCTGCCCCGGCTCTACTTCTGCTTGATCGCCGAGATGTCCAGCTCCAGGACGATCTTGTCCCCGACCAGCACACCGCCGCCCTCCAGGGGCGCGTTCCAGGTCACGCCGAAGTCCTTGCGGGAGATGGTCACCGCCCCCTCCAGGCCGACCCGCTGGTTGCCGAAGGGGTCGACGGCGCTGCCCGTGTACTCGACGTCGATGGTGACCGGGCGGGTGGTGTCCTTGATGGTGAGGTCGCCGGTGACGCGGTACTCGGACTCGGAGCGCGGCTCGACCGAGGTGGTCCGGAAGGTGATGTCGGGGTGGTTCGGGGCGTCGAGGAAGTCGTTGGTCCGCAGGTGCTGGTCGCGCTGCTCGACGCCGGTGTCGATGCTCTCGGTCTTGATCACGACCTGGGCCGTGGAGCGGGCCGGCTCGGCGCCGTCGAGACGGGCGGTGCCCTCGAACTCGTGGAACGCGCCGCGCACCTTGGTCACCATGGCGTGGCGGGCCACGAAGCCGATCCGGCTGTGGGCGGGGTCGAGGACGTAGTCCCCGGTGAGGTCGGCGAGGTCGGTGGTCGTCATGGTTCCTCCGTGGGCTTGGATCCGGGCGGTCGGTCCGGATCGTTGCCGCTCCACGCTAGGGCTTGGCCGCCGCACGGCTGAACGGACACGCGGTGCGCGGGCGGAGCCGGGCACCGGCGGGACCTGTCCGGTCGAACCGGGGCCGCGCCCTGACCTCGGGCCACGGCGCAGGCGGTGCGCTGCCGGGCCGGTGCGCTCCGAGGCTCACGGCCTGATGTCGTAGAGAACGTTGAACGGGTCGTCGGCGCCGGACCGGGCGACCTCGCCGAAGCCCGCCTCGGTGCACAGGGCGCGGACGACCTCCTCGGGCATGCCGCGTGCTCCGAGGCCGGCTCCGCCGCTCGCGAGGGACGTGGTCATGCAGTAGAAGACGCTGATTCCGTAGAACATGGCCGCCACGGGGCCCGCGTCGTCCTCGCAGTTGATCTCGAGCATCAGGTAGTCCCCGTCGTCCTCGACCGCGGCCCTGATGGCCGCGAGGAGCCGCCCGGGTTCCACCGCGTCGTGGATGACGTCGAAGGTGGTGACGAGGTCGTAGCGCCTAGGAAGGCCCTCGGTGGCGTCGAGCGTCTCGAAGGTCACCCGATCGCCGACGCCGGCCTCCTCCGCGTTGGCCCGGGCGCGTTCCACCTGGGCCGGGAAGTTGTCGAACCCCGTGAAACGGGAGTGCGGGAACCTCCGGGCCAGGACGATCAGGGCACGGCCCGCGCCGCAGCCCACGTCCGCGACGTCGATGCCCCGCTCCAGCTTCTCGACGACGTGAGGGAACGTGGTCAGCCAGTCGTCGACCATCACGCTCTCGAACCAGCTGCCGGTGAAGCGGCTCATCCCGTCCCACATGATGTCCGGGTAGTCGCTCTGCCGTACGCCTCCCCCGTTCCGGAACGCCTCGATCAGCCGTTCGTACGGCGCCATCGCGGCGGGCATCATCTGGTAGACGCCGCCCAGGAACATGGGCCCCGCCTCGTCGGCCAGCGCGGGGACGTGCTCGGCGGGGAGGGTGAAGCGTCCGGGCTCCCGTTCCTCCAGGTAGCCGGCGGCGGTGAGACCGCGCAGCCACTCGCGTACGTACCGCTCGTTCAGACCCAGACGGTCCGCGAGCTCCTCGCTGCCGGCAGGACCATTGGCGGCGAGGTCCTTGAACAGGCCCAGCCGGTCGCCCACGTGGCACAGTCCGAGCGCCATCGTCCCGCTGATGTCCCCGAGCGCCTTCTCCATGAAGGCTTCGACCTTCGCTTCGTCCAGTGCGTGCTGCTGCGTCGTCATGGTGACCCTCCTGACCGAGCACGAGCGCCGCTCCGGTCACCCGGTTCCAGTATTCGCCCTCGCCCACGAGGGGACAATCGGGCCGGGCCGGCCGGTCAGGACGGAGTCCGCGCGCTCGCGCCTGCTGCCGTGAGCTCACTCAACCGCCGCTGTTTCTCACGGAGTTCGGCCTGCTGCGCCTCGAGGCGACCGGCCAGGGCGTCCAGCTCGGCCCGCAGGTCCGGGCACATCTCCAGCGACATGCCGTGCTCGCCGGTGCGCACGCAGTCGAGGTACCTCCCGATGACCGAGGTGCCCAGGCCCGCGGAGATCATCGCCCTGATCTGCGCCACGCGGACGACATCGGACGCGGAATACGCGCGGTACCCACTGCTGTTGCGGGCCGGGACCAGCAGTCCCCGCTCCTCGTAGTGACGCAGCGCTCGCGCGCTCACCCCGGTCCGCTCTGCGAGTTCGCTGATCAGCACCGTCGACCCCTCCCCGTCATCGGCTTGACCTTCACGCTGACGTGAAGCCGTACCGTCCTGCGACATGACACCTGGAACAACCCGGCAGCGTGCGTCGATCATCCACGGCTACGGTGCGACTCCCGACGACCACTGGTTCGGCCGGCTGGCCGAGCAGCTGCGAGCGGACGGCATCCCGGCCGCGGTCCCGGCCCTGCCGAACCCGCTGGCCCCGGACCCCGAGCGGTGGACGGACGCCGTGCGCGCCGAAGTGGGCACGCCGGACGAGCACTCGGTCGTCGTCGCGCACAGCCTGGGCTGCCTGACCGTGCTGCGTCATCTGTCCTCCCTGCCGGGCACCTGGCGCCTCGGCACGCTGGTGCTGGTCTCCGGCTTCGTCGACCGGCTGCCCGCGCTGCCGGAGCTGGACGCCTACATCGGGGAGGGGTGTGACGTGGCGGGACTCGCCGACCGCGTCGACCGGCTCACGGTCATCCGGTCGGACGCCGACCCGCTCGTGCCGGCCGGTCACACCGACCGCCTCGCCGGCCTGCTCGGAGTGTCGTCACGCCTGGTCCCCGGGGGCGGTCACTTCCTCGCCTCCGACGGGGTCACCTCGCTGCCCGAGGTCCGAGACGCGATCGTCGGTGCCCAGTAGGCCTGACGGTTCTGAGCCGCAGGTAATGCGCCCGGGCTGCAAGGACGACGTCACCGGCGCACCCTGGACACAGGGCGAGCGCCCGGAGTCCCTCCTGCACGAGGTGATCGACCATGAACTCGGACGAAACGCGTCAGCGGTTGCAGCACATGCGGGAGAAGGCCAAGGAACTGGCCGACGCCGCGGAGCGGACCGACGACCCGCAGCAGCGGGCCCGGCTGCAGGAGAAGTCGCGCTCGCTGCGATCCCGGTGCGAACAGGAGAGCGGCATGCGCAGTGGGGACATCTATCCCTGGCAGTAGGAGCCGGCGCGCTGCCCACGGGAGCGGCGCGCACAGGGCGGTGACCTCCATGACCGAGGCCGATCACGTTTCCCGGGGACTCGCCGTTCCGTCTCGCGGTCTCACGGGAGATCCCTTTCTGCGCACCCGGTTCGTGCCTCCGGCGCGGCCGGGCACGTTCCTGCGCCGACGGCGGCTCGTGGAGCATCTCGACCAAGCGCTCGGCACGCCGCTGACACTGGTCAACGGCCCGGCGGGCGCGGGCAAGACCCTGCTGACGGCCGACTGGACCGCCGGTCTGCGGGTACCGGTCGCCTGGCTGACCGTCGAGGCGGAGGACCGGCGGCCCGGGGTCTTCTGGGCCTACGTCTTCGAGGCGCTGCGTGTCGGCGGACCTCGGGCGGACGGCGTGGCCACGGCCCCCCAGGGCGCGGACGTCGTGCGCCGCGGGCTGCTGGCCCCGCTCGCCGCCGAGCTGAACGCCCGGGACCGTCCCGTCGTCCTGGTGCTCGACGAGTACGACCGGATGACCTCGCCCCAGGTCGCGGAAGAGCTGGAGTTCGTCCTGCACCACGCCGGACGGGGACTCGTTCTCGTCCTCGTCACCCGTACCGAACCGCTGCTCCCGCTGCACCGCTACCGGGCCGCCGGTGAACTGACGGAGATCCGCGGCGCCGAGCTGTCGTTCACTCACGCCGAGGCCGGTGTCCTGCTGCGGCGGCACGGGTTGCGCCTCCCGGAGCACGCCACGTCCGCCCTGGTGGAGCGCACCCGGGGGTGGGCCGCCGGGCTGCGCCTGGCCGCCCTGGCCGCGCGGGAGAGCGCCGACCCCGAGCTGTATCTGAAGGAGTTCGAGGCGGGCCACAGCACGGTCGCGGACTTTCTGCTGGCCGAGGTGCTGGAGGGCAGGACGCAGGAGACGCGGGACCTGCTGCTGCGCGTCAGCGTCCTGGACCGGTTCTGTCCCGGCCTCGCCGACGCCCTGACGCTGCGGACCGATGCCGAGCCCCTCCTCGCCGGGCTGCACCGGGAGAACGCGTTCATCGAGCGGCTCGGGCACAGCTGGTACCGGCTGCACCCGCTCTTCCGGGAGATCCTCCGGGTCCATCTGCGCGAGCGCCTGCCCGGCGTGGAGCCGGAACTGCACCGGCGGGCCGCGCGGTGGCTGCGGCGTTCCGGCTGCCTCGCCGAGACCCTCGCCCATGGTGCCGCCGGCGAGGACTGGGATCTCGCCGCCGGCGCGCTCGTCGACGACCTCGCGATCGGCCGGCTCTTCACGGGTCCGCACGCCGACGAGCTGACGGGGTTGTTCGCGCGCATGGGGCCCGAGGTCACGAGCCCGGCGAGCGAACTCGTACTGGCGGCCCGTGCCCTGTCCCGGCGCGACCTCGAGCGCGGTCTGGTCCGGCTGCGCCGGGCGCGGGAGCGATGGCCCGACGACGCTCCCGGCCCGGCGGCGGCCCGGCTGAGCGGGGCGCTGCTGGAGGCGCTCGCCGCCCGGCTGTCCGGCTGTCCGCCGTGGGCCGAGCGGGCCTGGGCGGCCGCCGAGGAGCTGCTGCCGCAGCTGCCGGACGGTCTGCTGGACGAGCATCCGGAACTGGTCGCGCTGCTGCTGACCCACCTGGGTTCGGCGCGCCTGTGGGAGGGGCGGTCCGAGGAGGCGCGTGCCGTCCTCGGCAGGGTGGCCGGTACGCCGGCCGGGGCCGCCACGGCGCTGCCCCGCGCCGATGCGGTGGGGCATCTGGCGCTGCTCGACTACCTGGGCGGCCGGCTCGGCCCTGCGGAGCGCAAGGCCCTGGCCGCGGTGTCGGAAGCAGAGCGGGCGGGTGTGCCCGGGTCGGCGGGCGCGGGCCTCGGCCGGCTGGTCCTGGCCGCGGTGGCCGTGGACCGCCAGGAACTGGACCGGGCCCGCGTCCTGCTCGACGAGACGGCACGGCTCCCGGACCGGGCGCGCGATCCGGTGCCGACGGCTGGGCGGGCGCTCGTCGCTTCGCGCCTCCTCCTCGACAGCGGCGACGCGGACGCCGCCGTGGAGGCGGCGGAACCGGCCATGGCCGCGGCCGTGGCGTCACCGTGGGCGCGGAGCCACGCGGCACTCGTCGTCGCCGCCGCCCGGCTGGCCGAGGGACAGCCGGACGAAGCCTCCCGGGTGCTCGACGGCGTCTGCGGCGACCAGCCGGTGTGCGCGGTGGAGGCGGCGGCGCTCCTCATCGCCGCGGGACACGCCCGGGCCGCCGTCGACCTGGTCGACTCTGTCCACGCGGAGGGACGGGCCGGTCCCGTGGTGAGCGTGGGGGCGGCGCTGGTGAAGGCCCGGGCCGCCCAGGAGGCGCGGGACCCGGCGGCCGCCCGCAGGCTCGTCGCCCAGGCCCTTCTCGACGCCCGGCGCGAACGGCTGCGGCGCCCGTTCCTCAGGGCGGGAGACTGGATCCGGCCGCTGCTGGACACTGCCCCCTCGCGGGAGCTGTCCGCGGGCTGGCTCGTGCCCGGCCCGCCTCGGCGCCGGAACGGCGAACGGTCTCGGTCCGAGCCGGGCCCGGCGCCCCTGGTGGCGGTGGAACTCAGCGGGCGGGAGCGTGACGTGCTGCGGCGGCTGGCCCGCACGATGTCCACGGAGGAGATCGCCGCCGACCTGTGCGTGTCGGTCAACACGGTGAAGACCCATCTGAAGAGCGCGTACCGGAAGCTGGCGGTGAGCCGGCGCAATGAGGCCGTGCGCCGGGCGCGCGACCTCGGCCTGCTGTGACGGAGCCGCTGTTCCCGGGCGCCTCCCCCGCGCCGGGTGAGGCGCCCGGTGCCCGCGTCGTGTGCCATGGAGGGACGTTCCGCGGAGGGACGGCCGCGCCGGGGTGGCCGGAAAGGGGCACGAGGATGTCCACACGGGTCACCGGGCACCGGGCGCACGCGGACTACACCGGCGGCGTCTACGGATCCATGCTCGCGGCCTCGGTCGTGGTCGGCGCCGGCTCCCTGGGATCCTTCCCCCGCGCGGAGCTGATCCTGTTGCTGCTGGTCACCAGCGTGGTGTTCTGGATGGCCCATGTGCACGCCGAGCTCTTCGGCGCGCGTCTCGCCAGACACCCGCCGGACCGCCGGGTGGTCCTGCGCGTGTGCCGGGACGAGTGGCCGATCGTCAAGGCGGCCGTGCCGCCGGCGGTGGCCGTCGCCGTCGGTCCGCTGCTCGGGCTCGGCGTCCAGGGCGGCGTGTGGCTGGCGCTGTCCGTCGCCGTGGCGGGACAGGTCGGCTGGTCCGTCGCGGCGGCCCACCGCGCGGGTGCCTCGCCGCGGCTGATGGCCACCACCGCGTCGGTCAACATCGTGCTCGGCCTGCTGATCGTCGTCGTCAAGATCGTGGCCACCCACTGAACCGGACTGCCCGGGTCACCTGTACCGGGTGAGGCCGCAGGGCGCCGTGGAGCGGAGCATCGGCGGGGTGGGCGCCGTCCGCGGGCCGTGGGCCGTGTCCCGAACCCGTCCGGCGGAGGGACCGCGCGTGCACTACGAGATCCGAGTCGAGGGGCATCTGTCGGAGACGCTCGCCAACGCGTTTTCGGAACTGGAGCACGTGGTGATGTCCGGCCAGACCGTCCTGTTCGGCAGGATCGTGGACGAGGCCCATCTGTACGGGCTGCTCGCGCGGTGCCAGTCCCTGGGGCTGCGGGTCGTGGAGATGCGGCAGCTCCCGGAGTGACCGACGGCCGCCTCGGACCTCGCGGCGGCCGGCATCACCCGCACCGGGTGATGTCACGCCGCGGACGCGGCGCCACCCTGAGGTGGGCAGAGGACTTCTGCCGGGCCTGCGGGGGCCTGCCGGAGACGGAGGACGGACATGAGCGCACAGACCTACCTGGCGTACGACTATCCGCTGCTGGGCGCCTTCTGGACCATGCTGATCCTCTTCCTGTGGATCATGTGGTTCATCCTGCTCTTCCGCGTCGTCGCCGACATCTTCCGGGACAACGGGCTGAGCGGCTGGGCGAAGGGCGGCTGGCTGGTGTTCTGCATCCTCCTGCCCTTCCTGGGCGTGTTCGTCTACGTGGTCGCGCGGGGCCGGAACATGGGCCACCGGGAGGCGGCACAGGCCCGTGCGCAGCGGGACGAGTTCGACGACTACATCAGGCGCACCGCGGCCGGCGGCCGGTCGAGCGTCGACGAGCTCGCCCGGCTGGCCGAGATCCGGGACCGGGGCGCGATCACCGACGAGGAATTCCGCAAGGCGAAGGAGATGGTCCTGGCGGGCCACGCTCCGGCGGGACACTCGGACACCACCGGGCGGTGACGCCCGTACACGCCTAGCGCACCACGCGATGGCGGAGGTGGACGACACCGGAGCCGAAGGTCCGGGTGTCGACGAGTTCGAGGTCCACCCGCCGCTCGTGCCGGGGAAAGAACGGGGTGCCGCCGCCGACCAGCACCGGGTGGACCCTCGTCCGGTACTCGTCGATCAGGTCCAGCGCGGCCGCCTCGGCGGCGAGGGTCGCGCCGCCGATCGCGATGTGGCCCTCCCCCGGCTCCGCCCGCAGCCGCTCGATCTCCTCCGCCAGGCCGCCGGTGGCCAGCCGGGCACGACCCTGCACCGTGGTCAGCGTCCTGGAGAACACCACCTTCGGGAGCGGATTCCAGAGCGCGGCCCACTCTCGCATCGAGTCGTCCAGCGAAGGGTCCTGGTCGGCCGTCTCCCAGTACAGCATCGTCTCGTACAGCCGCCGCCCCAGCAGATGGACGCCGACCTCGCGGATCTCGTCGGTGACGAAGCGGAAGACCTCGTCGCCGGGGGCCGTCCAGTTGAAGTCGCCGTCCGGCCCGACGATGTAGCCGTCGAGGGAAACACCCATCGAGTAGGTCACGCTGCGCATCGGTAGTCCTCCTCGGGAACAGGCCCGACCCTACGACCGCCGTCCGCCGCGGGGCTCGTCACGGCACGCGGAATCCCGGGTGAAGGAGTCCGGGCCGCCGCGGACGCACTTGCGTGGCGGGTACCGGTCACGGCGCAAACCCGCCTCACCGCATCGCCCCGGTCGCACCTTTCTCTCTGTCAGGGTGGCGCCACCGCACACCTCTAGCTGGGGAGACCGATGCGCGCAATCTTGCGGAGTGCTCTGGGCACGGCCATAGCCGTGACGCTGGCAGCGACCGCGGCCCTGCCGTCCGTGGCACGACCACGGGCGGACGAGCCGGAGAAGAGACCACTGGTGGGAAGCGGGGCCGCCGCCGCGCAGGGGCAGCAGTCGACCGTCACCCTGGTCACCGGGGACCGGGTCCTGGTGACCACCGACGCCGCGGGCCGCAGTACGGCCGTGGCCCTGCCCCGCGAGGACGGCGGGACGCCCGTCGTCCAGACCCGGCAGGCGGGCGACGACCTGTACGTCTATCCGGAGACCGCCGTCGAGGCGCTCGCCGCGGGCCGGGTGGACGAGGAGCTGTTCAACGTCACCGGCCTGGTCCGCCAGGGCTACGACGACGCCCGCACCGGCACGCTGCCGCTGATCGCGGTGTACGACACGCCGGTCGACGTGTCCCGTGCCGTCCCCGCCGCTCCGTTCGGCGCGCGGCGCGGTCTGGTGCTGGACGCCGTCGACGGTGTGGCGCTCCAGGCCGACAAGGAGAAGGCGGCCGGTTTCTGGGCCGATGTCTCCGGCGCCAGGTCCCGTTCGTCGCGGGACCTGAAGAAGCTGTGGCTGGACTCGAAGGTCGAGGCGCAGCTCGACCGGTCGACGCGGCAGGTGCACGCCCCCGAGGCCTGGGCCGCCGGGTACGACGGCAAGGGCAGCAAGGTCGCCGTGCTCGACACCGGTGCGGACGCCGAGCACCCCGACCTCGCGGGCCGGGTCACGGCGCTGAAGAACTTCACCGACTCCGACTCCACCGACGACCGTCAGGGACACGGCACCCACGTCCTGTCCACCGTGGGCGGCAGCGGCGCCGCGAGCGGCGGGAAGAAGAAGGGCGTCGCACCCGGCGCCGAACTGCTCATGGGCAAGGTCCTCAACGACAGCGGCTCGGGCGCCGAGTCCTGGATCATCGCCGGGATGGAGTGGGCGGTCGGGCAGAAGGCCGACGTCGTCTCCATGAGCCTCGGCAGCCAGCAGCCCACCGACTGCACCGACCCGATGAGCGTGGCCGCGCAGCGGCTCGCCGAGACGTCGGACGCGCTGTTCGTCGTGGCCGCAGGCAACTCCGGGCCGTCACTGAACACGGTCTCCTCGCCGGGCTGTGCCCCTGGTGTGCTCACGGTCGGTGCCGTCGACCGCGACGACTCCACCGCCTGGTTCTCCAGCCGTGGTCCCGCGCCCTTCACGCACACCCTGAAGCCCGAGATCACCGCGCCCGGGGTGGACATCTCGGCGGCGTCGGCGGGCGGCCGGGGCGTGTACGCGTACCGGTCGATGTCGGGCACGTCGATGGCCACCCCGCACGTGGCGGGCGCCGCGGCCGTCCTCAAGCAGCGGCATCCGGACTGGAGCGCGCGCCAGCTCAAGGCGGCGCTGGTCTCCTCCGCCGACAGTGGCATCCCCGGCGACGTGCGCGAGACCGGCGGCGGCCGGCTCGACGTGAAGGCCGCGACCGACGCCACCGTCCTCGGCGCCCCCGCGGTCCAGGGAGGCAGCTACAACTGGCCGCAGGACGCGAGCGACCGCACGACCGTCGACGTGCCCTACACCAACACGGGCGACGAGGCCGTACGGCTGGCCCTCGGCGTCGAAGGGGTCACCGGCAACGACGGATCGCCCGTCCGGTCCGCCGTGGCCAGGCTCGGCAGCCGCTCGGTCACCGTGCCGGCGGGTGCCACGGTGAAGGTCCCGCTGCGCATCGATCCGGCCACGCGTCTCGCCGACAGCCAGTACGGAGACGTCACCGGCCGCGTCGTCGCGAAGGCGGACGGGGTGGCGGTCTCCACGCCCTTCTCCCTGTACGTCCAGCCGGAGACCGTCTCCCTGCGGGTCAAACTCGTGGACCGCGCGGGCCGGCCCGCCGGCCGGAGCTCGTCCCTCGACGTGATCGGGACCGACGACGCCACCGGCGAGCGGCGCTTCAACGACGGCGCCGTCGACCAGACGTACCGGCTGCGCCCCGGCAGCTACTTCCTGTCGAGCTTCGTCGAGACCCCGGACGCGGGCACCGGCGCGAACGCCCTGGCCGACTCGGTCGCCTATCTCGGCGTTCCGCAGCTGAAGCTGACCAAGGACACCACCGTCGTCCTCGACGCGCGCAAGGCGCACCGGCTGAAGGTCACCACCGAGCGGCCGGCCGAGACGCGGGCCGCCACGCTCTCCTTCTCCCGCTCCTGGGGCGAGAACTGGCTGCACGCCGGGACCGTCACCGCCCAGGGCACCGTCCGCGGCTTCTACGCCTCCGTCGAGGGCCGCGCCCAGGACGGCGACTTCTCGTTCGGCAGCCACTGGCGGCAGTACGCCCCGCTCGTCTCCGAGCTGAAGACCTCGAAGGGCGTCGCCCTGCATCCCGTGCCGTCCGGCTCGGGCAGCACCAACCTCGACGGCACCGGCCGGGCGGCCCTCGTCGACGCGGGCAGGGGAACGCCCGAGGAGCTCGAGGCCGCGGACGTCAAGGGCAGGATCGCCCTGGTCCTCGTGCCGGAGGGCGGCTCCGTGACCACCCTCGCCAACGACGCCGAGGCCGCGGGCGCCACGGCGCTCGTCGTGCACCGCACGGCCCCCGGCCGCTGGCAGCCGGCAGCCGGCTTCACGGGTGCCGCACTGCCGACACTCGCGATCCCGGCGGACGAGGCCCGCGCGCTGCTCGGCGAACTCGCCGCCGGCGAGGTGACGCTGCGCTGGAAGGCCACCGCGAAGAGCCCGTACGTCTACAACCTGTCCTTCCCCGAGGACGCGCCGGTCCGCGGCGACCGCACCTACCGGGTGCGCGACGACCGGCTCGGCAAGGTGACGTCGACGTATCACGCGATGGGCGTGGCGGGCGACTTCCTCGACAGCACGGGCGCCCACCTGCCCGACGGCACCTCGGCGTTCCTCGGCTTCACCGAGCCCGTCGCGGTGCCCGGTGAGCGCACCGAGTTCTACTCGGCGGGCGACGTCGCATGGGACCACTTCGTCTCCAGCAGCTTCCCCTGGGGCGAGACGATGACGGACCAGCGGCGCACCTACCGGGCCGGCAGCAAGCGCTCCGAGTCCTGGTACGACGGCGTGGTGGCCCCCACCGCACCGCGCGACGCCGAGGGCGGGGCGGCGCTGGCCGCCGAACGGCAGGGCAACCTGATCGGCTTCTCCGCGGCGATGTGGGGCGACGGCACGCACTACGCGCAGCCCGGTTCCTTCGGTGACATCGGCAATCTGGTCCTGCGCAGCGGCGGCGAGGAACTCGGCCGCAGCAGCTACCCGTTCGGGGCCTTCGAGGTGCCGGCCGGGGAAGCCGCGTACGAGTTGGAGCAGAACACCATGAAAACCGGCTCGCCCGCCCGGGTCTGGGAGCGGTCGCAGCAGGTGCAGACCGTCTGGACGTTCCGCTCGGAGCTCGACGAGAGCCAGTACTCGCAGGGACTCGGCATCCTCTTCCCCCGTTACGTCCTGCCGGAGGACGGGCTCAAGACGGTGGCCGCGCGGGACGGGCTGCGGATCGGCCTGGGCGTCACCGGCCATGCCGGGTACACCCCCGGCAGGCTGACGTCCGCGAAGCTGTCCTACTCCTACGACGAGGGCAGGACGTGGACCGAGGCGGACGTCACCCTCACGGGCGGCGGGGCCACGGCCACGGTGAACCACGCCGGTGCCGCCGGCCGGCAGGTCTGGCTCCGCAGCGAACTCACGGACGCCGCGGGCAACTCCGTGCGTCAGACCGTCTCCCGCGCCTACGACGTGCGCCCGTAGCGCCGTCGCAGGCCGGTGAACCGTTCGCCGGGCGGCCCCCCTTGAGGGTGCGCCGCCCGGCGGACGGGTCTGTCGGGAGCGTCAGCCGCCCGTCGCGGAATTCGCGGGCTCCGGTTCCGCCTTCCGGTCGGCCGGCTCGCCGGGCGCGTCGGACTCGTCCGGATCGGGGACGAACGGGATCTCGCCGTCGAGGACCTTGCGCGCCCGGACGCGGTCCAGGGCGCCCTCCCAGCGGGAGACGACGAAGACGGCCACGCAGTTGCCGAGGAGGTTGGTGACCACGCGCATGGTGTCCATGATGCGGTCGACCCCCAGCAGGAGCGCGACGGCGCCGGCCGGGATCACGCCGAGGGCCGACGCGGTCGCGGACAGGGCGAGAAACGCCGAACCGGGCACGCCCGCCATGCCCTTGCTGGTGAGCATGAGTACGAGGACCACCGTGATCTGCTGGCTCAGGGACAGGTCGACACCGACGGCCTGGGCGATGAACAGGGTCGCGATGGAGAGGTAGATGGAGGCGCCGTCCAGGTTGAAGGAGTAGCCCGTCGGCAGGACCAGGCCGACGGCGTCGTCACGGCAGCCGGCCTGGCGGAGCTTCTGCATCATGCGCGGCATCACCGTCTCGCTGGACGCCGTGCCCATCGCGAGGAGCAGCTCTTCGCGGGTGTACCGCATGAACTTCCACAGGCTCACGCCGGTGACCGCCTTCAGAGCGACGCCGAGCACCATCAGGAAGACCAGGGCGACGGCGTAGCACACCCCGATCAGCTTGCCGTACGTGGAGAGTGCGCCGAGTCCGTACTCCCCCACGAGGTGAGCGGTGGCCCCGAAGACCGCGAGGGGTGCCAGCCTCATGATGAAGCCGACCACGGCGAAGACCACTTCCTGCGCCTGCCCGACGGCCGGGAGGATCGCCGGCACCTTGGTCAGTCCGAGGTGCAGGACGGCGGCGCCGACGAGGCAGGCGAGGACGAGGACCTGCAGCAGGGAGTTCTCGGCGAACGCGCCGACCGCGCTGTCGGGCAGCGAGTGCAGCAGGAACTCACTGGTGGACGGCAGTTCGCCGCCGCCCGTCTTGGCGTCGACGGCCGCGGTGTCCAGCGACGCCGGGTCCACGTTCATCCCGTCGCCGGGCCGGACGAGGTTGCCGGCCACCAGCCCCACGACGAGGGCGACGGTCGTGGCGGCCTCGAACCAGAGCAGGGCCTTGACCCCGATCCGTCCGAACGCCTTCAGGTCCCCGGCCTTGGCGATGCCGGTGACCACCACGCAGAAGACCAGCGGAGCGATCATGGCTTTGATCAGCCGGACGAAGCCGTCGCCGAGCGGCTGGACGACGGTGCCCACGTGCGGCCACAGCGCTCCGACGAGGACGCCGGCGACCAGGGCACAGGCCACCTGGACGAACAGCGAGGTCCGCAGACTTCGGACGAGACGGCGCGCCAGGGACGGGCTGGCATTGCGCATGGACGCACTCCCCACACTCGCAAGATTCCATATAGCGAAAGAACCTTTTCGCTGTGTGGTCACTATGGTCGGCGGGCGGCCTTGGAAGAAGACCCGTGCGGCGAGCGACCGTAACTTTGGTGCATGATCCAAGGATCAAGCGGGACCACAGCACAACTCATCGGCATACGCACGCGAAGAGGGCATCCCGTACGCGGCCCCGGGGGCAGACGGAGCGCGCCGCCTTCTCCAGGAGGGTGAGCGGCTTCGGCGCACCGCCCGGCCGCCGGACGCGGGCACGGGCCGGCACCGGCTGCGCCGGTGTCACGCCGGCCGGACGTCCGGCGCCGCGTCGCCGCTCCCGGCCCCCGACGCCTTCACCAGCACCTCC
The DNA here is from genome assembly GCF_040636935.1 of Streptomyces sp. NPDC032940. Classification (NCBI taxonomy): domain Bacteria; kingdom Bacillati; phylum Actinomycetota; class Actinomycetes; order Kitasatosporales; family Streptomycetaceae; genus Streptomyces; species Streptomyces sp. NPDC032940. Next base: position 163,198 of record NZ_JBEZVJ010000011.1, on the reverse strand, counting down.
CCGGCCGCCGTGCGGACGTACAGCACGGACCGCCCGGACCGACGGCGTTCCACCAGTCCCGCGTCCAGCAGCACCCGCAGATGCCCGCCCACCGAGCCCAGGCCCTTGCCGGTGACGGCGACCAGTTGCGTCGTGCTCATGGGGGTGCGCAGGAACACCAGCAGCGCCGCCCGCGCGGTGCCGACGAGCGCCCCGAGTGCGGCCGGGGCCGGGCGGCGGTCGTGGTCGTCGGCGAGCACGCCGAGACACGGGTAGACGACGGCGTACCGTTCCTGGCCCTCCCACGACACCCAGCTCGTCCTCGGTGTTACCGGCATGAAGAGCAGGTCGGCCCCGTCGGCGATCTCGCGCGGCGGGTAGGCGTTCGGGTTGACCTGGAGGCGGCTCTCCCCGATCCACCGGGCGCCCGGTTTCAGGGAGTCCAGCACCGCCGCCCAGCCTCCCCGGCTGACCTGCGCCGTCCGGGCGACCATGTCGGCCTCCAGGATGCGCCGCCGGCGCTGCCAGTACGGCCGTACGGTCTCGTCCCAGACGTACGTCAGCAGCGCGGTCGCCCGCTGGGGCAGGTCGTCGCGCTCCAGGGCGGCGGGCAGCGGGCCGCCGAGGGACACACGGAGGTCGGCCCGGGCCTGTCCCGCCCCGGTCGACCGCACCCGGGTCACGGTCTCCTCGAAGCTCTCGCCGATGCGTGAGGTGGGGCAGAAGAAGTCGGCGATCCAGGAGGTGCCGAGTGCCGCCCGGACGAGCGGGGCGGCCACCGGGTCGGCGGCGAGGCGCGCACGGTAGCCGGGCAGGTGGGTGCGCAGCCAGTCCTCCTCGCCCCGATGGGCACCGGTCCCCGCGTGCAGCAGTTTCAGGCTCGCGAACGTCTCGGCGAACGGCGAGAGCACGAACCGGCTGCGGGCGAGGGTGTCGGTGCCGATCTGCCACAAGCCCATGCCGACGACCTTTCGCGTGTGGGCGAAACAGTACCCGCGCTCCCCGTCCGGTCCGAGACTGCGGCGCATGCGCAGCTACCGCTCCCTGTTCCGCACCCCGGAGTTCACTCCGTTCCTGCTCTCCTTCGCCGCCTTCGCCGCGGCCCAGACGATCGGCGGTCTGGCCCTCGGCACGCTGGTGTTCCGGGCCACCGGCTCCCCGTTCCTGTCGGCGGTCAGCATGTTCGGCCCGCAGCTCGCTCAGCTGCTGGGCGGCGCGTTCCTGCTCTCGGGCGCCGACCGTCTGCCCCCGCGGGCGGTGCTGTGCGGTCTCGGGCTCGCCTTCGCGGCCGGTTCCGCGGTGCTGGCGCTGCCCGGTCTGCCCGTCGGGGCGGTCTTCGCGGTCGTCCTGGCGCAGGGCCTGGTCGCGTCGCTGGGCGGTGGGGTGCGCGGGGGCCTGATCAACGACATCCTGTCCAAGGACGGCTACGTCCTGGGACGTTCGCTGTACAACATGCTCTGGGGCCTGATGCAGATGGCCGGATTCGCGACGGGCGGCGCGCTGTTGGTGTTCCTGTCCCCCCGGGCCTGTCTGCTGCTCGCGGCGGCGGTGTACGCGGTGTCGGCCCTCGTCACCCGGCTGGGTCTCACGGCCCGGACCCCGCGGTCCCCGGGCCGCCCCTCCCTCTCGGCCTCCTGGCGCACCAACGCCGTCCTGTGGTCCTCCCGCTCCCGTCGCCTGACGTACCTCGGCCTGTGGGTCCCCAACGGCCTGATCGTCGGCGGCGATTCGCTCTACGTCTCCTACGCCCCCGAGGCCGCGGGCACGCTCTACGCGCTGGGGGCGCTGGGCATGTTCGCGGGTGACCTGGCGGTGGGCCGCCTGGTGCCGGTGGCGGTGCGCGCCCGCCTGGCGACGCCGTTGCGTCTGCTGCTGGCCGTGCCCTACCTGTTCTTCGCGCTGCGGCCGGGGGCGGCGCTGTCGGCGGCGGCGGTCACCGTCGCCTCCGTCGGCTTCGCCGCGAGCCTGGTCCTCCAGGAACGTCTGATGAAGCTCACCCCCGACGGCCTCGCGGGCCAGGCGCTCGGCTTGCACGCCACCGGCATGGCCGCGCTGCAGGGCCTCGGCACCGTCCTCGCGGGCGCCCTGGCCCAGCTGACCTCACCGGCCACGGCGATCACGCTGATGGCGAGCGCGTCCGTCACCGTGACCCTGACCCTCGCGGCACTGGGCCGGCACGGGGAACGCCGGCCGGCCGTCGCCGGGCGGGCGGAGGGCCGTGAGCCGGGGCTCCGGGTCGGTCAGTGAAGGGCGGGGTGGTAGACGAGTTCCTGGATGTGGCCGTCGAGGGTCCGGTGCTCGACGAGTTCCAGGTCGAAGTCGGCCGCGTCCCGGAAGACCGGGTCGAGTCCGGTCCGGCCGGTGATGACGGGGAAGAGCGTCACCTGCAGGCGGTCGACCAGGCCGGCGGCCATCAGAGCCCGGTTCATCGACAGGCTGCCGTGCGAGCGCAGCGGCACGTCGGACTCCTTCTTGAGCCGGGCGACCACGTCGACGGCGTCACCACGGGCGACGGTCGCGTCCGGCCAGTCGAGGGGGCCCTCCAGCGTCGTCGAGACCACCGTCGCCGGCAGGCCGCGCATCCTGGTGACCCAGGGGTCGCGCACGTCGGAGTCCTCGGTGCTCTCGGCCAGCATCTGGGTGAACAGCCGGTACGTGGCCGCCCCGAAGACCATCCGCTGGGCGGTGTCGTACAGCGCGAGGCGGTGGTCGAGCAGTTCGGGGCCCTGCTTGCCCCAGTAGCCGGTCCAGTCGCCGCCGGCGGCGCCGTAGCCGTCGAGGCTGGTGAAGACGTCGAAGGTGTAGGTCGCGGTCATGACACGCTCCTCGGGTGGGCTTCGGCAACCGTCACACCCTGGAGACCCGCCGCCGCGCCGTGACTCATCGGCGTTCCCACCCTCAGTGGTCACGATCACTCGGAGGGCGTACGGTGAACGGACGTTCGGGGGAACGCTTCAGCGGGGGAATGGATGGGGCACGGGGAGCGGGAGGGGCGCCGGGTGGTGCCCGGGGCGGTGGTGGCCGCGGGGGTCGTCGGGGCGCTGGCCGTCGCCGCGCTCGTGCTGCGGCCCGGCGAGGGGCTGCTGCACTCCGGCAAGGGGCCGCTCGGTCACTGGGGCTTCGTCGCGATCGGCCTGTCCGTCGTCTGGGCGGTCGGTGTCATGCACACCGGCCGGCGGCTTCGCCCCCGGATCGGCGCCGACTCCACCCGGCTGCCGCCGCGCGAGGAGCGGCTGCGGCAGGCCGCCGTGCCGCTGCTGCTCGTCGGGCCGGGTGTCATCGGCGTCCTGGCCCTGGTCCTGCACCGGTTCACGCACGACAGCACGGCGTCCATGCCGGTGGACCTCCTGCCGCCGCCCAGCTCACCACCGACCACACCCCCGGGCCGCAACAGGTCGATGCCCGAGGAGAGTTCGGGACACGCCCTGTCCCTGCCGTGGTACCTCCTGCTCGGAGTGCTGATCGCGCTCGTCGTCGTGGTCGTCACGGTGGTCGTCGTACGGCGACTGCGACGGTTCGGGCTGACGGTGCCGCCGCGCCCCGGTCCCCCGGGCGTCCCTTCTGAGGACGAGGACGCGCGGCTGCTGCTGTCCGCCGTACGCTCGGCCCGGCGCGCCCTGTCCGACGCCGGTGACGCCCGGGCCGCCGTCATCGCCTGCTACGCCGCGATGGAGGACGCCCTCGCCGCGTCCGGCGTGCGGCGGCACGCCGCCGACAGTCCCGCCGACCTGCTCACCCGCGCCGCCGCCGCGGGCCTCGCCCCGAGCCCGGCCGCGCCGCGTCTGACCGAACTGTTCCGCGAGGCCCGCTACTCCTCGCACCCGATGGGCGCCCCGCACCGTGAGGCCGCGGCCGGGGCCCTGGAGGACATCGCCTCGCATCTCCGGGACCGGGAGGCCGCACGGTGAACCGGACTGCAGGCAGGACCCCGGAGCCGGACGCGCTCCCGCTGCGCCGGCTCGGGCTGCTCGGCGCGGCGGTCGCAGGCTCCGGTGTCCTGCTCGTCCTGCTGCTCGACGGCCCCGTGGCGGCCGGCGCCGTCGTGACCGTGTTCGTCGTGGCGGCGCTGGTGGTCGCCCGGTACGTCGCCGGGGCGGGCGCCCTAGACCCCGGGCGGCGGGACGAGGTGCAGCTGTTGCGGACCCGCGCGCCGGGCATCGGCGAGTGGCGGCGGAACGTCGACACCGCCCTGGGTCCCGACGGCGCCTACTACTACCGCGCCGTGCTCCGGCCCGAACTGCGCCACCTGTACGCCGCCGCGCTCGCCGAGCACCACCATGTGTCGCTCGAGCAGCAGCCGGAGCGCGCCGCCGGGCTGATCGGTCCCGAACTGTGGCCGTGGCTGGGGCCCGAGCCGCCCCGGACCGGCCCCGACGGCGGCGTCCCCGTCGATGTGCTGCGCCGCCTCGTCGACCGGCTCGAAGCACTCGGCACACCCCAAGCCGCCCGTAGCCCCCGTACTCGTGAGGAAGAAGCGACGTGACGAGTCCCTCCACGCCCCCGCCCCGCACCGCCGGGCAGGTCGGCGAGCAGGCCGGTGCCGTACTGCGCGAGATCGGCCGCGCCGTCGTCGGGAAACCCGACGCGCTCGAGCACGTGATGCTGGCCGTGCTGGCCGGCGGGCACGTCCTCGTCGAGGACCTGCCGGGACTCGGCAAGACGCTCCTCGCACGGTCCTTCGCCACCACGCTCGGCCTGGACTTCCGCCGCGTCCAGTTCACGCCCGACCTGCTGCCCTCGGACGTCACCGGGGCGCCGCTGTACGACCAGCGCACCGGCGAGATGGTGTTCCGTCCCGGCCCGGTCTTCACCCACCTCCTCCTCGCCGACGAGATCAACCGGACGCCGCCCAAGACACAGGCCGCGCTGCTCGAGGCGATGGCCGAGTCGCAGGTGACCGTGGACGGCGAGACCCGGCCGCTCGCCGATCCCTTCCTCGTGATCGCGACCGCCAACCCGGTGGAGTACGAGGGCACCTACTCGCTTCCCGAGGCCCAGCTCGACCGGTTCCAGCTGCGGGTGCGGATGGGGTATCTGGCCGCCCGGGAGGAGCTGGCGATGCTGCGGGCCCGGGTCGACCGGGCCGCGCCCGAGGCCGTGCTCGACACGCTCGCGGGGCCGGCCGACGTCCTGGCGTGGCGGGCCGTCGTGGAGCGCGTGGAGATCGACGACGATCTGCTGGAGTACGCCGTCGCCCTGGTCGGCGCGACCCGCGACCATCCGCAGATCAGCATCGGCGCCTCGCCGCGCGGCGGACTCGCCCTGGTCCAACTGGCGCGCGCCCGCGCCGTCCTGGACGGCCGGGACTACGTCGTCCCGGAGGACGTCAAGAGCCTCGCGGTGCCCGCCCTGGCCCACCGGGTGTCGCTGCGGCCGGAGTTGTGGGTGCGGGAGGTGTCCACGGACGACGTGCTGCGCGAGATCGTCGACGGCGTCGGCACGCCGGCCACGCGGCGCACGGCCGCCGTGCCGTCGTGAGCCTGCCCGCGCCGCGGCCGAGCGCCGCGGTGGTCCGCGCCCTGGAGGGGCGCGCCTCACCGACGCAGCCGCCGCCCGCGCCGCCCGGCGGGCCGCGCCCGGGTGCGCGGACGCTGCGCCTGCTGACCGTCGCCGTCGTCGCGCTCTCCGCCGCCCTGCTGACCGGCCGGGCATGGCTGCTCGCGCTGGCGGCGGCGCCCCTGGTGCTGCTGGCGCTCGCGTTGCCGCGCGCGTACGCCCGGCGCGTCGAGACGTCGCTGACCGTCGAACCGCGTCGCTGCTTCGAGGGCGACACCGTCACCGTCCGCATCTCGGTGGCCCACGACGGGGGTGCCGTGCGGCTCGATCCCGGCGTCACGCTCGGCCCGGGCCTGCGGCTGGACGAGGTCGACGTCGGCACCGCCACGGTGACGCTGCGCCACACCGCGCTGCGCTGGGGGCGCTGGTCGCTCGGCCCGGTGGACCTCGACGTGTACGACGCCGGGGGCACCGTGCGCCGCACCGTGCGGGTCGAGGCGGCCGAGGTGTCCGTGTTCCCGCACGCCGCGCAGGCCCGCTTCACACCGATCCCGGCGCGGCTGCCGCAGCGGCTCGGCGAGCACGCCTCGTCCCAGACCGGCGAGGGTGTCGAGGTCATCGGGGTGGCGCCGTGGGTGCCCGGGGAGCGGCAGCGGCGCATCCACTGGCCGTCGACGACACGGCGCGGGGACGTGCAGCTGCACCGGTTCGCTGCCGAGCGGGCCGCCGACACGGTGATGCTGCTGGACGCCTTCGGGGACGTCGTCGACCCGGTGACCGGGGTGTCGTCCCTGGACGAGACGGTGCGCGCCGCGACCGGGCTCGCCCGGGCCTATCTGCGCACCCACGACCGGGTGGGCGTCGTGTCGACCGGGGGCACCACGCGATGGCTGGCGCCGGGCACCGGGGACGCGACGTTCTACCGCATCGTCGAGAGCGTCCTCGACGTCCGCAAGGACCGGCGGTTCGAGGGGCCCGGACTGGAGCGGGTGCCGCCGCCCGCGCTGCCGGAGGGGGCCCTCGTGTACGTGTTCACCCCGTTGAGCGACACACGGGTGCTGAAGGTGCTGCGCGATCTTCAGGGGCGGGGGCGCCGGCCGGTCGTGGTGGAGATCCCGTGCGGGGATCCGCAGGTCGAACCGGGTGACGAGGCGGGCGCGTTGGGGCTTCGGCTGTGGCACGCGGACCGGGACGCCATGCGGTTCGCCCTGCGGGACAGCGGGGTGCCGATGCTGCGGTACGTGGTGGGCGAGTCGTTGGATCCGGTGCTGGCGCCGTTGCTGTCGGGGCGGATCGGGAGTCGGGGGCGAGGGCGGTGACGGTCTCCGGTGCGGGGAGCGGTCTTCGGGAGCACGCCGGGTACTGGATCGGGACCGTGCCGGTGCGGTTGCTCGCGGTGGCGGCCGTCACGGCGGCGTGGCGGCCGTGGGCGACGGTGGACCGGGCCGGGTCCGCGGTGCTGTTCGGCTGCGCGGTGCTCTTCGCGTGGTGGGCCGCGCCGGCGGTGGACCGACGGCCGTCCCTCGGGCCGGCGCGCCGGGCGTACGGTCTGGTGCGGCACCGGACGACCGTGCTGGCGTGCGGCGTCGTGGTGATGGCCGCGAACGGGGAGCCGGCCCGGTGGGAGGGGGCCGGGGTGGCGGTGCTGCTGGTCGCGTACCTGGTGGCGAGCGAGGCCTGGCCGTGGCGTGGGGGGCGCGGGATCGCACGGGTGTGGGCGGAGGCGCTCGGGGCCTGCGCGGGAGCCGGGATGGTGCTGGCCGCCGCGGCGGCTCCGATGACCGGGGTGGGGTCCGGCGGCGGGCGGGTGCTCGCGGCGTCGGTCGTCGTGGGGATGCTGGTGGCCGGTGGCGCAGTGGTGCGTGCGTGGTGGCGGGCGGACGACCGGTGAATCGGGGCGGAGGACAGCGGACGGCGCGGGACTTCGTCCGTCGTGCTCTTCGCCACAGCAGCCCTGCAAATCACCGGGGCCGTAGTACGACGACCCCCTGGGTGACCTCCTCGCGCCCCCGCTTTATGATCGTTGACGAACCGTCGCCCCCCACGCCCCGTGACCCCGCTCCGGAAGACTCTTGACGACCGCGAACGCAGGAAACCACGCGGGTCCCGGCGGTGACACGTGTAACGAAAGGTGTGCTCCATGGCCCTCGGGCTGCTCCGACGCCGGCGTTCCCGCGGCACGTCCGGTGCCCCCTCGAGCCTCTCGGTCCCGCTGCCGCCGGGGGCGGGTGGATTCGGCGTCGAAGTCGTCGACCCCCTGGGACAGCCCATGGCGGGCGCCGAGGTGACCGTGACCGCTCTGGACAGCCACCGCGTCGCCACCCACGGGACCACGGACCCGAACGGCTGGTACCTGGCCACGCTGCCGGCCGGCTCCTACAGCGTGATGACGGTGGCCGAGGGCCTGTCACCGGCCCGCCAGAACCTCGACATCACCGCCGGAGCGGCGCTGCCGCCCGTGCGGATCGCGCTGGAGTCCGCCCGTCAGCCGGAACTGCCGACCGCCGGGACCTGGCTGTTCGATCCTCCGCACACCGCGATCCGCTTCATCGCCAAGCACGTCGGCATGGCCCACGTCCACGGCCGCTTCACCCGCTTCGAGGGCGGCATCCGCGTGGCGCCGAACATGGCCGACTCCCACGTCTCGGTGCGCATCGACGCCTCCAGCCTCACCACAGGCAACAACACCCGCGACAACCATCTGCGTTCCGCGGACTTCCTGGACGTCGAGCGCTACCCGCACATCGACTTCACCAGCACCCGGTTCGCCTACCGCGGCGGGTCCAAGTGGACGCTGCACGGCACGCTCACCATGCACGGCACCAGCCGTTCCGTCGGACTCGACACCACCTACCTCGGGACGGTGAACGGCGGCTACGGCGAGGAGCTGCGCTGCGCGGCGCTCGCCAAGGCGGAACTCCACCGTGAGGACTTCACGCTCAACTGGCGTTCCATGCTGGCCCGCGGCATCGCGGTCGTCGGTCCGACCGTCCAACTGGAGCTGGACGTGCAGGCGATGTACCGGACGCACGACACCCCCACGCCCCCGGAGTAGGCCACCGGCCCCTCCCCCGAGGCGGTTTCGGGGAAGGGGCCGGTGTCGGTGCGGCGCCGTGCTCAGTCGGTGACCTTCACCACGCCCTCCGCCGTGACGTCCGCGCCGGTGCCGTCCGCCGGTGCGGCGGTCAGCCGCCAGGTGTAGCCGCCGTCAGGCACCGGGGTGCCCGACTCGGAGGTGCCGTCCCAGGTGACGCGGACCGTGCCGAGGGTGCCTTCGCCCGTCCAGGTGCGGACGGTCTCGCCGGTGGCGCGGCGGGTGAGGGTCACCTGCCAGGAGGCCGCAGGCTTGGAGAGCCACCACGCGGCGGCCCACTCGCCGGCCGACGTCCGCGGAGCGGCGGTGCGGGCGACGCGCAGTGCGGACACCTCGTGCTGCGGCGCGGTGACGTGCACGGTGTCGTCCGCGTCGACCCAGGCCAGCTTGCCGGCGCCCGCGTCCACGGTCCAGGTGGAGCCGCGTCCGTCGCCCTGCGCGGGCTGCTTCAGCCCGGTGACGGTGCCCAGGTCGGCCGTGCCGCCGTCCGTCCGCAGTGCCGTCAGGCGCAGCGCGCCGGCGGCGTCGCGGTGGGCCGTGAAGCGGTCGCCCAGCAGGACGCCGGCCGCCGGGGCGGGGTAGGTGTGCCCGGTCGCCAGGTCGCGTACGCCCGCCGCGTCCTTCGAGGCGCAGCTCCAGTACAACAGGGTGCCGCTGTACTGGAGTTCGTCGGGGACGCAGGCGGTGCCGAGGTCGATGGTGCTGATCAGCGCGCCGGAACGCACGTTGATCTCCTTGACCTTGCCGGGGCTGTTGAGCGCCGGCTTGAACAGCCTCTTGTGGTCCAGCGCGGCGGCCTGCGCCGGCTGTTCGCGCACGACGAGGTCGCGGGCCGTGTCGACGACGTACTGCCGTCCGCCCGCCGCGTAGAGCACGAACTCGGGCGCGGTGTCCAGGATGCGGCCGTCCTTGCCCGGCAGCGGGAAGCTGTCCGCCGGATGGTCCGGGTCGTCGCCGGTCACCAGCACGTCGGCGCCCGTCACCGGGTCGGCGGTCAGCCGGGCCAGGCCCTCGTCGGTGCCGTCCGCGAAGCGGCCGGCCTCCAGGCCCGGGAAGTCGGCCGACGCCGCTCCGTCCACCGGGTCGAGACCGGTGCCGATGTTCTTCCCGTGCAGCGTCCGTGTGCCGGTGAGGGAGTTGACGTACCGCAGTCTCCCCCGGTCGAGGCCCAGTGCCGTGATCGCACCGTCCGCGGTCTTGGCCCGCGGCACCTGTCGCAGGGTCAGGTCGAAGACGAGCCCCGAGCCGTCCACGCTGAAGTGGTGCACGGCGCGCCTGCCGTCGGCCCCCTTGCCGAGCACGACCAGCGACCCGTTGCCCTCGGCGCGCAGGAACGCCTGCTCGAGGTCGCCGATCAGCGTCCGCTCGGTCTCCGCGCCGGCGAAGGGGGTGACGTGCAGCGGGCCGCCGTCGCCCTCGTACCACAGGACGTTGTCGCCCACCACGAAGGTGGTGACCCTGCTGTCGGGAGCCTGCGTGGCGAGGGGCACGATCCGCGGGGCGGCCGTGCTGCCCCTGGGCATGACCCGTACGCCCGGGGTGCCTTCCCGGGAGTACCAGCTCACGGTGTTCTGCGTGATCCGGAAGTTGCTCGCCTCACCGGTCACGGGCAGCGGGACGACCCTGCCGTTGTAGGCGGTGAGGGTGCCGTAGGCCTGGGTGCCGTCGGCGGTGCGGTAGCCGATGAGCAGTTGGTTGTCGAAGGCGCCGAACAGCGTCGGCTCGGCGCCGGTGGTGGCTCCGGCGGGCAGCTGGACCACGGGGTCGACCGCCGGGTCGCCACCGCGCGCGACGCGCAGCTGGTACGTTCCGTCGCCCTGGTCGACGGTGGCCAGCACCCAGCCGTTGGCGACGCGCGGGTTGAGGTATCCGGCGGGCACCTTGACGGTGCTGGTGTTGGCCGGGTCCTCGACGCCGATCCGCACGACGTCCGTGCCGCCGTCCGTGCGCGGCTTGGTGTAGACGACGCGGTTGAACCCGTCGTGACCGCGCACGACGGCGTCCTGCGGGACGCCCTCGAGCTCCGGGACGGGCTTGGTGGTCCTGTTGTACGTCGTCGTCCAGAGGTAGCTGTCGCCCTCGCGGTGGAGCACGCCCTGGGCGCCGGTCGCGAGCACCGTCTCCGTGCCCTCCCCGTAGGCGTCGGGCGCGGGTATGAGGACCTCGGCCGCCTCCGCGGCCTGTGCCGTGGCCGGCAGGACGGTCGTCAGTCCGGCGGCGAGGACGGCCGCGACGGCCGCGGCCGTGGTGGTGCGGCGGATGCGCCGGGCATGGCTGTCGGTACGCAGGTGTTGGGACACCTGAACCCCCTCGTATGGATGCGTCAACACCCGTTCTGGGTGTGAACTCGGTCAACAGTACGCCCCTGCGCGGGAGTTGTGCGGAAAACGTGTGTCACTCGTGTCGCAGAACTGTCACAGCGCTCGGGAGCGCGACGGCGCGACGAGGTGCCTCCACGCCGGCCCCTCGGCAGCGGGGCACCGGCGGGTGAGCCGTCAGGGTGGACCATGGCCGTTTCCGAGGGTTCCCGGCCATCCGGCAGCGGCGGGGACGGCCCCGTGCGGCGCACGCTGAGGACAGGTCCCGGACCAGGGGCCCCACCCACCGCCCTCAGGGAAGGCAGCCATGACCGACAAGATCGCCGGAATCGAGATCCCCGACAGCAGGCTCGCGCGGGAGGCGACGGAACTGATCCGCGACACCACGCCGCCGCTGATCTTCCACCACTCCCGACGCGTCTACCTCTTCGGCAGCCTCCAGGCCGCGGCGCTCGGCCTGCGGCCCGACCCGGAGCTGCTGTACGTGGCGGCGCTGTTCCACGACACCGGCCTGGTGCCCCCGTACCGCGGCGACGACCAGCGCTTCGAGCTGGACGGCGCCGACCAGGCCCGGGCGTTCCTGCTGGCCCGCGGCCGGTCCGAAGGCGACGCGGACACGGTCTGGACGGCGGTCGCCCTGCACACCACGCCCGAGGTGCCGTACCGGATGGCGCCGGAGATCGCGGCGACCACGGCGGGCGTCGAGGCCGACGTCCTGGGCCTCCGCCTGGGCAACGTCACCCAGGCGCAGATCGACGAGGTCACCGCCGCCCATCCCCGGCCGGACTTCAAGCGCCGGATCCTCGAGGCGTTCACGGAGGGTTTCCGGCACCGCCCCGACAGCACCTTCGGCACGGTGAACGCGGACGTCCTGGAACACTTCGTCCCCGGCTTCCGGCGCGGCGACTTCGTCGAGGTCATCCAGAACTCCGCCTGGCCCGAGTGAGCGCCCGGCGGCGCTGCGACCGGCCCCGACGCCGCCCGTACGGCCGTTGCTAGTCTCCCCGGGTGGAGATTCCGGGAACCGAAGAGATCCGTGCGCTGCACGAGAAGTACGCGCCGACGGCCGAGGCGTTCGACCTCGTGCACACCCACTGCGAGATCGTGTGGGGCATCGCCGAGCAACTGCTCGCCTCGCCGCACCTCGGCCATCTCGACGCCGCACTGGTCCGCGCGGGCTGCCTGCTGCACGACATCGGCGTCTACCGGCTCTACGGGGCCGAGGGGCGGCTGGACCACGGCAACTACATCCGGCACGGGCTGCTCGGCCACGAGATCCTGGAGGAGGAGGGTCTCCCGGAGACGCTGCGCCGCTTCTGCTCCCACCACACGGGGGTGGGGGTCACCAAGGAGGACGTCCTGAGTCAGGGGCTCCCCCTGCCCGTCGCCGACTACCTCGCGGTGACGGCCGAGGAGCGACTGGTCATGTACGCGGACAAGTTCCACAGCAAGTCCAGGCCCACGGCCTTCCTGACCCCCGACGAGTACGCCGCGCACGTGCGGCGCTTCGGCGAGGAGAAGGTCACCGCCTTCCAGGCGCTGCGTGCGGAGTTCGGCGATCCCGAGCTGACCGACCCGGTGCCGGGGGCGGACCGGTCCGGGCCCGACGCGGCTTCCTCCCTGGTCAGGACGTCTGGGTAGGCTGGGAACGGCAGCACACCGCGAATCAGGTCAGGAGCAGACGTGAGCGAGCCGGCGTCCATCGCCCAGCAGCAGGAAATCGCCCGGGAACTCCAGGTGGCGGAGAACTTCGACGCCGAACGGGAGATCGAACGCCGGGTGGCCTTCCTCGCCGAGCGGCTGACCTCGACCGGTCTTCGGTCGCTGGTGCTCGGCATCAGCGGCGGGGTCGACTCCACCACCGCCGGCCGGCTGTGCCAGCTCGCCGTCGAGCGGGCCCGCGCGGCCGGTCACGAGGCGCGTTTCTACGCGATGCGGCTGCCCTACGGGACCCAGGCCGACGAGCACGACGCCCAGCTCGCGCTCTCCTTCATCCAGGCCGACCACGTGCTGACCGTCGACATCAAGCCGGCCAGCGACGCCGCGCTGGCGGCCGCGGTGGCCGCGGACGTCGCCTTCCGCGACGCCCACCACCAGGACTTCGTCCTCGGAAACATCAAGGCCCGCCAGCGCATGATCGCCCAGTACGCGGTGGCGGGGGCGCACGACGGCCTGGTCGTCGGCACCGACCACGCCGCCGAGGCCGTCTCCGGGTTCTTCACCAAGTTCGGCGACGGCGCCGCCGACCTGGTCCCGCTGACCGGTCTGACCAAGCGCCGGGTGCGCGCCGTCGCCGACGCGCTGGGCGCGCCCGCCGAGCTGGTGTGGAAGACGCCGACGGCCGACCTGGAGACCCTGGACCCGGGCAAGGCCGACGAGGTCGCCCTCGGGGTCACCTACGACGACATCGACGACTTCCTCGAAGGCAAGCCGGTGGACGAGGCGGCCTTCGAGAAGATCGTCGCGCGCTACCGCCTCACCGAGCACAAGCGTCAGCTGCCCGTCGCGCCCTGACGGGCCCGCCGTATCGCGGGCGTATCGAGAAGCGCATACGCCCGCGCAACGGCTGTCCGGCTCCCATGGGGGTCATGGACCACCACACATCCCTGACAGCACCGCCCCGCCGCACGACCGGGTTCGTGCTCCCCGTCGCGGCGGCCGCCGCCCTGGCCGGCGCCCTGTTCGTCATGCGCCGGCCGCTCATGATGTCCGCCCCCAGTTGCATGGCCGGGCGGTGGCACGGCTGCCTCGACACGTTCAACGGCGTGGTGCTCGTGACGCTGGTCACGCTCCCCCTCGCCGCGCTGGTGGCGTGGGCCCTGGCGCGCGTCCGGCGTGCCGCGGGCGTCGCGTCGGCGTGGCGGATCTCGTCGGCCGAGGTGGGCATGGTCCACGGGACGGTGCCGTTCCTGTGGCTGACCATGATGCCGGGCGGCGGGGCGGGCGTCGCCCCCGCGCGGGTGAGCCTCGTACCGCTGCGGGACCTGGTCACCATGGGGACCCTCGGCATCGTCGGCAACCTGCTGGTCTTCGCGTCGCTCGGGTTCTTCGCCCCCATGCGATGGGCCGCCCTGGCGTCCGTGCCGCGGGTCCTGGCGCTCGGGGCCGGCTGCTCGGTCCTGGTCGAGACCGCGCAGTACGCCCTGCGACTGGACCGGGTGTCCTCCGTGGACGACGTGCTGGTCAACGCCTCCGGGGCCGCGCTGGCCGCGCTGGCGTCGCGTCGCTGGTGGCGCACCGCGGCCCCCGCACCGTCGGGCCGGTCCCGCCCGGCGGCGACGGCCGCCTGAGCGACGGCCCCGGTACGTCCGCGTCTTCTGCCGCGCCTTCTCATACGCCGGCGATATGCGCGGTGTCTAGGCTGCATGACATGCGCGTACTGATCGTGGAGGACGAGCCCTACCTGGCGGAGGCCGTCCGTGACGGTCTCCGGCTGGAGGCGATCGCCGCCGACATCGCCGGCGACGGGCACGCCGCCCTGGAGCTGCTCGGCGTCAACTCCTACGACCTGGCGGTCCTCGACCGCGACATCCCCGGCCCCTCCGGCGACGAGGTCGCCCGGCGCATCGTGGCCTCCGGCAGCGGCATCCCGATCCTCATGCTCACCGCCGCGGACCGGATCGACGACAAGGCGTCCGGGTTCGAGCTCGGCGCCGACGACTACCTCACCAAGCCGTTCGACCTGCGGGAGCTGGTCCTGCGGCTGCGGGCGCTCGACCGCAGGCGCGCGTACGCCCGGCCCCCGGTCCGCGAGATCGCGGGCCTGCGCGTCGATCCCTTCCGCCGGGAGGTCTTCCGCGACGGCCGCCATGTCGCGCTCACCCGCAAGCAGTTCGCCGTGCTCGAGGTCCTCGTCGCCGCCGAGGGCGGTGTGGTCAGCGCCGAAGAGCTGCTGGAGCGGGCCTGGGACGAGAACGCCGACCCCTTCACCAACGCCGTCCGCATCACGGTCTCCGCCCTGCGCAAACGGCTCGGCGAGCCCGGGATCATCGCCACGGTGCCGGGCGTCGGCTACCGCATCGCCGACGGCCCGAGCCCCGGCACCTCCCGTCCGGGCAGCGCCCGTGCCTAGACTCCCGGGGCTCAGTGTCCGGCTGAAACTCGCCCTCAGCTACGCCGGGTTCCTCGCCGTCGCCGGGGCGCTGCTGCTGGCCGTGGTGTGGTGGTTCCTGCTGCGCTACGTGCCCGACAACTCGCAGGGCCTGCTCGGGGTCTCGCCCAACCGCTTCCTCCTCGTGCGCACTTTCGCCCCCGCCGCGGCCGTGGCGATGGCCTTCCTGCTGCTGTTCGGCCTGGTCGGCGGGTGGTTCCTCGCCGGCCGGATGCTCGCACCGCTCACCCGGATCACGGCCGCGACCCGGCTGGCCGGGCACGGGTCGTTGTCCCACCGGATCCGCATGCGGGGCCGCCAGGACGAGTTCCGTGAACTCGCCGACTCCTTCGACTCGATGCTCGGGCAACTCGAGTCGCATGTCGCCGAGCAGCAGCGGTTCGCGGCGAACGCCTCGCACGAACTGCGCACCCCGCTGGCCGTCTCGCGGACGCTGCTCGACGTCGCCCGCAAGGACCCCACGCGCGACCGGGACGAACTCGTCGAACGCCTGTACGTCGTCAATGCGCGGGCGATCGACCTCACCGAGGCCCTCCTGCTGCTCAGCCGCAGCGACCGCGGGAACGTCACCCGCGAGAGCGTCGATCTGTCCCTCGTCGCGGAGGAGGCGGCGGAGACCCTGCTGCCCCTCGCCGAGCGGCGCGGGATCACGCTCGACGTCACCGGCGGCACGGCACGGACCAGCGGCTCGGCGGAACTCCTGCTGCGGCTGGTGACCAACCTCGTCCAGAACGCCGTCGTCCACAACCTCCCCGCCGGCGGCACCGTGACGGTCGGCACCGCGACGCGGGGGGACTTGTGCGTGCTGCGGGTCGAGAACACGGGTCCGCCGCTGCCGCCCGAGCTGGTGCCGACGCTCGTCGAGCCCTTCCGGCGCGGATCGGACCGCGTGCGCACCGACGAGCACGCCGGCGCCGGCCTCGGGCTCGCCATCGTGCACAGCATCGTCCGCGCCCACGGCGGCACCCTCGACCTCGTCCCTCGCCCCGCCGGCGGTCTCCTCGTCACGGTGCGGCTTCCCGGCACGGTGTAGGCGGCCCGCGGGCCCGGACGACGAGCGGTGCCCGGGTGCACGTCCGGGGTCAGCGGAGGTCGATCAGCCGGTACAAGGGGGTCCCGTGCGCCCACCGTCGCAGCAGGGCGCCGTCCATCAGACGGATGTCCCCGCTCGCCCGCGCCCACCGGACGTCGCGGCGGGTGAACCTGCCGCGGTGCACGACCAGGCGGAGCCGTCGCGGGCGGCCGCCGCGGCGCGCAGGGGCGAGCGGCGGGTCCTCGTCGGGGAGCGGTTCGGCGACGGGGCGGAACGCCACCTCCAGCCGGTGTCCGCGGTGGTGGCGGGCCTGCACGCGCGGCCGTACGCCGTCGTCGGCCGCCCGCCGCACGGCCCAGCCGTCCCGGCGGAGCATGCGGCACACGGCCAGCGCGAGACCGTCGGCGTCCAGCTCCGCGATCTCCTGCGGCGTGTAGTAGCCGCGGCGGCGCCGGGACAGGGGCCGGCGGCGCCCGACGGCCACCGGCACGACGACCGCCACGAGGGCGAGCACGGCCGCCGGGACCGCCGGGCCGATCCAGCGGCAGGCCACGACGAGGCCGGTCAACGCGCCGCACGCAGTGAGCACCGTTCCGGTCAGCGCGGGCAGCACCTCCCGCAGCTCGGGTCCGTACTCGCCCCGGGCACGCAACAGGCGTACCGCCTGCCGCCGCCGGGCCCGCCTCGACTCCTGTCCGCCGGTTCCCGGGCGGCTCCATGTCACCGGGCCAGCTCCCCCCAACCCTCCGCACCTGCGCGTGGACGAGGCATACCCGTGGCGGCGGGGAGCATCCCCGCCGGGGGTGACTTTCGGACAGGTCTCCCTCCATCCGCGAGTACGGCCGGATGCGGCCCGCAAGGCGCAACACCCGGGCGCCCCAGCGAGCGCCGGACCGGCGGGCGGGAGACGGTGAGGACTATGAACCGTCACCGACGCCCCCGCCGACGGGCCCCGTGGATCGCCGGCGGTGCCGCCGTGCTCGTCCTCGGCGGCGTCGGCGTGTGGGCGTGGACGGCGCGGGACGACGGTACGCCGAGTCCGCAACCGTCGGCATCGGCCGACCTCTCCCTGCCGACCTTGGCGCCGCTGCCGTCACTGACCCCGACGACCGAGATCTCGAGCACCGCGCGGCCGAAGCCGTCCCGTACCAGCGGCCCTGACCGGACCGAGCCGGCCGGCCCCAGGCCACCCGCGTCGCCGGGCGACCGGACGTCCCGGCCCCGAGGCACCGCCGCCGCCCCGTCGGACGGGCGGACCCCCGGGGCGGTGCCCCCTGCCTCGGCGGCGCCCTCACGGCCCGGGACGGCCCCGCGGCGGGAGGCTACGCCGTCGCGGTCCCGGGCAGGCGCCGGTACCCCGACGACCGCGCGGACGCCCCGCACGACGGCCGACCGCTCCGCACCGGCGGCGCGGACCCGGCCCGCCTCGCGTCCGGAGACGACCCCGGCGCACCCCCGTACCGGCACCGCGGCCCCGACAGCCGGGCGGACACCGAAGACGCCTGCCAGTCCGCCCGCTCCGCCGCCCTCCCGGACGGTCGAGACACCCGGACCGTCCGCCCGGACACAGAGGACACCCGGCCCGTCCGCCCCGAGGAAGACACCCGCTCCCGCCGCCTCCCGCAAGACACCCGCACCCTCCGCGTCCATGAAGACACCCGGTCCCGCCGCGTCCAGGAAGACGACCGGTCCCTCCGCACCGCCGCCCACCCGGAGTACGGCACCATCGCGGCCGGAACCGAGACCGTCCGGAACGTCGGTTCCCCGCACGCCGGGACACCGGCCCGCCGCGTCGCCTGCGCCGACGCCGGGCGACGGCGGGGCGGTGACCACGACGTGGTACACGTCCCCGGCCGCGGTGGCCGCCGCCGAGCGGATGGCCGCTGAGGGAGTGGTGGGCGACCCCGCGTGCTCCATGGCCGCCGTAGGACAGCCGGACCCGCTCCTGCTGCCCCGGACCGGCCGTATCGGTATCGGTCGCAGCGGCGGCTACACCTGCCTGATCGCCTGAGGCGGACCCCGGACATGCGCCCGCTGGTGGGGCGGACGTGTCCCGCCCCACCAGCGCCCCCGTCCCCCCTTTTCACGTGGCCGGTGGCCGGTACGGCCCGCTCCCACGGGCCTCCCGTGCCACAGAGACTGCCGCCCGCCCGCGGGCCGGGGCAATGCCGGGCGGACGTCCCGGACAGCGCAGGGCTGTCCGGGCTGGTCAGGGAAGTGCCCGCAGCCTGTCCCGGACAGGCTGCGTGGCCGAACAGAGCATTGCCCCTCCTGCCGTCGTCGCAGCAGGATGACCTTCATGGGGAACCTGGGGGAGCTGTCGCCGTACGAAGCGAAGGACGCCGCGGGCTTCGTCGAGTCGATGCGCCGGCTCAAGGCGCTATCCGGGCGGACCTATCGGGAGCTGGAGGAGCAGGCCGCCCGCAACGGCGACGTCCTGGCGCGCAGCACGCTGGCCGACCTCCTGAGACGGACGAGCCTGCCCCGGCCCGAGCTGCTGGCCGCGTTCGTCCGCGCCTGCGGGGACGAACGGCGGGTCGGCGCGTGGCTGGACGCGAGGGAGCGGATCGCCGCGGGCGCCGGCACAGGTTCCGCCACACCCGGCACCGCGCCGGACACCGGGACCGACACCGACACCGACACCGACAAGCCTCAGTCCGCGGAACCCCCTGCCGAGCGGCCACGCCGCAGCAGGGGACGTACCGTCGCACTCGTCACGGCGCTCACGCTCCCGCTGCTCGCCGTGGCCGCCTGGGGACTGCTCCCCCACGGCGCCGACGGGTCCGACGCCTCGGGGACCGCCACCGACGGCTGGGTCACCGTCCGCCCCGTCCGCACGCCCGACCTCTGCCTGACGGACGGGCGGGACCGCGCGGGCGCCTACGGCAGCGCCGTCGCCGTCCAGCTCCCCTGCGCGCGGAGCACCGTGCCGCGCACGTATCTCGAACCGGTCGGTGAGGGCCTCTACCGCATCCAGTGGCACCACCCGGAGGAGGGGAAGGGCTGCCTGACGGTGATGGGGCCCGGTCCGGTGAAGGGGATGCTCGAGCCCCGGAACGACTGCGTCCACGCGACCCTCTTCCGCCTGGAGGCCGGCGGAGGGGGCGAGGGCGTCCGGATCCTTCCGGCCACGGGCAGCCGGTGCATCGGCATCGCCGACGACCTCACCGTCGAGGGCGCGGAGGCGGTCGAGGAGCGCTGCACCGGCGAGGCCGATCAGCGCTTCCTGGTGCGGGCGGACTGACCGCCGCCGGTGCCGTCGCCCGGTCCGGCGACGGCACCGGCCCGCCGCGTCACGGCGACACGTCCTCCAGCCGCCGCCCGGCCGTCTCCTCCGCGCAGGCCCCCGCGACGACCGCGCCCGTCAGGGACACGGCGGCCAGGGTGAGGAAGACCGTGCCGATGCTTCCGCCGGCGTAGACCGCGCCGACGACGATCGGGCCGAGGATGACGCCGAGGCGGTTGAGCGCCCCGCCCACGCTGCTGCCCAGGGCGCGCATGCGGGTCGGGAAGAGTTCCGGCGTGTAGAGGTAGAGGCAGATGTTGGAGCCGAAGAAGAACACGGCGGCCACCGACGTCCAGACCAGGACCTGCGCCGCGGTGCCGGCTCCGAGACAGGCGAGGACGAGCAGGACCGCGCCCGAGCCGCCCAGGCAGCCGGTGATCACCCAGCGGCGGCCGGCCCGGTCGACGGTGAGGGCCGCGAGCAGACAGCCCAGCAGTCCCGCGCAGGACGTGACCGTGGAGTACAGCAGGGCGTCGGACAGCCCGAGGTCGTAGCGGTTCTGGTAGATGGTCGGCAGCCAGGACATGATGCCGTAGTTGACGAAGTACCCGGTGAACCACAGGATGCCGACGACCAGGGTGCGGCGCCGGTAGCGGCCGCCGAACAGGCCGCGCAGTCCGCCGGCGGACTCCGCCCCGACGGGGCCGCCTGTGACGGGCACGGGCGGGGCGACGGGGGGCAGGGGCGCGTGTGTCGCCCGTTCGACGGCCGTCTCGATCCGGGTCATGACGGCGGCGGCCTCCCCGGCCCGGCCGCGGTCGGCGAGCCAGCGCGGCGATTCGGGCACCATGCGGTGCACGACGTAGGCGAGGACCCCGGGCAGCGCGGCGAGTCCGTACATCCACCGCCAGCCGAGCACCGGCACCAGCCAGGCCGCCACCAGGGCGCCGACGGTCAGACCGGCCGGGAAGACCAGCTCGTAGAGCAGGACGAAGCGGCCCCGTTTGTGGCTGCGGGTGATCTCGGCGATGAAGGTGGCGGCCACCGGCACCTCCCCGCCGATCGCCAGGCCCTGAACGAAGCGCAGCGCCATGAACGCCTCGGGAGAGGGGGCGAAGGCGAGCGCCAGGTTGGCGACGCTGGACAGGGCCACGCACAGGGCGATCACCCGGACGCGGCCGATGCGGTCGGCGATGCGCCCGGAGAGCAGGGCGCCGACGAGCATGCCGATCGAGCCGACCGTGAGCAGCAGCGTGGTGGCGGAGGTGGACAGGCGCCACTCGGCGCGCAGCTCGGGCAGGGCGTAGGCGATCAGGAGCTGGTCGAACGCCTCGAAGAAGGTGACGGCGCCCACCACGAGGCGCACGGTGACGTGCCAGCGGGACAGGGGGAGCCGCTCGAAGCGGGCGGCTATGGAGGCTCGGAGCGTGCTGTCGGGTACTGCTTCGGTCGTCATGCGAAGGGACTCCGCTGGTCGCAGGGGCGGGGGACGGCAAGCGCGGGAGCAGCGGCGAAGAAGAGCGGGGCAGCGGCCGAGGGAACGGCAGGTAAGCGCCAAGCTTCTAAGCGCTTAAGTTGTATCGCTGGCGAGCCGGACCACGTCAAGGCCTGAAGCAGCGAATTAACGGGCGATCTGTTCGGAGGCACCTCTTGCGTCCCAGATATTTAAGCCCTTAGATTTCTAGCGCTTACCCAAGTATTGCTCAGCCAGCTCCCCTGAACCTCGTGCAGGAGGCCCCGTATGGCCCGAACTCCCCCGGACGAAGCGCTTGTTGCGGGCCGGTGGCGGCGCGGCTCGGGCGCCGCGACGGTGACCCTCGACCCGGCCACGGGCCGGGCCCTCGCCACGGTGCACGCCGTGACGGCCGAGGAGGTAGCCGAGGCGGCGCGGGCCGGGGCGCGGGCCGCCGCCGCCCCCCGCTGGCGCGATCTGCTGCCGCATGAGCGGGCCCGCCTGCTGCACCGGATCGCCGCGCTGATCGAGCAGGACGCCGAGCACCTGGCCGCCCTCCAGACCGCCGACACCGGCAAGGCGCTGACCGAGACCCGTGCGCTGGTGGCGAGCGCCGCCGCCACCTTCCGGTACACCGCCGCCGCCCTGGAGACCGCCGAGGACGCCCTCACCCCGTCCCGCGGCGCGTACGTGACCATGAGCGTGCACGAGCCGATCGGGGTGGTCGGCGCGATCAACCCCTGGAACTCCCCGGTCGCCAGCGACGCGCAGAAACTCGCCCCGGCGCTGGCCGCGGGCAACGCGGTGCTGCTGAAGCCGGCCGAGTGGACCCCCCTGGTGTCACTGGCCCTGGGGCGGCTCGTCTCGGCGGCGCTGGAGGAGAGCGGCCTGCCGCCGGCCCTGCTGTCGGTGCTGCCCGGCCCCGGCCGGGTGGTCGGCGACGCGATCGTGCGGGACCCGCACGTCGGCAAGGTCGCCTTCACCGGCGGCACCACCACCGGCCGCGCCCTGGCCCGGGCCGCCGCCGACAAGCTGATGCCCGTCTCCCTGGAGCTCGGCGGCAAGTCACCGACCGTCGTACTGGCCGACGCGGACGTCGAACAGGCCCTGGCCGGCGTGATGTTCGGCGTGTTCTCCTCCAGCGGCCAGTCCTGCATCGCCGGTTCGCGGCTGTTCGTGGCGCGGAGCCTGTACGACGACTTCGTCGGCGAACTCGTCGCCCGCGTGCGGAAACTGCGCGTCGGCCCCGGCACCGGCCCGGACACCCAGGTCGCCCCGCTCGTCCACCACGCGCACCGCGACCACGTCGCCGGCTATGTGGACCTCGCCCGCGAGGAGGGCGCCCGCGTGCTGTGCGGCGGCGGTGCGCCGGGCGGACCCGGATACGCGGACGGCGCCTACTACCTGCCGACCGTGCTCGACGGGCTGCCGGGCGACGCGCGCGTCTGCCAGGAGGAGATCTTCGGTCCGGTCCTGGTCGCGCTGCCCTTCGACGACGAGGAGGACCTGGTCCGCCAGTCCAACGACTCCGTCTACGGCCTCGCCTGCGGCATCTGGACCCGCGACCACCGGGCCGCGTGGCGGATCGCCCGCCGCGTCGACGCGGGCACCGTCTGGATCAACACGTACAAGCAGTTCAGCATCGCCACCCCCTTCGGCGGCATGAAGGCGAGCGGCCTCGGCCGTGAGAAGGGCCGCGACGGAATCCGCGCCTACCAGCGCCAGAAGTCCCTGTACTGGGGAACCGCCACCGCTCCCCTGCCCTGGGCCGGCTGACACTTCCGGAGAAGATCACATGTCCCCTGACCCGCACGCACCTCCCATCGCCCGGCTGCGCGCCCTGCGCTCCGTCGAGCTGCTCACCCGCGACTTCGCCACCGCCACCGACTTCTACGAGGAGGCGTGGGGTCTCGAGGTCGTCGAGTCCGGGCACAGCACGAGCTGGCTGCGCGGCACCGGCCCCGAACACCACGCCCTCCAGCTGACCCGCTCGGAGCGGACCGGCCTCGGCCGGCTGGCGTTCGCCGTGGCCACCCCGGCGGAGATCGACGAGGCCGCGCGGCGCCTGGAAAGCCGCGGCATCCGCCCGGTGGCGGGTCCCGGCCCGCTCGACCAGGCCGGCGGCGGATACGGACTGCGCTTCCACGACCACGAGGGCCGGCTGATCGAACTGTCCGCCGACACCTGGGCCGTCCCGCCCCGCGGACAGGACGACGCCGTGCCCGTCGGCGTGACCCACGTCGTGCTCAACACCACCGACATCGACGCCTCCGTCGCCTTCTACCGGGAGGTCCTCGGCCTGCGCGTCTCCGACTGGTCCGAGCACCAGATGGCGTTCCTGCGCTGCAACAGCGACCACCACTGCGTCGCGTTCAACCGGGCGCCCTGGGTCTCCCTCAACCACGTCGCCTACGAGATGCGCTCCGTCGACCACTTCATGCGGGGCATCGGACGGCTGCGCCACCACGGTGTCGTGCCCCAGTGGGGCCCCGGGCGGCACGGCCCGGGCAACAACACCTTCTCCTACTTCACCGACCCGGCCGGCCTGGTCTGCGAGTACACGTCCGAGGTCGCGCAGGTCGTCGAGGACCGCTGGATCTGCAAGGTGTGGCGGCGCGTGCCCGAGCTGTCCGACCTGTGGGGCACCGCGGGCCCGCCCTCGAAGCTCATCCGCGCCCACATGGCCGGGACCCCGGACGGCAGCCCCGTCCTGCCGCCGGTCGACGCCGAATCCCCCGTCCCCTCCGTCCCCTCCGTCACGGAAGGAGCCTCCGCATGAGCGGCAGGGTGTTGAAGGCCGGCCTGGTGGGCTGGGGTGCGATCGGCCGGGTCGTCGGCGCCGCCCTCGCCGCGGGCGAGGTGCCCGGAGCGGTGCTGCACCGCGTGGTCGACAACCGCCCTCTGGGCGAGGCCGCGCCGGTCGAGCAGGTGTCCTTCGAGGAGGCGATCGCCGACTGCGACCTGATCGTCGAGGCCGCGGGACAGGGCGTCGTCCGCGAGTGGGGCGAGCGGGTGCTCACCGCCGGCACGGACCTGCTGGTCGCCTCCACCGGCGCCCTCACCGACGAGGATCTCGCCAAACGCCTCCTCGGCGCGGGCCCCGGCCGGCTGTACTTCACCGGCGGCGCGGTCGGCGGCCTCGACCTGCTCCAGGCCGTACGGGCGCTGGGACCCCTGGACGAGGTGACCCTGACGACCACGAAACTCCCGGGCACCCTCGAACAGCCCTGGATGGACGGCGAGTTGCTGGACCGACTGCGCACCGCCACCGGGCCGGTCGAGGTGATGCGGGGCACCGCGCGCGAGGTGCCGGTGAAGTTCCCCCGGTCGACGAACGTGGCGGCCTCCGTCGCCCTCGCCGTCGGCGACCTGGACGCCGTCCGGGTCCGGGTCGTCGCCGACCCGGCGGCGGTCCGCACCCGGCACGTCGTCGAGGCCTCCGGCCCGCACGGCGCCTACCGCTTCGAGGCGTCCCACACCCCCGACCCCGACACCCCCGCGACCAGCGCGGTCGTCCCGTACGCGGTTCTGCGCTCCCTCGGCGCGATCGCCGGACGGCCGGGGCAGATCCTGTGACCGCCCCGACCGCCCCGGCCGAGGTCCACGTCGAGGAGGCGGGCACCGGCGGACCGCTCCTGCTGTGCCTGCACGGCATCGGCTCGTCGTCCGCCTCCTTCGCACCCCAACTGGCCGCGCTGTCCGACGAGTTCCGCATCGTCGCCTGGGACGCCCCAGGCTACGGCCGCTCACCCGACCCGGACGGGCCGCTGGACCTGGACGGCTTCGCCGACGCCGCCGCCGAGGTCGTCCGCCGGCGCGGCGGCCCGGCCCATGTGCTCGGTGTGTCCTGGGGCGGGGTCGTCGCCCTGCGGCTCGCCGTGCGCCATCCGGAGCTCGTCGCCTCCCTGATCGTCGCGGACTCCAGCGCCGGCTCCGGCACGGACCCCGAGAAGGCGGCCGCCATGCGGGCCCGCGTGCCCGAGCTGGAGCGGCTGGGCGCGCGCGGCTTCGCCGAACGGCGCGGGCCCCGCCTGGTCTCCCCCGGCGCGCCCGCCGGCCTCGTCCGCCGTGTCGTCGACATCATGGCGGCCGCCGTGCGGCTCCCCGGGTACGCCCACGCCGCCGAGTCGATGGCCTGCGCCGACCTGCGCGCCGACCTGGCGCACGTCACCGCCCCGGCCCTCGTGCTCTGCGGCGACCAGGACCGGGTCACCGGACCGGACGCCGCCCAGGCACTGGCCGGGGGCCTGCACAAGACGGCCTACGTGATCGTCAAGGACGCCGGTCACCTGGCCCACCAGGAACAGCCCGAGAGCTTCAACGCCTGGGTCCTGTCCCACCTGCACATCGTCACCAACCAGCGCACCACCCACCTCACGGAGGACTGACCATGCCCCTCGAGACCACCGAGTACGACAACGGCGGCGACCTCGCCGAGTACACCGACTCCCTCATCGCGAGCAAGGACTCGCGCGAGCCCGACTGGGGCACCCTCTCCTTCCAGGAGAAGGCCGGCCCGCAGTACAGGCGGGCGCAGATCCGCTACGTCGGCTCCGGCGCCACCGGCAACCACGACGACGACCGGCGGATCATCCCCTCCGGCGGGTTCACCTTCTCCAACATGCTGCTCCCGCCCGGCGCCGAGGGCCCGGCCCACACCCACCACGACGTGGAGGAGGCGTTCTTCGTCCTGGAGGGGCAGGTCCGGGTGGGCATCCACCGGGGCCCGGACGAGGCCGAGTACCGCACGCTCGGCTACCGCGACATGATCGTGGTGCCGGCCGGTGTGACCCGGTCGCTGAAGAACGAGGGGGACACCGACGCCTTGTTCTGCGTGATCATCGGCACCCGCAAGCCGCAGGTGCCGACGTACCCGGAGTACTCGCCGCTGTACGGCGTCACCCGTGACTGACGCGGTGCGCACGGTCGTGGTGACCGGGGCGGGCCGTGGCCTGGGGGAGGCCATGGCCCGCCGGGCCGGCGCCGACGGGCACCGTGTGGTCGTCGCCGAGCTGAACGAGGAGTGGGGCGAGCGCACCGCGTCCGCGATCCGCGCCGCGGGCGGCGACGCCCGGTACGTCCCCTGCGACGTCGCGGACCCCGCCTCGGTCGCCGGCCTCGCCGAGGCCGTGGCCCCGCTCGGCCCGGTGTGGGGCCTGGTGAACAACGCGGCCCTGGCCAACGGGGTGGGCGGCAAGGAGTTCCAGGACATCGACGTCGAGGTCTGGGACCGGCTGATGGCCGTCAACGCGCGCGGCCCCTGGCTGGTCGCCAAGGCCCTGCACCCCCTGCTCGCCCGGCCCGGACGCATCGTCAACATCGCCTCCGACGCCGCCCTGTACGGCTCCCCGCGCCTGGCGCACTACCTCGCCTCCAAGGGCGCGGTCGTCGCCCTGACCCGGGGCATGGCCCGCGAGCTCGGGGAGCAGGGTGTCACCGTCAACGCGGTCGCCCCGGGCCTCACCGAGTGCGAGGCCACCGAGTCCGTCCCCGCCGGACGCCACGCGCTTTACGCCGCCCACCGCGCGATCTCCCGCCCCCAGCAGCCGGACGACCTCGTCGGTCTCGTCTCCTTCCTGCTGAGCGAGGAGTCCCGCTATCTCACCGGCCAGGTGATCGCCGTCAACGGCGGCTTCACCATGCACTGACACACAGGAGCGACTCATGGATCTCGGTCTCGCCGACCGGACCGTCCTGGTCACCGGCGGCAGTTCGGGCGTCGGCCTGGCCACGGTCCGCGCACTGCTCGCCGAGGGGGCCAACGTGGCCGCCTGCGGCCGGGACGCCGGCCGTCTCGCCGACGCCGCGGCGCGCCTGGACGGCGGTGACCGGCTGCTGACCGCGGTGTGCGACGTCCGCGACGCGGACGCCGTGCGGGGCTTCGTCGACCGGGCGGCCGAGCGCTTCGGCCGGGTCGACGGGCTGGTCAACAACGCGGGCCAGTCCCGCATGAAGCGGCTCGACGACACCACGGCGGAGGACTGGCGCGACGAACTGGAGCTGAAGTTCGCGGGCGTCCTCCATCCGCTGAACGCCGCCCGCCGGCATCTGCGGGACTCGGACGCGGCGAGCGTCGTCAACGTCAACGCGGTCCTCGCCAAGCAGCCCGAGCCCCGCCTGATCACCACCGGTGCGGCCCGCGCCGGCATCCTCAACCTCTCCAAGTCGCTCGCCGTCGAACTCGCCGCCGAGGGCATCCGGGTCAACTCGGTGTGCCTCGGGCTGATCGACACCGGGCAGTGGACCCGGCGGCACGCCGCCGAGGACTCCGGCCTGGACTACGCGCGGTGGCAGGCGCGGCTCGCCGCCGACCGGGGCGTGGCGCTCGGCCGGCTGGGCCGCGCCGAGGAGGTCGCCTACGCCGTCGTGACCCTGCTGTCACCGCGCGCTTCGTACATCACCGGAACGGCCGTCGACGTCTGCGGCGGTGTCGGCCGCGGCATCCTCTGAGAGGCACGCATGACCTACCGCAACGGGGGCGACCTGCTGGTCGCCGTCCTGAAGGAACTCGGCATCGACACGGTCTTCGGCATCGTGTCCGTGCACAACCTGCCGCTCGTCGAGGCCGTCGACCGGGAGCTTCGCTTCGTGCCCGTACGGCACGAGGCGACCGCCGTGAACGCCGCCGACGGCTACGGCCGGGCCCGCGGCGGCCTGGGCTGCGCGCTCACGTCCACGGGTACGGGCGCCGGCAACGCGGCCGGCTCCCTGGTGGAGGCGCTCGCCTCGGGTACGTCGGTGCTGCACGTGACCGGGCAGATCGAGAGCCGCTACCTGGGCGAGGGCCGGGGCTTCATCCACGAGACCAGGGACCAGCTCGGCATGCTGGCCGCCGTGTCGGCGTACGCGGCGACGGTGCCCGACGCCGCGAGCGCGGGGCGCCTGCTCCGCGAGGCGGCCGCCGCGGCGCTGGCCGTGCCCGGCGGACCGGCCAGCGTGGAGTGGCCGGTCGACCTCCAGTACGCGGCCCAGCAGGACACCCAGGGGACGCCGGCCTCCGACGGGGCCTCCGCTGTCCCGGACCCCGCCGAACTGGCCGGTGCGCGGGCCCTGCTGGCCGCCGCCCGGCGCCCGCTGATCTGGGCGGGCGGCGGCGCGAACCGGGCCCGGCCACAGCTGCTCGCCCTGCTGGAGGCGACCGGCGCCGGGCTGATCACCTCCAACTCCGGGCGCGGCTCGGTCCCCGAGGACCATCCGCAGGTCATCGGCAACTTCGCCACCACGCCGGCCGTACGCTCCCTGCTGGCCGACGCGGACGCCCTGGTCACCGTGGGCACGCACTTCCGCTCCAACGAAACGGCCGACTACGGACTGGAGCTGCCCGGCGCACACGTCCAGATCGACGTCGACGGGGCCGCGCTCGGCCGGGTCTACCCCGTCCGGCACGCCCTGCACGGCGACGCCGCCCGCGTCCTGCCCTCGCTGACCGGGGCCGCCGTACCGGCCGACCCTGCCTGGACCGCCCGCGTCGGCGCCGTGCGCGACGAGGTCAGGGCGGCACTGCGCGAGGGCATCGGCCCGCAGGCGGCCGTCTGCGACGCGCTGGCCGCCGCCCTGCCGCGCGGCGCGGTCGTCGCCCGCGACGTGACGATCCCGTCCTCCACCTGGGGCAACCGGCTGCTGCCGATGCACGACCCGCGCGCCAACGTCTTTCCGCGCGGCGGCGGCATAGGCCAGGGGCTCGGCATGGGCATCGGCGCCGCGCTCGCCCGCCCCGACGAGCCGACGGTGGTCGTCGCCGGGGACGGCGGCCTCGCCGTCCACCTCGGTGAACTGCTCACCCTCGCCCAGGAGCGGCCCCGGCTCCTCCTGCTCGTCTTCAACGACGGGGGCTACGGCGTGCTGCGCAACACGCAGGACCGCTACAGCGACCGGCGCTCCGGAGTCGACCTGCACACCCCCGACTTCGCGGGGCTCTCCGCCGCCTGCGGACTGCCGTACGCGCGGATCGCCGCGGAGGCCGACGCCGACGGCGTGATCCGGGACGCCCTTGCCGCGGACGGTCCGGTCCTCGTCGAGGTGGACCTGGCGGCACTCGGCCCGATGAAGACGCCCTTCACCCCGCCCGTCTCGATCCCCACCGCGTAGGGAGGCCCCTCGATGAGCGACACCGATGAGCGGCGGCTCGAACTCCTCGTGCGCCGCATGACCTGGGAGGCGGACGGCGTGCTGTCCGTCGAGCTGGCCGACCCGGCGGGCAAGCCCCTGCCCGCCTGGTCCCCCGGCGCCCATCTGGACCTGCGCGTCGGCGGCCTGGTCCGCCAGTACTCGCTGTGCGGCGACCCGGCCGACGGCGGCTCCTACCGGATCGCCGTCCTGGACGAGCCGGCCTCGCGCGGCGGTTCACGCCACGTCCACACGAAGCTGCGTCCCGGCCAGACCGTGGAGGTGGCCGGCCCGCGCAACCACTTCGCGCTGGAGCCCGCCGGGTCGTACGTGTTCGTCGCCGGCGGCATCGGCATCACCCCGATCCTCGCCATGGCCCGCCAGGCGGACCGCGACGGCATCCCGTACCGGCTGGTGCACGGCGGGCGGTCGCGCGCCTCCATGGCCTTCGGCGACGAACTGGCCCGGCTCACCGGCGGCGAGGTCACGCTCGTCCCGCAGGACGAGCTGGGGCACATCGACCTGACCGCCGCCCTCGACGGTCTGCCGGCCGACGCGCTGGTGTACGCCTGCGGGCCCGAGCCGATGCTCGCCGCGGTGCAGGAGGCGTGCCCGGAGGGCCGGCTGAGGCTGGAGCGGTTCGCCGCCCCGGCGGTGGAGCGGTCCGGCGACGACACCGCCTTCGAGGTGGAGTGCCGCCGGTCGGGCCTGACGGTCCCGGTGGGCGCGGAGACCTCCGTCCTGGCGGCGGTCGAGGCGGCGGGCGTGTCCGTCCCCTCGTCGTGCCGCGACGGCATCTGCGGCACCTGTGAGACCCGGGTCGTCGCCGGCACCCCCGACCACCGCGACTTCCTGCTCTCCGAGGCCGAGCACGCCGCCGGCGAGACGATGATGATCTGCGTCTCGCGCTGCGCCTCCGACCGGCTCGTCCTCGACCTGTAAGCCCTGTCCCGTCGTCCTCACGGAGGCCCTCATGACCGCAGGCACCTGGCCCTGCCTCGACCCCCACCAGTCCCGCACCCACACCCCCACCCCGTACGAGACGAAGCTCGCGCGCACCCTCGAGGAGATCTTCACGCAGGACGGCCACGGCCTCGCCGACGTCGTCGCCGGGCTCAACGCCCGACAGGTGCGCACCCCCGACGGCGCGCCCTGGACCGAGGAGACCTTCCGTACCGAGATGCACCGCCTGGGAGCCTGAGATGAGCCTGACCACCGACGTCACCGCCGACCACGTCTACGCCCACGGGCTGCGCAACCAGTGGCATCCCGTCGTCCCCTCGCACTTCGTCGAGCCCGGCGGCATGCGCAGGGTCACGGCGCTGGGCGAGGACTGGCTGCTGTTCCGCACCGCCGACGGCACGCTCTCCCTGCTCGCCGACCGCTGTCCCCACCGCGGGGCCCCGCTCTCCCTCGGCAAACACCTCGGGGACCGGGTGGCCTGCTGGTACCACGGCGTCGAGGTGCGGGGCGACGGCACCGTGTCCTCCGTGCCGGGGCTGCCCGGCTGCAGCCTGGAGGGCAAGAAGCTGGTCCCCTCCCTGCCCGTGCGCGAGGTGGCCGGCGCGATCCTGGCCTACTTCGGCGACGAGCGGCATCCCGAACCCGCGCCTCTCACCCTCCCCGAGCCGCTGACGGACCCGGACATCGCGGCGTTCCTGTGCTACGCCGAGTGGAACGTGCCGTGGCGCTTCGCCGTGGAGAACCTGATGGACCCGATGCACGGGGCGTTCCTGCACCACGAGTCGCACACGATGTACGACGGCGACACCCAGGCCAAGTTCCGCATCCGCGAGACCGACCGCGGCTACTTCTTCGAGAAGACCGACCAGCGGGGCGTCAACTTCGACTGGGTGGAGCTGTGCCGGACCGGCGTCGACTGGGTGGACCTGTCCATCCCGTACCCGCCGTCCGCGGGCCCCGGCGGCCCGTTCGGCATCGTGGGCATGGCGTGCCCCGTGGACGCCGGGCGTACCGGCGTCTTCTTCTGGCGCTATCGCCAGGTGTCCGGCTGGGAGCGGGACACCTGGCGGTTCCTGTACCGGACGCTGATCGAGGAGCGGCACTGGGAGGTCCTGGAACAGGACCGGGTGATGCTGGAGGCGATGCCGGCCGACGCCGACGGGTTCGAGAACCTCTACCAGCACGACCTGGGCGTGGTGCGCCTGCGCCGCCTGTACCGGCAGCAGGCGCAGGCGCAGGCCGCCGGCTGACCGGCCGGGAGCGGCCGGTCACGGAGGAGGCGGGCGGTGCCGGGGGTTCAGCTCCCGCCGTCCCCCGCCTCCGTCTCGGCCGAGGCGACGATGGAGCGCTCCAGCTTGGAGAGCAGGCGGGCCAGTTGGCGCCGCTCGGCCGGGGACAGGTCCGTCAGCATCCGGCGTTCGTTGTCCAGGTGCTCGGCGAAGACCTCGTCGACCTTGGCCAGGCCCGCGTCGGTGAGCCGTGAGTAGACGACCCGGCGGTCACCGGCGTCGCGTTCCCGCACGATGAGGCCGTCCTTCTCCAGCCGGTCGATCCGCAGGGTGACACCGGCCGAGGAGATCAGGCCGCTGTCGGCGAGCTGTCCCGCGGTCAGCCGGTAGGGCTTGCCGGCCCGGCGCAGCGCGGTCAGCACGTCGAAGCCGGCCACGGCCAGCCCGTGCCGCTCGATACCGGCGGCCAGTTCGGTGTGGTAGCGCAGGAAGGTGCGGTGGAGCCTGGCCAGCACCTCGAGGGGGGACGTGTCCAGTTCGGGCCGCTCCCGGGCCCAGTCCTCGATGATCGCCGCCACGGCGTCCCGTCGGGCCGCCCTCTTCACCGCCATGCCGCGCCTCCCCATGTCACCGGCCGTCGCGGGCCTCCTCCAGAAATCTTAGCCCTGAAATACCTGGCCGCCGGGTGGGGGTGCGTGCGGAGGGGCCGCGCTGGCGCGGGCTACCGGGGCCGCTGGACGAAGAACTCGTTGCCGTCGGGGTCGAGCATCAGCACCCGGCCGTTGCCGTACACACCGGTGCCGGTGCCGGTGGCGGCGCGCTTCGCCCCGAGCGAGACCAGGCGGTCGGTCTCCGCCTCCCGGTCGCCGTCGGCGGGGAGCGTGAGCTCGAGGCACAGCCTGTTCGTGCCGAGCTTCGGTGCGACGGGGGGCCCGCCCCAGGTGATCTTCGTGCCGCCGTCCGGCGACTGGATCGCGGTCTCCTGGTCCTGGTCCCAGACCAGCGGCCAGCGCAGCGCCTCGCTCCAGAAGTAGCCGACCTCCTGCGTACCGTCGCAGGCCAGCGCGCCGATGACGCCGGTGTCGGCGAGGAACGCGTTGCCCGCCTCTATGACGCAGAACTCGTTGCCGTCCGGGTCGGCGAGCACCACATGTCCCTCGTCGGGGCGCTGGCCCACGTCGATGTGGCTGCCGCCGAGTTCCAGCGCCCTGGCCACCGTCCGCCGCTGGTCCTGCGGTGAGGTGCTGGTCAGGTCGAAGTGGGCCCGGTTCTGGCCGGTCTTCGGCTCCTGGCTCGGCAGAAAACGGATGCCGAACCCGCCGGGACCGGGGGGCAGGATCGTCACCTCGCCGTCCGCGTCATCGGCCGGCCCCCAGCCCAGGACCCCGGACCAGAACCGCGCGAGGGCCGAGGGGCGGGTTGCGTGGAAACAGATCGCGGACAGCTGACTGGTCATTCCGGGGTATCTCCGATCCACCGACGGCCTGCGCGGGGCCTCGTCTCTCCCCCGCGAGCGCAGCGTAGGGGCGGCCGCGCGGCACCCGCATCCGAGTTTCCACCGCGGGGAGAGCCGTCATGACCGAGGTGGGTATCGAGGTGTCGGCCTCACCTATAGGTGACATGGCTACCACGTCTTGGACTCTATACACGCACGTCACACAGGGTGGTTCGTGTCGGCACGAGGGCCGGCTCCCCACACGAGCCCCCTACCGTAGGGAGTGATCCATGCGTGATCTCCCCGAAGGCGTCCAGCGTTTCCAGCGGAACGTCCACCCGCGCAAGGCGGACCTGTTCGCGCACCTGGCCGGGTCCCATGCGCCGCACACGCTGAGCCGCTGGACCTCGGGGAGCTCACCGACAGGGAACTGGTGTTTCTCAGCGGCGACTTCGCGTCCCGCGGCCACATCGACGCGTACTTCACGGCGCACCGGGTCACCCCGCGCATCGTCATGGAGGCCAACTCCGTCCAGGCCCTCGTCGAGATCGTCCAGCGGACCCCGCTCGCCGCCGTCCTCCCCGACGCCGTGACCCATGACCACCCGCACCTGAGCCCCGTCCCGCTCCGTCCGGCCCTGCCGCCGCGCGAGGTCACCCTCCTGCGCAGGACCCAGGCCTACCGCAGCGCGGCCGTACGTGCCTTCACCCGGCTCCTCGACGACGTGGTGGGACGGCGCGGGTACCGCGCCGCCGGACCGGGGCCGGCCGTCAGGCCGCCTGGGTGAGTTCCGCGCGGCCGAAGAGGATCGCGTAGCCGGACGGGAGCTGGGCGAGGATGCGGTCGAGCAGATCCGGGCCGGCGAGACGGGCGACGACGCCCAGGACGGAGCCGACGTCCCAGCGGGTGGTCGCCAAGGTGCCGCCGGTACGGGTGGCGAGGTCCCTGACGAAGGCCCAGCCGGTCATGGCGTCGGTACCGGGGATCTCCGCAGCGAAGATCCGGCCGGCTTCGCGGGGCAGCCGGGCCGCCAGCTCGACGCGCTCCTCGCCGGTGATGCGCCGGCCGAGGGCGCCCAGTACGGCGCGGACGACCTTCTCGGCTCTCTCACGGGTCGGGTACGCACCGTTGTAGCGGACCTGTTCGACCAACTGGACGTAGGACATGGCCGGTTCGGTGGTGGTGATTCCCGCCGGGGCCGTCTTCGACTGCATCGGTGAAAGGGTGCCTTTCTTGCTCGTGGGTCCGGTCTGACGGTGTCGGCCGGCGTCAGTCGCCGGTGGTGCGGGGCGCGTTCGGGGGCGTGGTGTCCTGCGGCCTGCCGAAGAGCAGGTCGTAGCCGGGCGGGAGCTGCAGCAGCACGCGGCGGGTCAGTTCCTCGCCGGCCGCGTCGGCGGCCACGCTGAGCACGGCGCCCACGTCCCAGAACGCGGTCTGTTCCGTGGCCCCCTCGATCCACGCCGCGGTGGCCCGCACGAACCGGTCGGCGGACAGGGGTTCGGCGGCCCGGAGCGGGTTGAGGAGGATCAGGGCGAAGGTCTCCGGGAGGCGGGCGGCCAGTTCGGCGCGCACCTCGCCCACCAGGTGTGCGCCCAGCAGCCCCAGCACGGTGCGCGCGGCCCGCTCCGCCTCGACGCGGGTCGGGTACTCACCGCGCTCCTGCACCTGGTCGAGGAACACGTTCCACTGCATGGCCATCGGGTTCTCCTTCCGCCGGGCGGTCCGTGCGGACGCGCGGAACCGAGGACGGAGGCCGGACGGTGCCGAGGGAGCGAGTCGTCCGGCCCCCGTCGCTGCCGCCGGGGGGCGTCGTCCGGCTCTCAGCCGGCGATCTCCTTGCGCTCCGCGCCGCCGCCGATGGTGATCTTGCGCGGCTTGGCCCGCTCGGCGATCGGGACGCGCAGCGTGAGCACGCCGGCCTCGTAGTCGGCGCTGATGTGCTCGGTGTCGAGGGTGTCCGCCAGCATCACCTGACGGGAGAAGACGCCCAGGGGGCGTTCCGAGAGCTCCATCTGGACGTCGTCGCCCTTGGTGACGGGGCGGCGTTCGGCCCGGACGGTCAGCATGTTCCGTTCGACGTCGATGTCGATCGCGTCCCGGTCGACACCGGGCAGATCGAGAGCGATGACATAGGCGTCACCCTCGCGGTAGGCGTCCATGGGCATCGCCGTGGGGCGCGACCAGGTGCCGGACGCGTTGCCGAGCAGCTGCTGGGTGAGCCGGTCGAACTCACGGAAGGGGTCGGTGCGCATCAGCATCGGAAAACACCTCCAGTTCGAGCAGATCGCTCATGCGCTGGTTCCTGTATTTCTTGTAGCATGTCATCGAAACGATGACAAGCGCGTCCGTCATCCGAAGGGTGACATGACCGAACGGAGGTGACCATGGCCCCGGATCCCCAGGAAACTTCTGCCCGGCCCGCCTCCTTCCTCGCCGCCGAGACAGCGCTGGCGGCGATCGAGGAGGCCGTGCACAGCGCCCAGTCCCCGCGGTCCGCGGAGCAGCCCGCCGCCGAGGTCGGTTCCGACCAGGCCCTCGCCGCGCTGCTGCTCCTGCGTGAGCTGCGCACCCAGCTCGCGGGGTGGGAGACGGGACTGATCGAGACGGCACGCGCGGCCGGCGCCAGCTGGGCCGACCTCGCCGAACCCCTCGGAGTCGCCAGCCGGCAGGCCGCGGAACGCCGCTATCTGCGCCTGCGGCCCGGGGCCCCCGGCACCACCGGCGAGCAGCGCGTGCAGGCCACCCGGGACCGCCGCGCCGCCGACCGCGCCGTCTCCGCCTGGGCCCGCGGCAACGCGGCCGACCTGCGTCAGCTCGCCGGTCAGATCGCCGCCCTCACCGGCCTTCCGGCCGAGGCCCGCACCCCCCTCGTACGGGCCCTGGGACATGACGACGCCGCCGGCCTCATCGGCCCCCTGACCGGCGCCCGCGACCATCTGACCGCCGACCACTCCGAGCTGGTCGCCCGCATCGACACCCTCACGCGTCGCACGGACCGTCTGCGCGAGTCGGGGAACGGTGAACGCCGGTCGCCTGCGCCCTAGCGAAGGCGAGCAGCGGGGCGGCCGTCCGCGGCGGATCCTCCAGCAGGGGCGAGCGTCCGAGGCCGGACAGCATCTCGATCCGTGCGCCCGGTACGGCGCGGTGGTCGGAGGCGGACGAGGAACGCCACCTGCGGTCGTCCTCGCCGAAGAGCACCAGGAGCGGCTTGCCCAGATCCGCCGGCCGGTCCGGCAGCGTGCGCTCCTCCAGGCAGGCGCGGGTGGCTGCCGCCGAGGCGGTGAGCGTGTGCGGGGTCATGCCCCGACGCCAGGGTGGAGCCCCGGCAACCGACGACAATGCCGCAGATGTGCGCACCACGCCCCGCGACGCCGGCGTGATCCGAACGACAGGCCCTGGGTCAGGACGCGTCGCGGGACGAGCACGAAGGTCTACAAGTGCCGCGAAGGGGAACTCCGAGTGGCACAGCTCGCCGTCTTTCGGCTCCGGCCGAGTCCTTCCCGACGGCGGTGACCAGGTGGCCGTCGTCACGAGGAGGCGCCGTGACCGTTCGCATCGGCGTGGAAGAGGAGTTCCATCTCGTGCAGATGGAGACGGGCCTGCTGGCGGCGCGTGCCGACGCGGTGCTCGACGGGCTCCCCGAGCAGACCTTCACCACCGAACTGCAGCAGGCGGCCGTCGAGACGAACAGCGCGGTGCACACGTCCCTGGACGATCTGTACGACGACCTGACCGGCGCCAGACGGACCCTGGACACCGCGGCCTCCGCCCACGGGCTGGCCGTCGTCGCCGCCGGCACGGCCCCCCTCGGCTTCCCCGGGGACACGCCGCCCACGCCAGGGGTCCGCTACCGCCGCATGACCGACGAGTACCGGCGGGTCGCCGACGAGCAGCTGATCTGCGGAGCACACGTCCACGTGGACGTCCCCGACCGCGACACCGCGGTACGGATCATGTGCGAGGTGTCACCTTGGCTGCCCGTGCTGCTCGCCCTCTCCGCGAGTTCCCCGTTCTGGGCGGGCGCCGACACAGGTTACGCGAGCTGGCGCACGATGCTGTGGCAGCGGTGGCCCACCGCGGGGCCGATCGGCTGCTTCGCCGACGCCGCCGCGTACGACACCGCCGTGCGCAGCCTCGTCGGCTCGGGCGTGATCAGCGACCCGGGGATGATCTATTACGACATCCGGCCCTCGGACCACCACCGCACCCTCGAACTGCGTATCTGCGACTCCTGCCCGCGCGCGGAGACGGTGGTGCTGGTCGCGGGGCTCTTCCGGGCGCTGGTGACCGAGGCGCGTCAGCGGCTGGAGAGCCCGGCCGCTCCCCGCTGCCGGGGACGGCACGAGTGGCTGCGTGCCGCCACCTGGCGGGCGGCCAGATCCGGACTCGAAGGGAATCTGGTCGATCCGGAGACGGGCCGCGAGGCGCCGGCAGCCCACGTCGTCCACGGTCTGCTGCGCAGGGTGCGCCCGGTGCTCACCGCGAACGGTGACTGGCAGACCGTCCGGTCGCTCGCGGAGCGGGCGCTCGCGGACGGCAGCGCCGCCCGCCGTGTGCGCCGGCTCGCCGAGCGGGAGGTCCTCCTGGCCTGCACGGACCTGCTGATCACCGAGACCCGGGGAGCCGGGCGCCTCAGCCGCCGGCCCGCTCGGCGCCTGGCCGGACGCGTGTGAGGCGGACACACCGCAGGAGGTGCCGCAGCGCGCACCACAGGACACAGGAACGGGCCCGAACCACCGCCCCCACCCCGAAGGAGACACAGACCCATGTCGACCAGCCTGGCCCAGATTCCGACGGTCGGGACCGAGCGGAGGCCGTGGACGCGGGCCGTCGCCGAGCACCGGGGAGGTGGTGCGTGATGTGCGGCCTCAGCGGAGAGATCCGCTTCGACGGCGGGCGGCCCGATCTGGCGGCCGTACGGCGCATGGGCGACCGCCTGGCCCCTCGGGGACCCGACGGCCACGGTCTCTGGTCGCAGGGCGCGGTGGCGCTGGCCCATCAGCGGCTGAAGATCATCGATCTGTCCGACCAGGGCGCACAGCCGATGACGGACGCCGCGCGGGAGGTGACCGGCGTCTTCAACGGCTGCATCTACAACTACCGGCAGCTGCGCGAGGAGTTGCGGGGCCTCGGTCACCGGTTCCGGTCCACCTCCGACACCGAGGTCGTCCTCGCGGCGTACCGGCAGTGGGGCACCGCCTGCGTCGAGCGCTTCCACGGCATGTTCGCCTTCGCGGTCGTCGAACACCGCACCGGCCGGCTGGTCCTGGGCCGTGACCGGCTCGGCATCAAGCCGCTGTACGTGGCGCGTACGCCCGGGCGGCTGCGGTTCGCCTCGTCGCTCCCGGCCCTGCTCGCGGGCGGCGACGTCGACACCTCGCTGGATCCGGTGGCCGTCCACCAGTATCTGAGCTGGCACGCGACCGTGGCTGCGCCCCGTACCGTGCTGGCCGGGGTGCGCAAGCTCCCTCCCGCCACGGTGCGCGTGGTCGAGCCGGACGGCACGCAGCGGGACCGTCGCTACTGGCAGCCGGCGTACACCCGCCGGCCCGAGTACCGGGACATGACCGCGAGCGAATGGCGTGACGCGGTCCTGGACGCGCTGCGCACCGCCGTACGCCGCAGGATGGTCGCCGACGTGCCCGTGGGCGTGCTGCTGTCCGGCGGGCTCGACTCCAGCCTGATCGTGGCCCTGCTCTCCGACGAGGGGCAGCGGCACCTGAAGACGTTCAGCGTGGGCTTCGAGTCGGAGGGCGGCGACGAGGGCAACGAGTTCCGGTACTCCGATCTGGTCGCCGGCGAGTTCGCCACTGACCACCACCGGCTGATGGTGCCCTCCGAGCGCGTGTCCACGGCCCTGGACGGGGCGATCGCGGCGATGAGCGAGCCGATGATCAGCCATGACGTGGTCGCCTTCCATCTGCTGTCCGAGCAGGTGTCGAAGGAGGTGAAGGTCGTCCAGAGCGGGCAGGGCGCCGACGAGGTGTTCGCCGGCTACCACTGGTATCCGGACCTGGCCTCCGTCGCCCGCGAGGAGGAACCCGAACGGTACGCCGAGACGTACTTCGACCGGCCGCACGCCGATCTCGCCCGGATGCTGCGGCCGGACATGCTCCCGGCGGACGACGTCTCCGGCGACTTCGTGCGGGAGCACATGGCCGTGCCTGGCGCGGAGACGGCGCTGGACGCGGCGCTGCGGCTGGACACGCACGTCATGCTCGTGGACGACCCGGTGAAACGGGTCGACAACATGACGATGGACTGGGGCCTGGAGGCCCGGGTGCCTTTCCTGGACCACGAACTGGTGGAGCTGGCCGCGGCCTGCCCGCCGGAGCTCAAGCTGGCGGACGGCGGCAAGGGGGTGCTGAAGGAGGCGGGCCGCAAACTGCTGCCGCAGGACGTGGTGGACCGCCCGAAGGGATACTTCCCGGTCCCGGCGATCACGCATATGGCCGGGCCCGTCCTGGACCGGGTCCGCGAGGCCCTCGAGGCCCCGGAGGCGAAGCGGCGCGGGCTGTTCCGGGAGTCGTACCTCGCCGAGCTCCTGGCGGCTCCCGGTGAGCACCGCACGAAGCGTGGGGCGAACGCCCTGTGGCAAGTGGCTCTGCTGGAAATATGGCTGCAGACGCACGGGATATGACCCGCGGGCGCGCCCGGTACGACGGCGACGGGACCGGCACGGTGTCCGCACGCCGGGACACGGGCGACCGGGACTCCCCCCGTGCCGCACCCGCCCGGGTCCCCCTGCCCGACGCCTCCGGGCCCCGGGACGGCACGACCCGGCTCGTCGCGCACGGCTGCTGGTACCCCTCGGCGGACCCGGCCGGGACCCGGGTGGCGTTCATCTGCGACCGCGGGGGTGTGCCCCAGCTGTGGACCGGGCCGGCCGACGGCGACGAGGTGCGGCTGCTCGACTCCGGGCCGGACCCCGTCCGGGAGGTGTCCTGGTCGCCCGACGGCCGCTGGATCGCCTACACCACGGCCCCCGGCGGCGGCGAGCACCAGCGGGTGCTGTGCGTACGTCCCGACGGTTCCGGCCGCCGCATCCTGGCGGGGGCCGAGCCCGGCACCTCGGCCTATCTGGGCTGCTGGGCCCACGACGGGTCGGCCGTCGCGGTCACGGTGGCCGTCCCCACCGTCCCCGCTCCCCCCGCGCGGGACACGGCCGGCCTCCCGGACGGGGCCGGCGGGCCCACCGGCCGCCTGCCGGCCGTCGGCTGGTCCGGCCGCGAGGGGGAAGCTGTCCTCCTCGGCACGACGACGATCACCGACGTGGAGCCCGGGCCGGCGACCCGCTCCGCCCGCTCCGGTACGGAACCCTCCGGCCGAACGCCCGCGACGACCGCCTTCGGTGACGGCCTGTCCGCCTACCTGATCGACCCCGACGGGCAGGCCGCGCCGGTGCTCCTCGCCACCGAGAAGGACGCGGCGACGCTGCGCGTGTGCGATCTGAGCCGCGACGGCCGGCTCGCGCTGGTGCGCCGCGGCCCCCGCGGACGCCGTGAGGCGGTGGTGGTCCGCACCGCCGACCTCACCACCACCTACGTCGTCGCGGTGGCCGACGGCGACCCGTGGATCGGCAGGTTCTCCGCCCGGGCGGACACCGTCTGGCTGCGCAGCGACGCCGGCCGGGAGTTCGCGGCGCTGATCGCGGCCGGCCTCGACGAACGGGGCGGCCCGCGGGGGTGGTCCGTCGCGGCGGAACGGGAGGGCGCCGACCTCGAACTCCTGCAGTTCGCCCAGGACGGCCACACCGCCGTCCTGACCTGGAACATGCTCGGCGCGAGCGACGTGGAGATCGTCGACACCCACCCGTCCGGCACGGAAGGGGCCGTCGTCGGGCCACCGCATCCCGTGCCCCTGCCGCACGAAGTCGTCACCCGCGCCGTGCCGTTGGGCCCGGCGGGACTGACGCTCGCGCTGTCGGGCTCACAGCGCCGCCCCGGCGTGTGGCTGCTGACCGAGGGCGTGTCCCTGCTGCGCACCCCGTGGTCGTCGAAGGACGAGGACGCCGTCCCCCCGGGCCGCCCGCCGGTACGCCCGGTGCCCCTGAGGCCGACCGCGCGGGACGGGCTGAGCCTGAACGGCTGGTACTACCGGGCGCCGGGCCGCGGACCGGCGGAGCCGGCGCCCTGTGTGATCCACCTGCACGGCGGCCCGGAGGAACAGGAACGCCCCGTCTTCAACCCGCTCTACCACGAGATCCTGGGCCGGGGCATCGACATCTTCGCCCCCGACGTCCGCGGTTCCTCCGGCCACGGGCGGTCGTTCGTCGACGCCGATCTGGGCGCGGGCCGGTTCGCCGCGCTCGACGACATCGCGGACTGCGCCGGCCACGCCGTACTGGCCGGACCCGCCGACCCCTCGCGCCTGGCCGTCATGGGCCGCTCGTACGGCGGCTACCTCACCTTCGCGTCGCTCGTCCGCCACCCCGGCCTGTTCCGCACCGGGGTGGCGGTCTGCGGCATGTCGGACTTCGCGACGTTCTTCGAGGGCACCGAACCCTGGATCGCCCAGTCCGCGGCGTACAAGTACGGCCATCCCGAACACGACCGCGAGCTGCTGCGCGCACTCTCGCCGATGAGCAGGATCGACGCCCTGCGCGTCCCCCTGCTCGCCGTGCACGGGGAGCACGACACCAACGTCCCGCCGCGCGAGTCGGAACAGTTCGTCCGGGCCGCCCGCGAACGCGGCCTCGTCGCCGAACTGCTCACCCTGCGCGACGAGGGCCACGACTTCCTGCGCGCGGAGAACAGACGCCTGTTCCGCCGCACCGCGGCGGACTGGCTGCAACGCCATCTGAACGGCTGACCGCCGGGTGCGCGGTTGCTACTCCGTGGTGTCCGCCGGGCGGTCGGCGAAGATGCCGTTCAGCATGCCGGTGGCCTGGCCGACCTCGATGAGGTAGCCGTCCGGGTCCCGGAGGTAGCAGCGCAGCTCCGCCTTTCTGTCGAGGGGTTCCGTGAGGAACCGCGCGCCCTTGGCGGTGGCGGCCGCGTAGAAGGCGTCGATGTCGGCCACGCGGACGTTGAGGAAGCTCGAGACCGTGTCCTCGGTGGTCGGAGGCTCCAGCGTGACGCCGGGTTTGTCGGGTGTCGGGCCGCCGCCCGGGTTCATGATGATCCAGCTGTTGGCGACCTTGACGATGGCCGGGTTCTCCTCGAGGACGACTTCTCCGCCGAGGATCTCGGCGTAGTAGCGCCGTGAGACGGCGACGTCGCGGACGGTGAGGAAATGGGTCAGGATCAGCCCCTGCTCGGGCGCTGGCAGGTTGCCTCGTGTCGTCATCGTGGCGTCCTTCCGGGCGGCCCCCGTGGTCGTTCCGGCCGAGTGACCCCTTTCGCCGTGGATAGGCATGGGGCACCCCCGGCGTCGGCCGACGGCAGGGGGCCCCGGCGCGTCAGAAGTGGGTGCCGCCGTCGATGCGTATCTCGGTGCCGGTGATGAACGCGCCGTCCTCGGAGGCGAGCATGGCGACGACGCCTGCCACGGCCTCCGGTCCGGCGAATCCGTCCCCGAGCGCCGGGGACAGTTTGGCGAACAGGCTCCAGTCGGTGTCCTCGGGCAGGCCGGGCCCCTGACTCTGCCTGCTCTCGCCCGACCCGTCGGTCATCCCGGAGGAGATGGAGCCGGGCTGCACGGCGGTGAAGCGGATGCCCTGCCTGCCGTATTCGGCCGCCAGCGCGTGGGTCATGGACTGGATGCCGCCCTTGCTTGCCGCGTAGGCCGCCATGTACGGGTGAGCGAACGCCGCCGAGGTCGAGCTGAAGTTGACCACGGCCGGCGCGTCACCCGCCAGGAGCGCCGGGATCGCCTCGCGGATCATCAGGAACGTGCCGGTCAGGTTGACCGCGATGACGCGGGTGAAGTCGGCGAGCGACGTGGCGTGGGTGTGCGAGGAGCGCAGGATGCCGGCCGCGTTGACCAGGACGTCGAGGCCGCCGAGGGCGGCGAGGGCGGAGGCGACGCCCGTGCGCACGGACGCTTCGTCGGAGATGTCCAGGACCAGCGTGGTGAGCCGCTCGGCGTCGGCGCCCGCCTTCGCGTACGTGTCCTTCAGCCCCTTCTCGCTCACGTCCGCGGCGACCACCTCGCCGCCCTCGGCCAGCAGGCGCAGCACGGTGGCCTGGCCGATGCCGGAGCCGCCTCCGGTGATCAGCGCGCGACGTCCTTGAAAGCGGTTCATGGGGGTCTCCCTGTGGTGCGTGTGCCGTGCATGTGCGGCGGATGTGCGGTGTGTGCGGTCGGCGCGGCTCGCCGCGCGGGATGTCCACCGTACGCC
The DNA here is from genome assembly GCF_040636935.1 of Streptomyces sp. NPDC032940. Lineage (NCBI taxonomy): Bacteria > Bacillati > Actinomycetota > Actinomycetes > Kitasatosporales > Streptomycetaceae > Streptomyces > Streptomyces sp. NPDC032940. Next base: position 120,473 of record NZ_JBEZVJ010000011.1, on the reverse strand, counting down.
TTAGTGGCACGTTTTGACACCATGGCGCGACATGCCGGTGGGACGTGCGGACGCGTACGCTTCACCCATGAACCAGTCCCGGCCGCCCCGCTCCGCCCCGACCTCGCTGACCGAGCGCCGCAAGGCGGCGACGCAGCTGGACATCGCCCGTGCCGCGGCCGAGCTGTTCACCGAGAAGGGGCCCGACGGCACGACGGCTGAGGAGATCGCGGATCGCGCGGGCGTCGCCCTGCGCACGTTCTACCGGTACTTCCGCAGCAAGCAGGACGCTGTCGGGCCGCTGCTGTCGTCCGGCGGGCACCACTGGCGGGCCCTGCTCGCCGAGTCGGGTTCGCAGGTGTCGCTGGCCCAGGCCCTGGAGTCGGCCGCCGTCGCGTCCCTGGCTCCTCCGGGGCCCGCGGCGCAGGACGAAGGACTGCGCTGGACCCGCGGACTGCTGCGGGCGGCCCGGAACGACCCCGCGCTGCGCGCCGTCTGGTACCGGGTGAATCAGGAGTCGCAGGAGCAGTTGCTCCCGATCGTCACCCGTCTGGCGGGGCCGGACCCCGACCCGCTGGAGGTACGGCTGGTCGCCGCCGCGGCGACCGACGCGATCCGTGTCGCGCTGGAGACCTGGGCGCTGACGGACCCGGAGGACGGGGAGACGGTCTCCCCGGCGGAGCTCGTGGTGCGGTGCCTGCGGGAACTGACCGGCGGCCTGCGCCTGTTGAGGGCCTGATCGGCGGTACGCCCGGGCGCGAGGGCGGGTGCGGCCGGCCGAGGCCCCGTCCTACAGCCGAGGCGCGGACGTCAGCTGAGGCACAGGCCGAGGAGGCAGATCTCCGTCGGCGACGTCGACAACAGCGGGGGGTTCTCCTGGGTCGCGCCCGGGTTCGTGCCCTCGCCGGACGCGGGTGCCGACGGCTGCTCCGTCGTCGTCCCGGACGGTGCGGAGGGAGTCGTGGAGGCGGTGGACGGAGGGGTGCGCTGCGGCTGCGGGACCGACGGCGCGGCCGTGTGGGCCGCAACGGCGGCCTCGGGCGGAGCGCTCGGCGCTGCCGTGCGGGGCGCCGCGGTGCGGGGCGGTGCCGCGAGGGACTGCTCTCGCAGGGCGTCGGACGTCGCCGAGGACCGCGGCTGAGACGCCGCCGGGGTCGACCGGGGCGTGCGCTGCACGGCCGACGGTACGGACACCGGACGGTCCTGGTCGGGCGTCCGCTCCTGCGCGACGCCCATGCTCCGCTCGTCCGGCGCCACGGCCGCCTCGGCCCGGGCCGGGGTGTTCCGGTCCATCGAGGCGATGGTCAGGCCGCCGCCGACCAGTGCCACCGCACTCGCCACCGCCGCCCGGCGCTTGTTCTTCTTCCACCGTTCCAGCTGGCGCCGGCGTGCCGCACGTCCCTGCGGCGCGGGCGGCGCGTCCTCGACGCCGGCGGCGGCGTGCGGCGACTCGCCCGCGGCCGCGCCGGTGTCCGGCGTGTCGTCCTCGTGACGCACGTGCCAGGACATGCCGGTGGCCGCGGCACCCGGGTAGGCCGCCGGTGCCGGCGCGGCGTCCGGCTCCGCCAGGGCCGGTCCGCCGTGGCCGTCGACGGCGCGGGGGGCTATGTCCGGGGCGTAGGCGCCGCACCCGGGGCACACCAGGGCGCCGTTGAGATGCCGCCGGCATGAGGAGCAGTAGTCCATGTGCGGTTTTCCGGTCTTCCTGGTTCGACGTGCCGTCGGCCTGCCTGGGCCGCGGCCTGATCACGTGCGTACAGGCGCTGGAGCAGCCAGCAACGCTAACGAGGCTTTGGCAAGGCCGGGTGCAGGCCGTGTGATGCTCCTGCGCGGATTCCTCTGCACGGATTCCTCCCGGGGGCGTGCCGGGATCAGGTCGGGTCGCCCGCCTGGTCCTGCCCGGTCAAGTGGGCGACGAACACGCTGCGGCCGTCGGTCGCCTCCTGCGTCTGGATGCACAGGCTGATCTCGACCTGCCGGCCGTCGCGGCGCAGGGCCGGCACGGCCACCGGCCGGCCGAGGATGCGGGACTGGCCGGTGAGCAGCAGCGAGGTGAAGGCGGCGACGTGCCGGTCACGCAGGTGTTCCGGAATGATCACGGTGATCCGCCGGCCGATGAGGTCCTGTGCGGGCCAGCCCAGCAGATGTGCGGCCGCCTCGTTCACGGCGATGATCCTGTTGCCGTCGTCGGCGGCGATGCCCGGGGTGTCGCCGGCCTGAAGACGGCTGGGGTCCCACGGCGCCAGCTCGGGAGGTGTGGTGCTGGGTTCGCGGGCGACCTGCGTCCATGCCGTGGGCGCCCGCCCCGCGAGCTGGTCCGTGATCTGGCCTAGCAGCCAGTGGTTGGCGGCGCGGATCTGCGGCAGGGCCGGACGGGTCAGCAGCCGGCCCTGACGCGCCGTCTCCTGGGCCGCGTCGAGCACACGGTTCAGGGTGAGGACGTCGTCCCGGGCGTCGGCGGGGACCCGCAGGCGCACCGTGTACAGATCCCCGTGACGGCTCTCCTCCGACGCGGCGGACAGCGCCGCGTCGACGAGATGATTGGCGTCGTGCGCGGTCAGGAGGTCCGCCGACGGGACGTCGGACCGGTCGTCGGCGAAGGCCGCGAGCAGGCATTCACGCAGCAGTGCCCCGCGGTGCTGCCGGGCCGCCTCCTGCAGCGCGCCGGGCGCATCGCCCAGCTCCACGGTCGCCGTCGCGGTGGCGGGCGCGTCGGGGAGGGTCCACCCGGAGGTCGGCGGCTCCGGTGTGTCGGGCCACAGTTCGAACCAGACCGTCTTGTGGTCCTCGCCGACGAGGACACCGTGGCTGGAGGCCATCTCCTCGACCATCGCCAGGCCCCGCCCGGTACCGGCGTACGCCGTACCGCCCTTGTGGGGCACCAGGCCCCGGCCCGGCTCCCGGTCACTGACGTGGACGTGCACGCGCCCGTCCGCGGCCCAGGCCCGTACCTCCACCTCGGTGTGGGCGTGCACCACCGCGTTGGTCACCAGTTCGCTGACGAGCAGTTGCGCGGTGTCCGCCGCGTCCGGGGCCACCCCGTCCAGCACGTCACGGACGAACCGCCGGGCCTCGCCGGCACTCTGCGGGTGCGCGGGGAGCCGGCGCACCGGCGTACTCGCGGGGCCAGGGATCGCCATGCCGCCAGTGTGCCCCTGGCGGTGACGCCGTCCGTCACGGTGCTCACCCATCCGGGGTGCGGCCCGCTGTCACGTGCCGGGGGCGCGGAAGGCGACCTCGCGCCGGGCGGCCTCGTCGATCTCCTCGACGGTGAGGAGCGGGGTGGCCCGGGTCCGCAGGCCGCCGCCGGCCTTGACGGCGAGGCTGACGGCGGCCATGGAGACCGCGTCGGGGAAGTCGACGATGAGCACGGTGTCGTCCTCCCCGAAGGCGTAGTACATGGCCTCGACCCGACCGCCGAGGCCGGTGACCGCCTGTTCGACGGCGGCGCGGCGGCCGCTCGCGCCCTCCGCGAGAAGGCCCTTGGAGCCCTCGGACGTGTAGGTGGCCTGGATGAGGAACTTCGGCATGGGGACGCTCCGTGACCCTCGCTCGTCGGTGTACGGGTGGCCTTCCCGCCGCCCGCCGCCCACCGGTCGGCGAAGGGCCGGATTCACCCGTTGGGGGCGCCATTGACGCGCGTAGCCCGGTGCCGCACGCTGGGCTGCGGTTGTTGTCGTCGGCTCAGCGGTCGGGAGGCCGGGATGTTCAGACGTATGTCACGTTCACTTCTCACGCTTGTCATGCTCATGGCTGGCACGGCGGTCGGAATGGGTGCCACCGCCGGCACGGCGCACGCCGACTCCTGCTACACGTGGAACCGCACGCTCTCCCAGGGATCCTCCGGCAGCGACGTGACCCAGCTCCAGATCCGGGTCGCCGGCTGGGTGACCTCCGGCGAACGGCTCTCCTACGACGGCCAGTACGGCGCGCGGACCGCCGCCGCCGTCAAGAAGTTCCAGGCCGCGTACGGACTGAGCGCGGACGGGGTCGCCGGACCCGCGACCTTCAGCAAGATCTACACGCTCCAGGACGCCGACTGCACGCCCGTCCACTTCACCTACGCCGAGCTCAACAAGTGCAACTCCGACTGGTCCGGCGGCGCGGTCTCCGCGGCCACCGCCAAGTCGAACGCGCTCAAGACCATGTGGAAGCTGGAGGCGATGCGGCACGCCCTCGGCGACGTCCCGATCACCATCTCCAGCGGCTTCCGTTCCCGCGCGTGCAACAACGCGGTCGGCGGCTCGGCCACCAGCCGTCACCTGTACGGCGACGCGGCCGACCTGGTCGGCTCGCCGTCCTTCTGCCGGCTCGCCCAGCAGGCCAGGACGCACGGCTTCTCGGAGATCCTCGGCCCGGGCTACCCCGGCCACAACGACCACACCCACGTTGCCTTCGACCCGTCGCCTTACTGGTCGGCCCCCACGTGCGGGATCTGACGCACGGCGCCGTCACCGGTCCCCGGCCCTGACCGAGCACGCGGGACCCGGGCTGCTCGGCTACGTCGGCGCCGGCTCGGCCGGTCCGGGCAGCCCGCCCGGACCGGCTCCCGGGACCGGCCCGCAGGCTTCGTCGGCGCTCTCCCCGAGGAAGCCGCCCGACTGGTGCCGCCACAGCTTGGCGTACGCGCCGTTCCCCGCCAGCAGGTCCTCGTGGGTGCCCTGCTCGACGACGCTGCCGCGGTCCAGGACGACGAGCCGGTCCATGCCGGCGACGGTGCTCAGCCGGTGGGCGACCACGAGGGCCGTCCGCCCGTCCATCAGCCGCCACAGAGCGTCCTGGACGAGGAGTTCGCTCTCCGAGTCCAGCGCGCTGGTCGCCTCGTCGAGCAGCAGGACGGGGGCGTCACGCAGGATGGCCCGGGCCAGGGCGACGCGCTGGCGCTGGCCGCCCGACAGCTTGACCCCCCGCTCCCCCACCAACGTCGCGAAACCGTCGGGGAGTTGGTCGGCGAACTCGGTGACGTGCGCGGCCGCGGCCGCCGCGTGGATCTCGTCGTCCGTGGCGCCGGGCCGGGCGAAGGCGATGTTCTCCCGCAGGCTGCGGTGGAACATGGCGGGTTCCTGCGGTACGTAGGCGATCAGTGAGCGCAGGTCGGACTGGCGCAGCCGGCTGATGTCCTGACCGCCGATCAGGATGCGCCCGCCGTCGATGTCCGACATCCGCAGCAGGAGTCGGGTGAGGGTGGTCTTGCCGCCGCCGGACCTGCCGACGAGTCCGATGCGTGCGCCCGCGGGCACGTCCAGGTCGAGTCCCTGGAAGATGGGTTTCGCTCCGGCGTGGGAGAAGGTCACCGCCTCGAAGCGGATGCCGGTGTCCCGTGGCAGGAGCGGTTCCGGCGCCGGCGGGTCGAGCACCGTGGGCGGGTCCAGCAGCAGCTCCGTGAACTGGGCGGCCTCGGTCATCGAGCTCTCCAGGCGCCGGTAGATCTGGTTGAACTCGAACATGATCTGGGTCGCGTTGGAGTAGTAGGTGAAGGCGACGACGACCTCCTCCACCCCCTGGTCCGGGCTGCCGAAGGCGATGGCGGTCACGAGACCCAGCACGTTGGTCAGCACGGACATGGGGGCGATCAGGGTGTCGACGCGCAGGTTGCCGTAGTCCCAGGACCTCAGGGTCAGGCGCCGGGAGTCCGCGACCCGGCTGCGGTGCTCCTCGGCCTCCCGCCGCTCGGCCGCGAACGCCCGGATGGTCTCCATGTTCGTCAGGCTGTCGGCGACGTGGCCGGAGACCCGGGCGATCGCCGCCTCACGGTCGTTGACGAGCCGTTGCCGGCGGCGGATCAGCGGGGTCGCGGCGAGGACGGTCAGCGCGATCATGGCGAGCAGGCCGGCGACGAGCATCGGTTCGTAGCTCCACAGCACCACGGCACCGAACACCAGGGGCACGAGACTGCCCACGATCCGGTACGTCACCGTGTCGACGAAGTCCTCGAAACGCTTGCCGAAGCTCAGCACCCGTTTGGTCAGGGACCCGGCGAAGTTGTCGTGGAAGAACGCCGCGTCCTTCGCGAGGAGTTCGTCCATGCCCTCCACGTACAGGTGTTCCATGCCGAGGGCGTCCACCCGGTTCAGACAGTGCTGCCCGACCCGCCACACGGCCTCGGCCAGCAGCAGGGTCACCCCGAAGCCCAGCACGTATGGCAGCGCCGGGGCGAGGGTGAGTCCGCCGTCGCCGGCGGCCTGTCCCGCCAGCTTGGCGATCAGCAGCGGTGCGACGTAGCGGATGCCGATGTTGCCCACGGCCGGCAGCAGCAGCGCGGGCAGGGCCGACCGGCGTAGTCGCAGCAGTTCCCGGCCGTAGCGGCGCAGCGCCAGAACGACCGCGCTCCTGCCCGGTGTCGGCGCCGGTGTGTCCGTCGTTCCCATCACGCTCCCGGAGGTTCGGAAGCAGGCAGTCTCCCGTCAGGCGGGGCCACGGGTCCAGGCATTTACCGCGGACCGGCGAGAACCGGACATCTCCGCATCTGGCATGGCTGCACTTGCGTCCCGGATCACCCGGGGGGCGCCCCCGTTTCGAGGCGGTCGGCACCGGCATCCGTCGGGGAGCCCGCGGACCCGGTCGCCGCGGCCCCGTACGGAACCGGGTGGACCGGCCGGCCCACCAGACCCTGATCGCCCGTGTCCCCGTGCGACGGCCGCCGGCGTCCAGCAGGTGCCCCATGCGTTTGACCGCGGCCGGGAGCCGGTGGCCCGCCACGGTGAGCCGATGGCCTCCACCGACATGGGCAACGTGTCCCGCGTCGTGCCGTCCCTCCATCCCTGCATCGGGTACGACACCGCGGGTGCCCTCCAGCACGCCGAGGACTTCGCCCGCCACGGGACCGGCCCCGGTGCCGACCGCGCCGTCCTGGACGGCGCGACCGCCCTGGCCCGGGTCGGGGTGGATCTGGCCGTCGACCCCGCACAGCGGGATCGTTTCCTGCGCGGCGTGGCCCGTCGCCGGGCGGCGTCCGCGGCGGGGTGACGCCGGCAGGCGCGGGAGCCGCGGTCGCGGTTCCCGCGCCTGTTCCGTCGTGCGGCGACCCGGACGTACGGCGGTGACGACGGGGCATACGGGATCCCGAGCCCTGACGTCGCCGACCAGTGGGAGTCCTCGTGCTGCCGACCCTGCACACCGCCCGCGCGTGCGGCGCGGTCGCCGTCCTGCTTCTCGGGTGCGCCGGCTACGCGGCCGCGTACCATCCGCTGCTGTCCCTGCCGGGCCTCATCGGCGTGGCCGTCTTCGCCTGGTGTGCCGCCGATGCCCGTGCGCAGCACCAGCGGCGGATCACCCGGGCGCTGCGGGCCGAGCGGCTCGCCCGGCCCCTCCCGGCGGGACCACTCGCCGCCCCGGCACCGTGCTGCGCCTTCTGGCGCTCCGCGGGCACGCTCGCGCACGGGCCGGGGTGCACCCGGTCCGCGGCGGCCCACCGCGCCGCCGTCCACGACTGCTGCGAGCGGTGGTGGACCTCACTGGGCGGCCTGCACGACGCGGCCTGTCGCCAGGATGCCGACGCCGCTGCGGCCCACCGGCGGTCGGACGCGTCGTCCTGACCGCGCGTCACCGTACGCCGTCGCGTGCGGTGTTGACATGACGGCTCGGAAAGGGCTTGAGTCCGACGTCATGAGCCACCACGTGAAGACGTTCCACGCCGTCGAGATCGGTGACGGCGGTGACGGAAGATGGGCCGGGCACGTCCGCCCGGCGATGGCCGCCGCCGAGGACTGGCTCACCGATGAGGCCCGTACCCCGGAGGGCTCGGCCCGGGCCCAGCGGCTGTTCGAGACGCACATGCCCGAACTGGTTCCGGCACTGGACCGGCTCGCCGGCCAGCTCGACCGGCCTTGGGCCAGGACGTTCCTCACCTTGGCGGCGGTACGCCCGTTCTTCTCCGGCTGCACCCAGACCGGGACCGGAGGCACTCTGCTCAGGAACTACGACTTCGCCCCCGAGGCCTGCGAAGGCACCGTCGTCTCCTCCCGCTTCCTGCGCCCGGTGATCGGCATGCAGGAAGCGGGGTGGGGGCTGCTGGACGGCATGAACGACGCCGGTCTCGCGGTGTCGCTCACCTTCGGCGGCCGGTTCGTCCACGGGCCCGGATTCGCCCTTCCCATCGTGCTGCGCTACCTGTTGGAGACGTGCCGTACCGTCGACGAGGCGGTGGAGCGGCTGCGCGTCATACCGGTCGCGATCCCGCAGAACGTCACCCTCGTCGATCCGGAGCGCACGGCGACGGTCCACGTGGGCCCCGACATCGCGCTCATCGAGACGCCGGACTCCTGTGCCGCCAATCATCAGCATCTGCCGGTGCCGGACGAGCAGGAGCGTTTCAGCCGGACACAGGAACGGCTGGCCGCCGTGCGGGCCGCGGGAGCCGACGTCGCCGCGATGCTGCGACCGCCGCTCTACCAGTACGCGTACGACGAGTGGCTGGGCACCGTGTACACGGCCCACTACCGCCCCGCCGAGGGCCGCGTGACGTACCACTGGCCCGGTGAGGAGGAGTGGGAGCTCTCCCTGGCCGGCTTCGCTCCGGGATCCCGCACCGTCACTCTGGGCCGGCCGCACGGTGACGGCGGCCGCTGATCCGGCCGCCGAGCGGCCGCCGCAGCTGAACCCCCTCGACCTGCCGCCCCCTGTAGATCACCGGATATGGAGATTCTCTGCCACCACCGTGACCGGCCCGGGTCCGCGGCACTGCGCGACGAGTTGGCGGAAGAGCACTGGTCCTCCACGGACCGGCACGCGCAGGAGATGATCGCCCGCGGCCCGACCGTCGCCGCCGACGGCGAGACCCCACGGGAAGCCTGCACGTACTCGACCTGCCCGACGCCGCCGCCCGGGCCTTCGCCTTCGACGAGCCGAACCATCAGGCCGGTGTCCACCGGGACGTGCTGCTACGGCGCCGGCGCAAGACCCTGGGGCGCGCCATGTGGGAGTTCCCCGGCGGCCGGACCGGCGGCGACCGGTTCCCGGTGCTCGGATTCGGCGCGGGGCAGGCCGCCGACCTCGCGGTACCGCCCGGCGCGGACGAACTGATCGCCCACGGGCCGCTGTTGTCCGACGACGGTGCCGCCTGGCTGGGCACGGCGCTGCTGGTCCGCGCCCCGGACCCGGAGGCGGCCCGGTCTTTCCTGACCGAGGACCGGTACGCGGACATCGATGTCCGCGACTGGGAGTTCGGCGGGCGTCGTTCACAGCCCGGGGGGCCGGCCGGCCCGCTACGCCGGCGGGCGGGCGGCGCGGAGGCCGGGCAGGGAGAGGAATGCGGCGGCCGCGGGGGACGGCGTGGTACGGCGCCGGACGAGGTGTTCCACCCGTACCGGCCCGTCGGTGATGGCCACGCGGTGCAGCCCGTGCAGTTGGGTCGTGAACGCCGCGGGCAGCAGGGCGATGCCCAGCCCGTGGCGGACCATCCGGATCATCAGCTCGACGCCGGACACCTCGTAGGTGACCTCACGGCGCAGACCTGCCGCAGCGAAGGCCTGGTCCGACTGGGCACGGGCGGCGCTGCCCTCGGCGAAGTCCACGAACTCCTCGTCGGCGAGGTGGCGGAGGTCCACCTCGTCCTTCGCCGCCAGCGGGTGGTCCGGTGCCACCACGGCGACGTGCCGGCCGTGGGCGAGTTCCTCGTCGTGGACGCCCTCCAGCCGGAACCCCGGCTGCACACCGAGGAAGGCCGCGTCGAGTGTGCCCTCGCGGACCTGCTCGACGAGGCGCTCGCTGGAGCCCGCGCGGAGGGTGATCCTCACCTGGGGGTAGCGCCGGCGGTAGTCGTGGAGCAGTGCCGGGAGATCGACGGCGGCGACCGTGGGGATCGAGCCGACGGTGAGTCTGCCCCGTATCTCGCCGGTGGCCGCCGCCACCTCCGCCCTGGCCCGCTCCGCCGCCTCCAGGGCCTCGCGGGCGGCCGGCAGGAACGCCTCTCCCGCGGCGGTCAGCCGCACCCGGCGGCTGGTCCGCTCGAACAGCCGGGCGCCCAGTTCCTTCTCCAGCCGGGCGATCTGGTGGCTGAGCGCGGACTGGACGATGTGACACCGTTCGGCGGCACGGGTGAAGCCGGCGGTCTCCGCGACCGCGAGGACGTAGCGCATCTGCTGGAGATCCATGCGTGGATCGTGAAGCACGATGGATCGGATGACAAACATGCGTTGGACCGCTGGATCGGTGCTCGGCCATGCTGGAACCCGGCCGGGAGCGACCCCGGATCGCCCCCCTCGGCGCCCCCGGGCGCCTTCACCTGCGGAGACACCCATGCGCGTGATCGCCTTCGACCACCTCGTCCTGAACGTCGCCGACGTCGAGCGTTCGCTCGCCTTCTACACCGGCCCGCTGGGGCTCGAGCCCGTACGGGTCGAGGAGTGGCGGGCCGGCCGGGCACCCTTCCCTTCGGTGCGGGTGAGCCCCGGCACCATCATCGACCTCGTCGAGGCGCAGGGCCCCGCCGAGGGCCCGCAGGGCTCGAACGTCGACCACATCTGCCTGGTGGTCGAGCCCCTCGACTGGCGGCAGGTCGTCGATTCCGGCGTGTTCACCGTCCTGGACGGCCCCGGCGAGCGCTTCGGTGCCCGGGGCACAGCCGTCTCGCTGTACGTGGCGGACCCCGACGGCAACACCGTGGAACTGCGCTGGTATCCGCAGGACGCCTGAGGACCCGGCCGCGCGGAAATAGGGAATGACAGCCCGTCACCGGGGTGGTTACGATGCCCGCGATGATGAACTTCTTCTCGTACGGATGGGGGGAATCGTTCGCCTCGGGTGAGTGCTGATGGCACATCACCTCGCGAACGGCCTTCCGGACCACCTGCCGATGTGGCAGCGCGTGCGCGCGTACGCCGTGCCACCGTCCATGATCGAGACCGCGACCGCACGGCGTGCGGTCGGTGACTGGGCGGGGGCCTGTGCCGCCGCCCGCATCGACGCCGACCTCGATCTGCGCGCCGTGCGCGACCGCCACGGCACCGACCTCGCCCAGCGCCTCCGGGCGGACCTGCGCCGGCTGGCGCCGGATCTGCTGCGCTGGCACATGCCCCGGATCGCCCCCGACGGGCGGCTGCGACCCGGCCTCACGCTCACTCTCGCCCGCTACCGCGCCGCCGGTCCCACGACGCTCCACCTGGTGGTACGGACACCGCCCGCCCGGGCGGACGCCGGACAGCGCATGTCCCTGACCCTGTGGGACGGCTCCGGCGGTGACACCCGCGGACGTCACCCGCATCCGCATCCCGACCGGCGTTTCCGGCTCGACCTGCACCGGCACCTCTGGGACGCCGGGCGGAGCGGCGAGCTGGCCCGGCGGTGCGGCGCGGCCCGGGAGCCGTCGGGTGGTGGCGGGGACACCTCCGTCCTCGACCTGCCCGACGGATCGTGGGCCGTGGGGCGTTGGGCCGACGAGGCGGAGCGTCTGCTGCGGGCCGAGGGGCGCTCGCGGGGCGCCTTCGCCGTACGGCTCGCGCGCCGGAATCGCGCCGTGTTCCGGCTCGTCGCTCCCGACGACAGTCACGCCCCGACGCTCCGGCCCCTGTCCGGGACGCTGCCGCCGCAGGAGGCCGCGGCGTTCCCGGTGCTGCCGGAGGCCGCGGCACGGGTCCTGCCGGACCTGGAGCTGCTGCGGGCGGGTCTCGTCGCGGCCGGACAGCTGCACCCGCTCGTCGCCGCGGCGCTGACGGGGGTGGGATCACCGTCCACGGCTTCCGTCACGCGGGCCGGCCTCGTCCGCGAGTCCGGTGATCCGCACCGGGTGGAATGCCGGGGCGAGGTCCACCGGATCGGCCTGCGGGACGGGGTGCTGACGGCGATCGACCACGACGCGGAACAGGTGCGGCGGGAGGAGCTGCTGGTGGCGCTCGGCGGGCCGCCGCTGCCCTGTCTGCGCGCCATCGACGCGGTGCACCGCAGCCCCGAGGCGCTGCCCGCGGTCCGGGAACGTCTCACCCACGGTGACGCCGTCGGGGCGCTGGCCGTGGTCGAGGCGCTGCTCGGCCCGGAAGCGGTCCTGCGCGACGGGCCGCTCCGTGACGTACTGGAGTCGGCCGCGGACCGTCGTGTCGATCACGGCCTCTTCCGCTCGGGACTGGTCGCCGTGCACCCGGCCGCCGGGAAGGCGCACCCGGGGCGCCGTCCCCGGGTGGACCGGCGCATGCCGCTCGCGATGCGCCGCAAGCGCGACAGCCGGGTCCGGCCCCGGACCGGCCTCTTCTCCTGACCGGCCCTCCCCTCGCCCTCTTCCCTTCGGCTCCGGCCCCCGTGCCGCGCCCTCTCGCACACCCAGGTGATGCCCATGACGCCCCGTACCTCCCTGCCCGGTCCCGCCGCGACCACCGACTGCGAACTCGTCGTGGCCGACGCCCTGTTGTCCCTTCTGCGGACGACGACCACGGAGCCGCGTCCCGACGACGGCCTCGAGGCCCTCACCCTGGCCGTCGCCGCCGACCTGCCCGTCCTGCTCTGGGGCGAGCCGGGCATCGGCAAGACCGCCGCCCTGACCCAGCTCGCCGGCTCCCTCGGCCTGCCGCTGACCACCGTGATCGCCAGCGTCCACGAGCCGTCCGACTTCTCCGGGCTGCCCATCGTGGGTGACGACCCCGCCGTGCAGGGCGTGCCGATGGCGCCACCGCAGTGGGCCGTGGAACTGGTGCGGGCCGGGCGCGGCCTGCTCTTCCTGGACGAGCTCTCCACCGCCACGCCGGCCGTCCAGGCCGCGCTGCTCCGGGTCGTCCTGGAACGGAGGGTCGGTGCGCTGCAGCTGCCGCCGGGCGTACGGATCGTGGCCGCCGCCAATCCACGGGCCTCGGCGGCGGACGGGTGGGAGCTGAGCCCTCCGCTGGCCAACCGGTTCGTCCACCTGTACTGGGCGCACGACCCGGAGGTGGTGGTGCGCGGACTGGGCGGGGTCTGGCCACGGGCGGAGCTGCCCCGGCCGGCGGCGGAGCGGCTCCCGGAGGCGGTGGCCTTCGCCCGGCGCGCGGTCTGCGGGTTCCTGAAGGCCCGGCCGACGCTGATCCACCGGCTGCCCCGCAGCGACGCACGGCGCGGCGGTGCCTGGCCCTCGCCGCGCAGCTGGGACGCCACCTTGACGCTGCTGGCCTTCGCGACGGCCGCCTCCGTCTCCCGGGACGTGCTGGCGCTGCTGGTGCGGGGCGCGGTGGGGGACGGGCCGGGCCTGGAGTTCCTCGCCCATCTGGACCGGATGGACCTGCCTGACCCGGAGTCACTGCTCGCGGACCCGGCCGCCGCCGAGTTGCCCGAGCGCGGTGACCTGCGGCAGGCGACGCTGGAGGCGGTGGTCGCCGCCGTCGGGGCCCGGCCACGGCGGGAGCGGTGGGAGGCCGGCTGGGCGGTGCTGGTGCGGGCGCTGGAGACCGGCGCACCGGATCTGCTGGTCGCCCCGGCGACGGCGCTGGCGGCGCTGCGGCGCGACGACTGGGAGGTACCGGAGGCGGTGGAGCGGCTGGCCGGCGTGATCGGCCTGGCCCGGCGGGCGGACCGGTCGGTGGAGCGGGTCACCGGGGCGTCCGGCACCGCGGTCGCGGCGGAAGCACGCCGGTGACGGGGGCCGTGCGGCGACCGGAGCCGCGTCCGCTGCCGCCGGTGGCCGCCGGGGGGAAACGGCCGGTGCCGTATCCGATGTCGCCGGTCGCACCACCGCGCCCGGTGCGGACCACGCTGCCGGACACCTGGCCCGGGACCGGCACCGGGGCCGGCGTCAGGACCGGCACCGGGACCGGTGCGGAGCCCGAGCGGCCGGGGCTCCGGCTGGACACGGAGAAGCTGCTGGCCGCCCGGCTGCACGCCGTCAAGGTCCGTCCCTACCTGGCCGACGCGCTCTTCGCGCTGCACGTGGTGGAGGACCGGTCGGTACCGACGATGGCGGTGGACGCGCACTGGCGCTGCTACGTCTCCCCCGCCTTCGTGGCGCGCCTGCCCGTGGAGGAACTGGCGGGTGTATGGGTCCACGAGGTCTCCCACCTGCTGCGGGACCACCACGGGCGCAGCGAGCGGTATGCGCGCCGGCACGAGGAGAACGGGCCGGGCGAGCCGCGGCGCCGCAACATCGCCGCCGACTTCGAGATCAACGACGACATCTACGGAGACGGCCTGCCCCGGCCGAGGGGCGTGGTGGTGCCGTCGCTGCTGCGGCTGCCCTCCGGCCTGCTGATGGAGGAGTATCTGCGGACCGCGTCGATGGCCGGGCTCTCCGGGGACCTGGCCTGGCTGGACTGCGGCAGTGGCGCGGACGGGCAGGAGCGGCCGTGGGAGCTGGGGCCCGAGGGCGCTCACGGGCTGAGCAGACAGCAGCGGGACGCGGTCCGTTTCCGGGTCGCGGAAGGGATCAGGGGACGGCCCGGTGAGGCGCCGGAGGGGTGGCGTCGCTGGGCGGACGAGGCCTTCCATCCGCCGCAGCCGTGGCGGGAGTTGCTCGGGGCGGCGGTCCGCTCGGCGGCCGGCGGGCCGGGGGTGGGCGAGAACCACAGCTACCGGCGCCCGTCCCGGCGCTCGGCGAGTCTGCCCGGGGTGCTGCTGCCGAGCCTGCGCCGGACGCCGCCCCGGGTCTGTGTCGTGATCGACACCTCCGGATCGGTGAGCGACGCGGAGCTGGGCAGTGCGCTGCTGGAGGTCGCGGCGATCGCGCAGGCTGTGGGAGGGCGGCGCGACCTGGTCTCGGTGATCTCCTGCGACGCGGCGGCCGGTGTCGCCGTCCAGCTCTGCCGCGCCGGGAACATGGAGCTGATCGGTGGTGGCGGAACGGATCTGCGTTCCGGGTTCGCGCGGGCGCTGCGCTCCCGTCCCCGCCCGGACGTGATCGTCGCGCTGACGGACGGTCAGACGCCGTGGCCGTCGGAGCAGCCTCCGTGCCGGACGGTGGTGGGGCTCTTCCCCCGTCCGGCCGACGGCCACGACGAGAACGACCCCGACTACGTCCCGGACACGCCCCCGGCCTGGGCACGGGTCGTCACCATCGGCTGACCGGCCGGGGGGCCGCACGCTGTTGCGGGCGCCGGGACCGCGGCGGAGACTGGCCGCGCGAGGACAGCCGTCCGGAGAAGGGCCGGGACACGATGGGTGACTACGCGGACCTTCCTGGGGTCAGGACCTGGTACGAGACCGAGGGGAGCGGCGATCCGCTGGTCCTGCTGCACGGCGGCTTCTGCACCAATGACACCTGGGGTGCGCAGCGCGCCGACCTCGCCGCCGCGTACCGTCTCTTCCTGCCCGAGCGGCGGGCGCACGGGCGCACCCCTGACGTACCGGGGCCGCTCACCTATCAGGACATGGCCGCCGACACGGTGGACTTCCTGGAGACGGTCGTCGGGGGCGCGGCCCACCTCGTCGGCTGGAGCGACGGGGCCGTCGTCGCGCTGCTGGTCGCCGCCGCACGACCCGACCTGGTCCGCAGAGTCGTGCTGATCGGCGCCAGCTTCCGCCCCGGACCCGAGTCCTTCGTGGAGCCGGCGATGCTCGACGCGATGACGCCGGACAGCGCCGAGCTCGCGTTCTTCCGCGAGCTGTACGCGGCCGTCGCTCCGGACGGCGCGGACCACTGGCCGGTCGTCGCCGCGAAGCTCACCGACATGTGGCGCACCCAGCCGACGCTCTCCGTCGAGGACCTGGCCCGCGTCCGGGCGCCCGCCCTCGTCCTCGTCGGCGACGACGACATGATGACGCTGGAGCACACGAACGCCCTGTACCGCGCGCTCCCCGACGCGCGGCTGGCCGTCGTCCCCGGAGCGTCCCACCTGGTCCCGCTGGAGAAGCCGGCCCTGGTCAACCGGTTGGTCCTGGAGCACCTGGCGCAGGGCCCGGTCGAGACGATGATGCCGATCCGGCGTGCGCCGGCTCCGGTGCCCTGACGCGCCGCCGCCGCGACGCACGCAGGGCGCGTGGGACGACGTCGTCACCGGGACGCCGCCGGGTACCCGCCGTCCGTGCCGAGTTCAGGAGAGTGGGAGGACATGGCTCGAAGCGTCGATTCGGTCCGGCGGGTGACGCTGGGCGTCCTCGGCGCGGTGCTGGTGCTCGTCGGTGCGGCGCTGCTGGTGCTGCCCGGGCCGGGGCTGCTGCTCGTGTTCGCCGGGGTGGTGCTGCTGTCCCGCGCCGTACCGGCGGTGGACCGGTTCGTCGCCCCCGCCCGCAGGCAGGCGATGCGTGCGGCCGAGGAGAGCGTGTCCTCGCCGTGGCGGGTCGCCGGCTCGGTCCTGGCGGGACTGTGCCTCATCGGCGCGGGCCTGGTGTGGGGGCTGGTGCCCGAGGTCCCGTTCGCCGGGTGGGCCACGGGGGCGAGCCTGATCCTCTCGGGCCTCGTCCTCCTCACCCTGCTCGTCTGGAGCCACCGCCGCGTCCACGCCGGCCGTCGGTGAAGCCGCCTCGCCCCGCCGTGCGCGGCGTCAGGTCCGGCGGGCCAGCAGGTCGTCCAGTTCCGCCTCGAAGAGCAGGGCGGGGTCGAAGCCCATGGCGGCGAAGTGACCCGCGAGTTCCAGGGAGAGGACTCCGTGCAGACGGGTCCAGAAGGCCAGGGCCTCGTGGAGGACCGGGGGGCCGGCTGGGTGGCCGCGGACCCAGTCCCGGTGGGTCTCCAGGTGCGTGTCGAAGGGCCCCTGCGGGCTGTTGCCCGGCAGGGCCATGAAGGCGTCGAGCAGGATCGACATCATCTCCGAGGTGATGGTGACGGTCTCCTCCGGCGCGTGATAGCCGGGCACGGGGGTGCCGTAGATGAGGAAGTACCGCTGGGGGTGCTGGAGAGCCCAGCCGCGCAGGGCGTGCGCCAGACCGGCCGGGCCGGCGCCGGCCCGTCGGGCCTCGCCCCAGGCCTCGGCGAGGCCGCGGTAGGCGTCGGTGACGAGCTCGGTGATCAGGTCGTCGCGTCCCGCGTAGTAACGGTAGAGCGCGGGCCCGCTCATGCCGATCTGCTTGGCGATCGCGTTGAGGGAGAGCGCGGACGCTCCCGCCGTGGCGATCTGCTCCCAGGCACGTTCCTTGATCTCCGCCCGCACCTCGGCGCGGTAGCGCTCCCGCGGTGTCCTCGCCTGCGCCTTCTCCATGGCCCGCACCCTCTCTCGACCGGATGGATATATGCGCGAAGTTTCGTTAGAAGGTATCACGCAATCCGTGGGTCGCAGCCGGCACCCTGTCGCGGCCGTGAACCTCGCCGCCGGCCTCGAAGCACCGCCGCGCGACCTGAAGGCCACTGCCGAGAACTCCAGCCATTTGCCTAAAGACATTAGGCAGATACACAATGGGTCTCGGTGGAAAAGGGGAGGCGGATGATGGTGCGAGCAGGGCTGACGCCGGAGCGTCTGACGCGGGCCGGTGCGGAACTGGCCGACGAGGTCGGCTTCGACCGGGTGACCGTCTCGGCGCTCGCCCGGCGGTTCGACGTCAAGGTCGCGAGCCTGTACTCGCACCTGAGGAACTCTCAGGACCTGAGGACGAGGATCGCCCTGTTCGCCCTGGAGGAACTCGCCGACCGGGTCGCCGCCGCGCTGGCCGGGCGGGCGGGGCGGGACGCGCTGGCCGCCTTCGCGGACGCCTACCGGGGCTACGCCCGGGAGCACCCCGGCCGCTACGACGCCGCCCGGCTCCGGCTCGACCCCGAGACGGCGGCCGCGAGCGCGGGTGTCCGGCACGCGCAGATGACCCGGGCGATCCTGCGCGGCTACGACCTGACGGAGCCGGACCAGACACATGCGGTCCGGATGCTGGGCAGCGTCTTCCACGGCTACGTCAGCCTGGAGATGGCCGGCGGCTTCAGCCACACCGCGGTCGACTCGCAGGAGTCCTGGACCTGGGTCCTCGACTCGCTCGACGCACTTCTACGGAACCGAGGCCATGAGCACTGACCACGACACCGGCCACGACCGGGTCACCACGCCCGTGACCGCGGACCTTCTGCGCGGCGCCCTCGACGTCGAGCCGACCGCGCACGGCCTGCTGCCGCACCGGCTGCCCGCCCGGGCCCGCCGCCAGATCCCCGACGACCAGCTGGCCGTGGCGGAGAGCCAGCCCTCCGGCGTACGGCTGGTCTTCCGCACCCGGGCCACCACCGTCGAACTGGTCACCCTGCCCACCAAGCGCGCCTACCGAGGGCTTCCGGCCCCGGCGGACGGTGTCTACGACCTGTTGGTGGACGGCCGCCTCGCCGCCCAGGCGACCGTGGCCGGCGGCAACGTCCGCACGGTCGTCGACCTGGTCACCCAGCGCGCCGAACTGCGCGAAGGGCCTCCAGGCACCGCCCGGTTCACCGGTCTGCCGGCACGGGACAAGGACGTCGAGATCTGGCTCCCGCACACGGAGACCACCGAGCTGATCGCGCTGCACACCGACGCCCCGGTCGAGGCGGCGGCGGACCGCGGGCGCCGCGTGTGGCTGCACCACGGCAGTTCCATCAGCCACGGCTCGAACGCCGCCCACCCCACCGCCACCTGGCCGGCCCTGGCCGCGAGCCGGGGCGAGGTGGAGCTGGTCAACCTGGGCTTCGGCGGCAGCGCGCTGCTGGATCCGTTCACCGCCCGCGCCGTCCGGGACACCCCCGCGGACCTGATCAGCCTCAAGATCGGCATCAACGTCGTCAACGCCGACGTGATGCGCCTGCGCGCCTTCGTCCCCGCGGTGCACGGCTTCCTCGACACCGTCCGCGAGGGGCATCCGGCCACGCCGCTGCTGGTCGTGTCGCCCCTGCTGTGCCCGGTCCAGGAGGACACCCCCGGGCCGCTCGCCCCCGACTTCGACGGCGGGACACTGCGGTTCAGGGCCACGGGCGACCCCGCCGAACGCGCCGCCGGACGCCTGACGCTCAACGTCGTCCGAGACGCCCTCGCCCGGATCGTCGCGCAGCGGGCCGCCGAGGACCCGCACCTGCACCACCTCGACGGGCGCGAGCTGTACGGCGAGAAGGACTACGCGGAGTGCCCGCTGCCGGACGAGGTCCACCCCGACCCCGCCGGGCACCGCCGCATCGGCGAGAACTTCGCGCGGATCGCCTTCGCGGACGGCGGCCCCTTCGCCACCACGCCCGCCTGACCACGTCACGCGGCCCCCGGGCCGTCCCGTCCGCGGACGGGTCTGCGATCATCCTGGGCGTGCCGCGCGCGTGGCGCGGCAAGGGCGGGAAGGGCTGGAGGGCCGCGCATGTCCCAACTGACGGGGATGACCGTCTTCATCTTCGTGCTCGCGGCGCTGCTGCTCCTGATGGCCTGCGCCAAGGCGGACCGGGTCCGCTCCTGGCGCGCGTCGCTGAACCCCTCGGCCCCGGACCTGCCGGACGCCGCCTTCACGGCGGCACGCGTCGTCCTGGTCGTCGTGGCCGTGGTCGCCGTCGTCATCGGAATCCAGGGCATCGCCGTGCAGGACGACACCGGCTGGAGCGAGGACGAGCTGACGAGCGCGGTCGAGGGAGCCACCCGTGCGCTGGACGGCAGTTCCGTCCACGGCGGCCCGCTCGACGGCGACACACCCGCCGACTTCGACGGCGAGTACGCCACCACGGTCGAGCAGGAGGTGGTCGAGCACGGCGGCGGCGACGCCCCGCAGCTCGGCGTCCACGCCACCCTCACGGGGTCGACGACCTCCGACGAGGCCCACTACCGCATCACGGCCGACGGAACCGGCGCCTCCTTCTGCATGCACGTCGAGCGCACGCTCACCGGATGGGCGGACACGGTGGCCCCCGGGCTCTCCGGCGACGCGGCGGCCGTGAAGCTGCCCGAGTTCACCTTCGCGGTGTCGAGCCGCACGGGGGACTGCTGACCCCGCCGCCGGCGCACACGCGCCGGAGCGTGTGACGACGACCCGAAGTGGGGACTGTTCAGAGCGATGTGTTCCTCCTCGGGGGCGCGGGTGCCCCACCGCCGATGCCCTGTCCGCGTGTCCACGGGCCTCCCCTCATGACGTCCACCGAGACGCCGTACCCGGCGTGCGACGCCGTCTCGTACTGGGAGCCCGCCTGGCGGCGGGGCCGGCGCTACCGCACCATCGACGACGCCGAGTCCGAGGCGATGCGCCGGCATCTCGGTGCCGGCCGCGGCCGGCCGGCGCTCGACATCGGCTGCGGAGACGGGGAACTCACGGGACACCTGGACCGGCTCGGCTACCGGGCCACCGGCAT
The DNA here is from genome assembly GCF_040636935.1 of Streptomyces sp. NPDC032940. Taxonomy (NCBI): domain Bacteria; kingdom Bacillati; phylum Actinomycetota; class Actinomycetes; order Kitasatosporales; family Streptomycetaceae; genus Streptomyces; species Streptomyces sp. NPDC032940. The sequence continues at coordinate 100,411 of NZ_JBEZVJ010000011.1, read as the reverse complement.
CGACTGCTCCCCCACCGCCGTGGCCGCCGCCCGCCGGCGGAACCCGGAACTCGATCTGCGGGTCCTGGACTTCGACGCCGTCACCCCCGACCGGCTGCCGCGTTCCGCCTTCGCAGTCGTCGCGTGCCGGCTCGTCTACCGCTGGGCCGCCGACAAGCCCGATTTCCTGTCCCGGGTGCGCCGCCTCCTCGCGCCCGGAGGCGTCTTCTGGGTGGTGACCTCCGTGCACACCGCGGGACAGGGGCCGCCGAGGTCCTGGGACGCGGGAGCGGCCGATGTGGAACTTCTCACGGCAGGGTGGTCGAGGGTGCGGGTCAGCGAGCTCGATCCGTGCTTCCGCTGCTACGCCCTCCGGCCCTGACAGCGCCTGCGTGCCCGAACCTCGAGAAGGAGCCGCCCGTGACGACGCACCCCGCCGACGAGCAGAGCTGGACGGTCTACGGTCAGCGGCAGCTGGACCGCGGCTGGTCGCCTCCCGTGCCGGACCGCATCGACTGGGGGTTCTGGCCCGGCGTGGGTCCCGGGGCGGAGGTGCTCGGCGACATCCGGGGCAAGCGGGTCCTCGACGTCGGATCGGGGCCCGGCCACCACGCCGTCCACCTGGCCCGCGCGTACGGCGCCCGCGTGGACGGTGTCGACCTGTCCCCCACCCAGCACCGGCGTGCGCTGAACGATCACGGCTCGGAGCCCGGCGTCCGGTTCGTCCTCGCGGACGTCGCCGAGCACCTGCGGCGGGTGCGGCCGTACGACGCGGCGTACGGTCTGCGCACGTTCGCCTGCATCGATCCCCGCCATCTGCTGCCGGCGCTGCGGGACGGGCTGGTCGACGGCGCTCCCCTCGTCTTCTCCGCTCTGCACACCGACTCCGACGGGCTGGGCCCGTCCGATGAGGTGGTGTCGCGCACGGAGCTCATCCGGCTGCGGCGGGAGGAGCCGATTCCCACCCTGATGTGGGTGCTCGAGCCCCGCTTGTGGGAAGAGCTGCTGCGCGAGCACGGCTTCAGGGTGGAGGGAACCGAGCTCCTTCACGCACCGGACGAGGACAACCCGGGGGTTCTTCAGCTGATCCGGGCCCGCCGGCACCGCACCGCCTCCCCGTCCGCCCCCGCTCTGTCCAGCCGGCCGCGGACCGGCCGGCCGCCCGTGCCCCACGCCGCGATCGGCGTCGGCGCCGTCGTGCTCGGGCCGCGCGGTCTGCTGCTGGGCCGGCACCGGCACGGCACCTGGGAGCTGCCCGGTGGCACCGTCGAGCCCGGGGAGTCCCTGCCGGAGACGGTCGTGCGCGAGCTGGCCGAGGAGACCGGGCTGCTCGCCCGCCCCGAGGACGTGACGCTGCTGGGCACGCTCGTCGACCACGTCGGTGCCGTGGTGCGCGTCACCGTGGGCGCCGTCGTCACGGCCTGGCAGGGCGATCCCCACGACCGGCCGGGCGAGAGCGTGGGCGGCTGGCGCTGGTGGCCGCTGGACGGGCTGCCGCCGGGACTGTTCGAATGCAGCGCCCAGATCCTGACCTCATGGCGCACCGATCTGCCTCCCATCGACCACCCGCCCGCCCACTTCACGCCGTTCGCGGACGCGGCGGCGTCGCCCGGACGGCCGGGCGGGGCCGGCTGAGCCGGGTCCCGGACCGGGTGCCTCGGCGGTGTGGCCGGCGCGTCGGCGAAGATGGTCGGCGTCAACCGTCCATGCCCAGCGAGGAGTCTTCGCGCAGATGGCTACTTCCGCCCCCGGCCCCAAGCCGCCGACCATCGCCGACGTCGCCCGCGTCGCCGGGGTGTCGCGCACGACCGTGTCGCACGCCCTGAACGGGCTCGGCAAGGTCGACCCCCGGACCCGGGAGCGCGTCAGGCAGGCCGCGGCGGACCTGGGGTACCGCCCCAACCTGCGGGCGCAGCGGCTGCGGCGCGGGCAGGCGAAGGCCATCGCGCTGGCCTCCTCGATGCCCTTCGCGGTGGCCGGCGGGCCGTCCCGCCTCGGGTTCTACATGGAGGTCGCGGCGGCCGCCGCGGAGAGCGCGCTGCTCCACGACTACGCCCTCGTCCTCGTGCCGCCCGTCCAGTCGGGCTCCGCGCTGTACTCCGTCGACATCGACGGGGCCATCGTGGTGGAGCCGGAGGTGGGTGACGCCGCCGTCGCCCAGCTGCGCGAACGCGGGCTGCCGTACGTGGCGCTCGGCAGGCCCGTGTCGCCGGACGAGGACGCGCCCCACGTCGACCTGCGCGGCGATCTGGTGGCGGATCTGCTGCTCACACACCTTCACGAGCAGGGCGCCGAACGGCCGGCGCTGATCGTCGGCTCCGGCACCCGGCACTCGTCCGTCGACGCGCTCGCCGCCTACGAGCGGGTCGCCGAGCGGTACGGCTGGACGCCGGTCGTGGCGAAGGTGCCGGAGGCGGGCGGTGAGGAGGCGGGGTACGAACGCTGCCTCGCCCTGCTCGCCGAGCATCCGGAGGTCGACGCGGTGTGCGCCCTGGTCGACGCGTTCGCGGTGGGCGCGGTCCGGGCGATCCGGGACAGCGGGCGCGGGGTGCCGGACGACGTCATGGTCGTCACCCGCTACGACGGTCTGCGGGCCCGTACCTGCGAGCCGCCCCTGACGGCGGTGGACCTGCACCTGGACCGGGCGGCGTGCGACGCCGTGGAGCTGCTGCTGGGGCGGCTGCGCGGGGACACCGCCGCCGAGTCGGTGGTGGTGTCCCCGCCGCCGCGGGTGATCGCCCGGGCCTCGTCGGTACGGGCTGTGCGCACCTGAGCCGGCGAAGCACGGCCGGCCCCGAGCGGATGTCAGGCGCCCGACATCAGGACCAGGCCGGAGACCAGCGCGAAGACCAGGACGAACAGACGCATCCTGCGCGCGTCCAGGCGGTGGTGGACCAGGCGGCTGAGCCAGGCGCCCACGGCGATGGCCGGCAGCAGCAGGGTCGCCCGGCCCAGTTCCGCGGCCTGTGCCTTGCCCGTCGCGAACAGCAGGAGCAGGGAGGCCACTTCCCCGACGAGGAAGCACGCGGCGACGGTGGAGCGCAGTTCGGCGGGCGGCCGGTGCTGGTAGACCAGGGCGAGCGGCGGTCCGCCGACTCCGGTCGCGGTCTCCGTCAGGCCGGTGACGGCGCCCGCGCCGACGTACGCGACCCGGCCGGGCGCGAACGCGGGAGCGGTCAGGCTGACGACGGCCGCGAGCACCGTGGCCACGCCCACGAAGAGGCCGAGGCTGCGTTCCGGGATCAGCCAGAGCAGGGCCAGCCCGGCCGGGGTGGCGGCGAGCCGCGCCCCGGTGATCCAGCCGGCGCCGCGCAGGTCGAGCGACGCGCGTTCGCGCCAGGCGACGTAGGCGTTGAGCGGGATCATCGAGGCCAGGACGAAGACCGGGACGAGTCCGGGGTCGACGATCCCGGCCACGGGCGCGACGATCAGTGCGAAGCCCAGGCCGCTGCTGCCCTGGACGAACGCGGCGACGGCCACCGTCACTGCGAGGACCGCCAGCATCTCCGTACTCACTGTGCCGTGCTCCGCTCCTGGGACGTGCTCAGCGCCCGTGACGCCGTGGACGTCGGGTGCACCCGGGTGACACCGGCCCGGGCGACGGTGGCGCGGGCCAGTTCGGTGGCCCGTCGCACCAGCGCGGGGCCGTCCCAGTCGACCGGGCTGCCGTGCCACATGCGCAGGCGTCCGGCGACGAAGACGGCACTGATCTGGTCCCGGTTGCCGCGTCGGACGAGTTCCCACGGCAGGTCCCAGGAGAGCGCCGTCTCCGGGGTGCCGGTGTCGACGAGGAGGAAGTCGGCCGCCGCGCCCGGCGCGACGGTGCCGGTGCGGGTGCCGAGTCCGACGGCGTCCGCTCCCCCGCGGGTGGCCCGGTCCAGCCACGTCCAGCCGGCCCCGCACGACGAGTCGCCGGTCGCCAGTCCGTAGGCCAGCCGCTGGGCGAACTCGGCTGCGTCCGCGAGCCGGAAGCCGTCGCCGCGGGTACCGTCGGTGCCGAGCCCGAAGCGGACGCCGCGCTCGGCCATCGCCGTCGCGGGGGCGACCGCGTTGCCCTTCCACGCGCTGGCGACGGGGTTGTAGCTGACGGCGGTGCCCGTGTCGGCGAGCAGGGTCAGTTCGCGCGGGGTGAGCAACGTGGCGTGGGCGGCGAGCAGTTGGGGGCCGAGCGCGCCGATGCGGTGCAGGTGCTCGAGGGGGCGCAATCCGTGCCGGACCAGGGAGCGTTCCACGCCTGCGAGGTGCTCGTTGACGTGGATCTGCACGACGGTGCCGGCCTCGGCGGCCAGGCGCGCGGTGGCCTTCAGGGTGCCTTCGGTGGCGGCCTCGGGGATCGAGACGGCCAGCGAGGGGTGGATCAGGGCGTCGCCGGTGTAGCGGGCGAGGTGCTTCCCGGCGTTCTCGAGCACGGCCTGGCCGGTGCCGTCCGCGTCGTCCGCGTCGTTGCAGATCAGGCCGAGTACGCAGCGGATCCCGGCGTCGCGTGCGGCCGACGCGACGACGTCCACGTCGACGTCGGCGCGGGTGCCGGCGTCGGCGACGGTGGTGAAACCGCCGCGCAGCGCCTCGAGCGCGGCCAGTTTGGCCGCCGTGTAGGCGGACTCCTCGTCCAGCGCGCCCTCCAGCGGTACCCAGACCCGGCGGAAGATCTCGGAGGGCTCTCCGAAGGCGAGTGCGGAGCCGAAGCTCTGGGTGAGGTGGTGGTGGGCGTCCACGAAGCCGGGCATCAGCAGGTGGCCGGGCAGCCGCACCGTCCGTGACTGCGGGTGCGTACGCTCCAGTTCGGCGGCCGGTCCGACGGCCTCGAAGCGGCCGCCGTCGACCAGGACCGCCCAGTCGTCGGCGGGGCCTTCCGGCAGCAGGACCGCGCCGGGCAGGAGGAGGAGCGGGCCGGGGTGGGCGAGGGCGTCACGGTCGGGATGGTTCATCGGTCGCTTCCTGTGCGTGCGGAGGTCAGACGGGCGGCGACGCCGGGCCTGACGTGGTGGAAAAGGATGTTGAGGACGGCGGCGGCGAACGTGCCGACGGCGACGCCGCTTTCGAGGAGGATGCGGACATTGGCCGGGAAGCCGCCGTACACGCCCGGGACGAGGATGGGCAGCAGTCCCAGCGCGAGGGCGACGGCGCAGACGAAGGTGCTGGTGTGCCGGTCGAGGTCGGAGCGGCCGAGCATCTGGACGCCGAGCACGGTGATGACGCCGAAGACGACCATGGCGGTGCCGCCGACGACCGCGGTCGGGATCACGCTGATCGCCCGGGTGACCGGGGCGAGGAATCCGATGACGATGAGGACGACGCCCGCGGCGGCGGTGACGAAGCGGCTGCGGACCCCGGTGACGCGGACGATCCCGATGTTCTCACCGCTGGTGACCATGAGCGGCAGGCCGAGGAATCCGCCGAAGAGCGAGGTGAGCGCGTCACCGCGGACGGTCTTCGGCACATCGGTCCGCTGGTCGATCTCCTTGCCGACGGCCTCGGCGTTGATGACGGTCTGGCCGGTCGCCTCGGCCATGGAGGCCAGGCTGTAGAGCATCAGCGGCAGCGCGGCGACGAGGTTGAACTGAGGAGAGCCGAAGGGCATCAGCTGGGGCAGGTTCACCAGGCCGCCGCCCGCCAGGCCTCCCCCGTCGAGCGCGCCGGTCGCCGCGGCGAGCGCGGTTCCGGCGAGCAGGCCCAGCATCACGGCGAGTTGGCGCAGGACGCCGCTGAAGAGCAGGTAGAAGGCGACGGTGAACCCGATCGTCGCCATGCCGAGACCGAGGTTCGCGGGGTCGGCGAAACCCGGCGAGCCGGGCTGGCCGGTGACCAGGACCGCGCCGACCTTCACGAGGTTCACGCCGACGATGACGATCATGGTGCCGATGACGAGGGCGGGGAAGTACCTGAGCAGCCGGGAGAAGACCGGCAGGACGACGAAGGTGAACACCGCCGTCAGGACCACCGCGCCGGTGGCGGTGCGCAGGCCGTGCTGTTCGGCGATGGCGAGGAACAGGATGAGCGGCGCCCCGCCCGGCAGCATCACGAACGGCAGCCGCGGTCCGAACTTCCGCAGGCCGAGCGACTGGAGCAGCGAGCCCGCGCCGGAGAGCACGAAGGCGGCCGAGAGCAGGTCGACGGTGAGGCCGGCGTCGAGCCGGAGGGTGGCGCTCATCAGGAAGATCGCCGAGATGGGGGTGGCGGCCATGACGAGGACGTGCTGGATGCCGAAGAGCAGGATCCGGCCCAGGGGGCGGGCCTCGTCCACGGGGTGCACGGCGGGCCGGCCGGCCGTGTCGGCGGTCACGGGGACTGAGTCGTCCGGGCGCTCTGGGGCCGCTTCGCGGCCCGGGGCCGGTGGGGCTCCGGCAGGGGGGCGGGTCTGGCGGGGACTGGACACGTTCGGGCTCCGTTCGGGCATACGGGCACGCTCGGATTTCAGCCGCGATCCGGCCCTGGACGGAGAGCCATAGCGATGAGGCCAAATCGATTTGGCCGTCAGTATGTGACCCCTCGGAACCGATCGTCAAGGTCCCCGGCGCCCTCTACGGCGCGCCGGGGACATGGCATCCGGGGTGTCCCTCCGTCACACCCGCCGGGCGTGCTCCCCTGCCCAGGCTTCCGTGCCCGGGGATTTCGCACCCACGGGCTCCGCGGCGAGGCCCCCCGTCACGATGCGGGAGCGGCTGTGCAGACGCAGCGAGACGGCCACGAGGCCGATCGCGACAGCGGTCATCGCCGCACCCGCCCAGGCCGTGGCGGCGAAGCCGAGGCCCACGTCGATCACCGTGCCCCCGAGCCAGGGGCCGCCGGTGTTGCCGAGGTTGAACGCGGCGGTCGTCGTCGCGCCGGCGAGCGTGGGAGCGGCGCCCGCCACGTTGAACATGCGGGCGTTGAGCGCCGGGGCGGTGTAGAAGGCGGAGACGCCCAGCAGGAACGACAGGGCGACCGCGACGGCGGGACTGGCGGCGAACAGCGCCAGCGCGGTCAGCAGCACGGTCGAGGCGGTGACGCCCGAGAGCAGCACGCCGAAGAGATGGGCGTCGGCGACGCGTCCGCCGATCGTCGTGCCGGCCAGCGCGCCGATGCCGAACAGGGCCAGCACGGTCGGCACCCAGCCGTCGGCCAGGCCGGCCACGTCGGTGAGCAGCGGTGCGAGGTAGGAGAAGGCGCAGAACACGCCGCCCGCCGCGAGCGCGGTCACCACGACGGAGAGCCACACCTGGCGGTCGCGGTAGATCGCCAGCTCGCCCCTGAGCCTCGGCCGGCGCTCGGGCAGCGGGATGCGGGGGATCCTCGTCGCCACTCCGACGAGGGCGATCGCGGACGCCGCGCCCACGGCCCAGAACGCGGAGCGCCATCCCAGGTGCTCACCGAGGAAGGCGCCCGCGGGGACGCCGAGGACGTTCGCGATCGACAGTCCGCCGATCATCACCGCCATCGCTCGGGCCCGCGCCGTCTGCGGCACCATCGCGATGGCGACGGCCGCGCCCACCGCCCAGAATCCCGCGCACGCCAGGGCGCTGACGACGCGTGAGACGAAGAGGACCTCGTACGTCGGCGCCAGTGCGCCCGCGACCTGGCCGAGCCCGAAGACCGTGATCAGGGAGACGAGGGTGATCTTCCGCGGCAGCCGCAGCGTCGCGACCGCGAGCAGGGGCGCGCCGATCACCATGCCGATCGCGAACGCCGATATCAGCAGTCCGGCCTGCGGAATGGACACGTCCATGTCGTCGGCGATCGGCGGGAGCAGCCCGGAGAGCATGAACTCACTGGTGCCGAGGGCGAATACGGAGAGGCCGAGAATGTAGACGGCGAGGGGCATGCGGGGTACCGCGAGCCGTGGGGAAGAGTCGGGCATGACACGTGCCAACGACGGTTTTCCTCCTGACATTCCCCCACGGCCACCGGTCTCACGATGCGGTCGGGCCGGCCCACTCGTCGCTAGGCACCCGGGTCGTCCGATCGGATGACCCCGGTGTCCCCCCTCCGTGCGCCGCCGGCGGCCGAAGCGACGACGCCGGCCGCCGGGAGCGGGGGCGAGGATGGATGCCGAGCGGGGCGGTGACGGACCGGCCCGGGACGAGGGCCGCCGCCGTGGCGCACCGCGGGGCCGCCTCGCTCCCGTCCCACGGAACACGAGGAGTGTCACGATGAACGATCCCGACCGCGCCCTCCTGGACGCCGCCGAGCGCGGTGACGCCGGAGCCGTCAGGGCCGCCCTGGAGGCCGGTGCGGCGGTGGAGGCACGCGACGGGCACCGCCGCACCCCGCTGCTGCTGGCCGCGCTCGGCGACCATGTGGCCGCCGCCGGGGTGCTGGTCGCCGCGGGCGCCGACCCCGACGCCCAGGACGACCGTCTCGACAGTCCCTGGCTTGTCACCGGCGTCACCGGCAGCGTCGCCATGATGCGGGCCCTGCTGCCGGCCGGCCCCGACCTGACGGTGGTGAACCGTTTCGGCGGCGTCTCCCTCATCCCGGCGAGCGAGCGGGGGCACGTGGACTACGTCCGTGCCGTGCTCCGCGAGACGGACATCGACGTCGACCATGTCAACCGGCTCGGCTGGACCGCCCTGCTGGAGGCCGTGATCCTCGGCGACGGCGGCACGGCGCACCAGGAGATCGTGGAACTGCTGATCACCGCCGGCGCCACCCCGGGTCTGCCGGACGGTGACGGGGTGACCCCGCTCGAGCACGCCGAGCGGCGCGGCTTCACGGAGATCGCCGCCCTGCTCAGGGCGGTCCGGTGAGGCGGGCCGCCGTACTGGCGACGCTCGCCACGGCCGTCGCGCTGGGCGCCGGGTGTGCGGCTCCGGCTCCCCGGCACGACACGACCGGGGCGTCCTCCCCCGCCGCCTCCCGGACGGACGCCTCGGCGCCGGCTACCGCCGAGGGCCCGGCGCCCGCCCGGACACCGGCCGGTTCGCTGATCGTCGCCGACTTCGGCTCCGACACCGTGACGTTCGTCGACCCGGCGCGGGGTGCGTTCGCCTCCACGGAGGTCGGCACCGCACCGTACGGACTCGTCGTCGGTGCCGACGGACGGGCCTGGGTCGCCACCGCCGAGGGCGTCGCCGTCGTGGACACCGGCACCCGGCGGCGGCTCGCCCGCGTCCCCTACACGTCGCACGGCCTCGGGGAACCGGCGTACGGCGAATACCGCGGCGGCGGCATGGGCATCGCCCTCTCCCCCGACGGCCGGCACGTGTACGTCGGCGTCAACCGGCCCGACGGGAACGGCGCCCTGGAGGTGATCGACACCCGCGCCCTCCGGGTCACGGGCTCCGCCCAGGTGGGCCGCCGCCCCTTCGACGTCGACGTCTCGCGCGACGGCGGCGAGGTGTACGTGACGAACCACGACTCCTTCGACGTCACCGTGGTGACGGCCCGCTCCCTGGCGACCCGGCGCATCGAGGTCGCTCCGTACGGCACCGAGGGCGGCCTGGGTTCCTGGCTCAAGCCGCACTACGCCGCCGTACGCCCCTCGGACGGGAGGCTGCTGCTGCCGTTCGAGGGCGAGCGTCTGGTCGTCGTCGACCCTGCGACGGGCGCGTCGCGCGTCGAGCGGATGACCGCCGACACGCACCAGCACGGCGTGACCGTCACCGCCGACGGCACCCTGCTCGTCGTGGGCACGGGGCCGGTCGACCCCGCGCGGGACGAAGGGCCCTCGCTGACGGTGCGCACCGCGGACGGGCGGGAGAGGGTGATCCCGCTCGACGGCCCCCACGAAGGGGTCACCGTGTCGCGCGACGGCCGCAGCGCCTTCGTCACGGGCGGCTTCACCCGCGACGGCTACTGGAACGGCGTCACCGTGGTGGACCTCGGCGCCGGCACGGCCCGGCGCATCGCGGCGGGCGAGCGGCCGCTGGGCGTCGCGGTCCTGTGAGCGTCGTCTCCGGCATCGGTGCGGGCGCGCGGCCCCGACCGCCCGCGCGCATCATGGGAGGAGGACATGCCGGCTCGGCGGCGCCCGGACGCCTCGGGACGGGGCGCACCGATGCGAGGCGACCTGCCGGGAGGCATCGATGGAGCACTCCGGGGGCCGACGCGGCGACCCCTCCGCGGGAGACGACGGACGCGCTGCCGCACATGTGGCTCTCGCCGTCAACGGCATGGGCAGCTTCACCTGGGACGTGCCCAGCGGGGTGATGCACTACGACGACGCCGCGCAGGCCGTCATGGGCTTTCGGCCGGGCGAGTTCGACGGCCGGCTCGGCTCGCTCGGCGAACGGATGCTCCCGGTGGAGCTGCCCGCGGTCCAGGCGCGTGTGGACCGGGCCCTGAAGGACCGGTCCGGGTTCAGCCTGTACTTCCGTGTCCGCCACCCCGGCGGCTGGCTGCGCTGGACGCACACCCAGGGTCACGTCGTGTGCGACCCGGAGGGGCGGCCCCTGAAGGTCATCGGCATCGTGCGGGACGCCAGCCAGGAGCTGCGGGCCATCGACCAGACCGAGCAGTTGCGGCAGGCCCGGCAGGACCGGCGCCGGCAGGCCGACATCGTCGCTCACATCAGTGACGCGCTCATGCCGACGGTCACGGTGGACGACCTCGCGGAGGCGCTCACCTCGGTCCGGCTGCTGGAGCGGCTGGGCGCCTCGAGCATCGTCCTGGGGCTGGTCGACGACGGCCGGATGGAGCTGATCGGCTCGAACGGTCTGAGCCGGCAGCTCGTCCGGGACTTCCACCTGTCCCGGCTGGACCAGCCGCTGCCGCTCACCGAGGCGGTGCGCACCCGCGAGCCGGTCTTCATCACCGACCGTGACGAGTTCACCGCCCGGTACCCGGCGCTCCTGCCGTATCTGAACATGTTCTCCCGGGCGACGGCCGCCGTGTACCAGCCGCTGATCGCGCACGACACGCCGATCGGTGCCCTCGGCCTCACCTTCGACGGCAAGGGCTCGTTCACGCACGACGAGCGGACGGTGCTCAACGCGCTGGGAAAGGTGGTGGCCCAGTCGCTGCAACGGGCCCTGCTGTACGACCGGGAACACGAGCTGGCCGCGGGTCTGCAGACGGCCATGCTTCCCGGGCACATGCCGCCGACGCCGGGACTGGTCTTCGCCACCCGGTACCGTCCGGCGAGCGCCCGGGGCGGGATCGGCGGCGACTGGTACGACGTGCTCACGCTGCCGGACGGCCGGGTCGTCGCCGTCGTCGGCGACGTGCAGGGGCACGATGTGACGGCCGCCGCCGTGATGGGCCAGCTGCGGATCGCCCTGCGGGCCTACGCGGCCGAGGGGCATCCTCCGACGACGGTCGTGGCGCGGGCGTCCGCGTTCCTGACCGAGCTGGACACCGACCGTTTCGCCACCTGTCTGCTCGTGGAGATCGACCCGCGCACCGGGCGCACCGTGATCGTCCGTGCCGGTCATCTGGGGCCGGTGCTGCGGCGCCCGGACGGCACCTGTACGTGGCTGGAGACCCCCGGCGGTCTGCCGCTGGGTCTGTCGTCCCCGGGGTCGCAGCCCGGTCACCCCGCCGCCGAGACGGTGCTGGGCGCCGGTTCCACGCTCCTGCTGTGCACGGACGGCCTCGTCGAGTCGCGCGCCGCCGACATCGACGAGGGCCGCGCGAGGCTGCTCGGCGCGCTGGCCACCGGGCCGGTGGACCCGGACGGCCTCGCCGACCACCTGCTGAGCACCATGGGCGCCTACACGGGGGAGGACGACGACGTCGCGCTGCTGGTCATGCGGCGCAACCGCCGCGCCTCCGACGTCACCGAGCGACTGGAGGTCGACATCAGGCTGGTCGACCCCGACACTCTGCACGCGGCCCGGCTGGCCCTGCGGACGGCGCTGGACGACTGGTCGCTGGGCCGGCTCTCGGAGACGGCGGAGCTGCTCGCCAGCGAGCTGGCGACCAACGCCCTGCTGCACGCCCGGGGCGACGCGATCCTCACGGTCTCGCCGATGCCCGGACGGGGCCCCACCGTGCGGCTGGCCGTCACCGACACGTCGCCGGTCTCACCGCGGCGCCGGGCGGCGACCGAGGGGTCGACGTCCGGCCGCGGCATGATGCTCATCGAGGAACTGGCCGCCGCGTGGGGCGTCGAGTCGCGGGGCAACGGCAAGACGGTGTGGTGCGAGGTGACCCTGCCGCCGCCCTGACCGGGGCCCGGGCGGGCCGGCCCCGGCGGGCGGCGGTGCGGGTCAGGGCGCGGCGTGGGCGGCCATGACGTGCTTGACCCGGGTGTAGTCGTCGAGGCCGTAGCGGCTTAGGGCGCGGCCGATGCCCGACTGCTTGTAGCCGCCGTGCGGCATCTCGGCGGGGATGACCTGGTGGCAGTTGAGCCAGACGCACCCGAAGTCGAGTGCGGCGCTGACCCGCATGGCGCGGCCCAGGTCGGCGGTCCAGACGCTGGAGGCGAGCCCGAGGTCGACGCCGTTCGCGAGTGCGACCGCCTCGTCCTCGGTGCCGAAGGGCTGGACGGTGACGACGGGCCCGAAGATCTCGCCCTGGACGATGTCGTCGTCCTGCCGGACGCCGGAGACGACGGTGGCCGGGAAGAAGTAGCCGGGCCGGCCGAGACGGGCGCCGCCGGTGTCGATCCGGGCGTGCGCGGGCAGCCCGTCCAGGACGGAGGCGACGCGGGCGGCGTGCGCGGCGCTGTTGAGCGGGCCGTGGAAGACGCCGTCCTCGTCGGGTGCCCCGGCACGGGTGGACCGGGCCGCCTCCACCAGCGCGGCCAGCAGCGCGTCGTGGGCCTCGCGCTGGACCAGTACCCGGGTCAGGGCGGTGCAGTCCTGGCCGGCGTTGAAGAACGCCGCGTCGGCGAGCGCGCGGGCCGTGCGGACGGGGTCGACGTCGGCGAAGACGAGGGCCGGTGCCTTGCCGCCCAGTTCCAGGTGGACGTTCTTCACCTCGCGGGCGGCCTCGGCCATGACCTCGGAGCCGGCCCGGGTGCTGCCGGTGATGGCCACCATGTCGACGCCACCGTGGGCGACGAGGGCGCGGCCGGTGTCGCGGTCGCCGCAGACGATGTTGACGACGCCGGGCGGGAAGGCCTCCTGGGCCAGCTCGCCGAGCAGGACCGTCGACCAGGGTGTGGTGTCCGACGGTTTGAGGACGACGGTGTTCCCGGCGGCGAGAGCGGGGCCGAGCTTCCACACGGCCATCATGAACGGGTAGTTCCAGGGGGTGACCTGGGCGACGACACCGACCGGCTCGCGGCGGAGATAGGAGGTGTGGCCCTGCGCGTACTCCCCCGCGGCGACGCCCTCCAGGACGCGTGCCGCGCCCGCGAAGAAGCGCAACTGGTCGGCGCCGCGCAGGATTTCGAGGGTGCGGGTGGTCTCGCGGGGTTTGCCGGTGGAGCGCACCTCCGCCTCGAGCAGCCGGTCGGCGTGGGCCGCGACGAGGTCGGCGAGGCGGAGGAGCGCCGCCTGGCGCACGGCCGGGGTGCTGCGGCGCCAGGCGGGCAGGGCGCGGCGGGCGGCGGCGACGGCTTCGTCGACCTCGGCGGCCGAGGAGCGGGGTGCGGTGCCGTAGACCTCCTCGGTGGCCGGGTCGGTCAGCTCCATGCGGTCCGCGGTCCGGGTCGTGCGGCCGTCGACGATGTTGTGGAGGATGAGGTCAGACATGGAGGGCGCTCTCCTTGCGCAGGGAGTCGACGGTGACTCCGGGGGCGAGCCGGCCGTCGGTCACCACCAGCTCGATCAGGGCGGCCCGGCCGCAGGCCAGGGCGCGTTCGAGGGCGGGGGCGAACTCCTCGGTGGCGGTGACGGTCTCGCCGTGGGCCCCGAAGGCGCGGGCGTAGGCGGCGAAGTCGGGGTTGCCGAGGGCGGTGCCGCTGACGCGGCCGGGGTAGGTCTGCTCCTGGTGCTGGCGGATGGTGCCGTAGGCGGAGTTGTTGAGCACGAGGATCAGCGGTGCGGCGCCCTCGGTGACGGCGGTGGCGAGTTCCTGGCCGTTCATCAGGAAGCAGCCGTCGCCGGCGACGGAGACGACGCGGCGGCCGGGGTGCTCGAGGGCTGCGGCGACGGCGGCCGGGATGCCGTAGCCCATGGAGCCGTTGCGCGGGGCGAGCTGGCGGCCGCCCTCCCGGTGGACCAGGAAGCGCTGGGCCCAGATGGCGTGGTTGCCGGCGCCGAAGGTGACGACGGTGTCGGCGGGCAGGCGGGCGTCGAGCGCGGCGAACACGGCGCCGAGGTCGAGGGGGTCGTCGTCCCGGACCGGCGCACGGAAGGCCAGGTGTGCGGCGCGGTCCTGCTTGGTGAGGACCGCCCACGGCACCGGTGCGGCGGGCCGCAGGCCGCCGACCGCCTCGCCGAAGGCCTCCGGGGCGGCGAGCAGCGTCAGGGCGGCCGGATACAGGGCGCCCGGGGCTGTCGGCTCGGGCAGCACCTGGACCAGGCGCGGGCCCGTGCCGTCGTGCGGCAGCAGGGTGTAGCCGTCGGTCGCCACGTCGCCGGGTGCCGTGCCGACGCAGATCAGCAGGTCGGCCGTGCGGACCCGTTCGGCCAGCGCGTCGTCGCGGCCGTAGCCGAGGTGCCCGACGTAGCCCTCCGCCTCGTTGTCGATCAGGTCCTGGCAGCGGAAGTCGACGGCGACGGGCAGCGACCAGGCCTCGGCCCACGCGCGCACGCCGGCGCGCGCCCGAGGTGTCCAGCGGCTGCCGCCGAGAAGGACGAGGGGGCGTTCGGCGGCGGTCAGCAGCTCCTGGAGCCGGTCCCGGTCGGCGGGGGCCACCCCGCCGCCGGGTATCGGCAGCGGGGTGGCGTCGGCGACGCGGACGGTGTCGGTGAGCATGTCCTCGGGCAGGCCGAGGACGACGGGGCCGGGGCGGCCGCTGCTCGCGACGGCGTAGGCGCGGGCGACGTATTCGGGGATCCTGGCCGCGTCGTCGATGGTCTCGACGAGCTTGGCGCTGGCCCCGAAGGTGCCGCGCAGGTCCAGTTCCTGGAAGGCGGCCCGGTCGGTGTGGGCGCGGGGCACCAGGCCGATGAAGAGGATCAGCGGGGTGGCGTCCTGGTGGGCGGTGTGCAGGGCGACCAGCGCGTTGGTGGCGCCTGGCCCGCGGGTCGTGAAGCAGATCCCGGGGCGCCCGGTGAGCTTGCCGTGCGCCTCCGCCATGTAGGCGGCGCCGCCCTCGTGCCGGCACACCACCATGCGCACGGGTGCGTCGTGCAGGGCGTCGAGCGCGGCGAGGTAGCTCTCGCCGGGCACGCCGTACGCGGTGTCGGTGCCGTGGACGGCGAGCTGGTCGATCAGGACCTGTCCGCCGGTGCGGGCAGGGTGGTGCGCTGTCATGCGGGGACCTCGACGTTCTGGGCGGGGTGGGAGAGGGCGGCGTGGCGGCGCAGGACCGTGCCGGCCGCGAGGGAGCCGGCGACGGTGCAGGCGGCGATGGCGATGAGCAGCAGGGCGGCGCCCCAGGAGGCGCCGTCGGCGGCGCCGGTGAGGGAGGTGGCCATGAGCGGGACGAATCCGGACAGGACGCCCGCGAGGTTGTACGACATGGCGACGGCGCTGTAGCGGAACTCCTCGGGGAACATTCCGGAGACGACGGCGCCGATGGGCGCGTACGGGATGGAGAGCGCGCCGATGCCGAGGGAGACGCCGAGGTAGACCAGGCCGGTCTCCCTGGTGTCGACGAGCCAGAAGGCGGGGAAGGCGACGGCCATGGTGACGACGGCTCCCAGCGCGCAGACCCGCCAGGCGCCGATGCGGTCGGCGAGGCGTCCGGCGAGGACGAGCACGACGATCTCGACGACGGACCCGATGACGGTGGCGTTGAGCATCGTCTGTTTGCCGATGCCCAGCTCGTCGGTGCCGTAGGAGATGATGAAGGTGCTCATCAGGAAGAAGCCGCCGACGCCGAGGAACGCGGCGCCGACCCCGATGATCATGCGGCCCCAGGTGCGGCGGAACGCCTCGACGACGGGGGCCGGCTTGGGTCCGTTGCGCTCGGCGTCCTGCAGCATGGCGCGGAAGGCCGGGGACTCCTCGATGTGCATGCGCAGGTAGAGCGCGAAGCCGAGGAGGGGGAAGGCGACGAGGAACGGCAGGCGCCAGCCCCAGGAGTAGAAGGCGTCGTCGGGCAGCAGACCGACGAGGGCGAAGGCGCCGCTGGAGAGCAGGGTGCCGACGGGCGAGCCGAGCTGCGGGATGGACGCGTAGCTGCCGTGCTTCTCCTTCGGGGTGTGTTCCAGGGTGAGCAGCATGGCCCCGGACCATTCACCGCCGACGGATATGCCCTGGAGGAAGCGGAGCAGGGACAGCAGTGCCGGTGCCCAGACACCGATGGTGTCGTAGGTGGGCAGCAGGCCGATGCAGCCGGTGGTGGCGCCCATCATCACGACGGTGATGACCAGCGAGACCTTGCGTCCGTAGCGGTCGCCGATGTGTCCGAAGACGGCGGCGCCGATGGGCCGGGCGACGAAGCCGACGGCGAAGGTGACGAAGGAGGCCAGGGTGCCGACCGTCGGGTCGAGCTCGGGGAAGAAGAGCTTGTTGAAGACGAGCGCGGCGGCGGTGCCGTAGAGGAAGTAGTCGTACCACTCGAGGGCGGTGCCGCTGAAGGCGGCGGTGAGCAGTCTTCTGATGTCCTTCAGGTCGGGCTTGGACGGTGTGCTCACGCGTTCTCCTGGGGAGCAGCGGCCTGGGCGGCCGGAGGGGACGGGGGACCGGAGCGTGCGGGGGTGCGGGTGAGGTGGTGCGGGTCGTGGGCGGGGTCGCCGCCGACGACGGTGGCGAGGACGCCGATCGCGCCGATGCGGTCGGCGTCCGTGCGGACGGGGTCGCCGTCCAGGACGGTCAGGTCGGCGAGCTGCCCGGGGACGAGCCGTCCCTTGCGCCCGCCGGAGCCGGTGGTCCGGGCCGAGCCCTCGGTCCAGGCGCGCAGCGCGGCCAGGACCGGAACGCGTTCCTCCGGACCATACGGCACGCCCGTCTCGGTCAGCCGGGTGACCATCGACTGGATCGCGGGCAGTGGCGCGCCGGGCGCCACGGGGCGGTCGGAGCTGCCGGGCACGGGCAGCCCGAGGTCGGTGAAGGAGCGCATGCGGTAGGACCAGGCGGTGCGCTCGGGGCCCAGGGCCGCGGCCATGGCGTCGCCGAAGGTGTGCAGGAAGTTGTGCTGGGGCACGGGCACGACGTCCAGCTCGGCGAAGCGGGCGAGCTGGTCGGGGCGGACCACGCCGGCGTGCTCGATGCGGTGGCGCACGCCGGGGCGGGGGCGCTCCCGGTGGGCGCGGGCGAAGGCATCGAGCGCGAGGTCGACGGCCCGGTCGCCGATGGCGTGCGCGGCCACGGTCCAGCCGGCCCGGTGGGCGGCGACGACCAGGTCCGTCATGGCGTCGGCGTCGCCCTGGAAGTAGCCGGTGGGCCGTTCCTCGTTGTGCGGGCAGCCGCAGAACGGCTCGGTCACGGCGGCGGTGCGTCCCAGCAGCGACCCGTCGAGGAAGATCTTGACGGGGCCGAGGGAGAGCCGGTCGTCGCCGAAGCCGGTGCGCAGGCCGAGGTCGAGGCCGACCGTGATGCCGTCGTCGGTGTGCGCGGTCAGCGGGTGCAGCACGTCGGAGGCGGCCATGAGCTGGGCGCGGGCGTGCAGCCGCCCGGTGTCGCGGGCCAGCTGGTAGGCGGCGAGCTCGACCGGGGTGTGGCCGATCCAGCCGCCGCCGATTCCGGCCTCGGTGAAGCTGGTGACGCCCTCGGTCAGATAGTGCCGGGTGGCCGCGTCCACGGCGTCGGCGACGGTCTCCACCGGGTACGGCAGCACCTGGCGCTGGACGAGGCGCTGCGCGGTCTCCTCCAGCAGGCCGTCGGGGCGGCCGTCGGCGCCGCGGGAGACGACCCCGCCGTCCGGGTCCCGGAAGCCGGCGTCGAGCGCGCCGGCCGCGTCCAGCACAGGGGTGTTGACGACGCAGGCGTGTCCGGAGGTGTGCTTGAGCCAGACCGGCCGCCCGCCCGCCGCCCGGTCCAGGGCGTCGCGGTGCGGGTAGTGGCCGCCCAGCCGGTGGTGGTCGAGGCCGGCGCCGGTCACCCAGGCGTCGGGGGCGAGTGTGGCGGCGTACGCGGCGACGGCGGCGTACACCTCGTCGACGGAGCGGGCGGCGGAGACGTCGAGCTGGGTGAGGGTGAGGCCGAACCAGGCGGTGTGGCAGTGGGCGTCGTTGAAGCCGGGCAGGACGGTGGCGCCGCCGGCGTCGAGGACGCGCCGGGCGGGCAGGTGGGCCACGTCCTCGTCGAGGCCGACGACGGTGCCGTGCAGCACGCCGAGCGCGCGGGCGGTGGGCCGCTCGGGGTCGAGGGTGCGGATGCGGGCGTTGCGGACGAGGAGGTCCAGTCGCATGGGCGGGTGCGCCTCTCGGGTCTCAGGCGAGGTGGTGCAGTTGCGCGAGCGGCACCTCGGTGGCGGCCTCGGTGCCGGTCGGCACGCCGTCGACTAGGACCGGCGCGGGTTCGCGGGGGACGATCACGCGCGGCGTGGCCGTGTTGTGCAGCATGTCGGCGCGGGTCAGTCCACGGCTGCCGCGGATCGGCGCGTAGGTGAGGCCGGCGGGCAGGGCGGCGCGGGCCGTGCGGTCGGTGAGGGCGGCCTCGGCGACGAAGACCTTGGCGAGCCGGGCGGGGGCCGCGCCGAGCGCGCCGAAGTAGGGCCGGTAGACGCGGGGCTGGGTGAGCCGGGTCGACCCGGAGCCCGAACCGGTGTTGCCCCACGCCACGAAGCCGGCCTTGATGACCAGCTCGGGCTTGCTGCCGAACCACTTGGGGTCCCACAGCACAAGGTCGGCCATCCGTCCGGCCTGCACGGTGCCGACCTCGTGGGCGAGGCCGTGCGCGATCGCCGGGTTGAGCGTGATCTTCGCGAGGTAGCGCAGGACCCGGGCGTTGTCGGGACGCTCCACTCCCCCGCCGCCGTTCGCGAGGGCCTGGAGGTGGGCGAGCTGCCAAGTCCTGCGCACGGTCTCGGCGATGCGGCCCATGCCCATGGAGTCGGAGTTGACGATCGAGATGGCGCCGAGGTCGTGCAGGGCGTTCTCGGCGGCGATGGCGTGCTCGCGGATCCGGCCGCGGGAGATGGCCACGTCGCTCGCGGAGTGGTGGTTCTGCCGGTGCACGGTCATCGTCATCGGGAAGAGCTCGCCGACCGTGTTCGGGGTGTAGGGGATGGTGGGTGTCGTCGAGGACGGCAGGATGTTGGGCTCGGAGAGGATCTCCAGGAGGTCGGGGTGCCCGCCGCCGCCCTCCACGTGGTAGGCGTGCACGGTGCGGCCCCGTGTCGCGCCGAGGGTGTCGCGCAGGTAGCCGGACTCGTTCATGGAGTCGGTGTGCAGCGCGACCGGCAGGTCCGCCTGGTCGGCGGTGTCGAGGCAGGTGTCGATGATGCGCGGGGTCGCCCCGAAGTCCTCGTGGATCTTGAAGCCGCCGGCCCCGGCGAGGGTGATCTCGTCCAGCAGGGCGCGCGAGCTGGAGGAACCGCGGGCCAGGAAGGCGATGTTGAGCGGCGTGCCCTGCCAGGCGCTCATCAGGGTGTGCAGATTGTGCGCGGGGTTGCAGCCGATCTCCCAGACGCCGCCCAGGCCCATGCCGACGAGCGTGGTGACGCCGGCGGACAGCGCGGCCGGCGCGACCTCGGGCGAGGAGAGGTGGACGTGGCTGTCGACGACGCCGGGGGTGGCGATGAGCCCCTCGCCCGGGACGACGGAGGTGTGCGAGTCGATGGCGTACTCGACGTCCATGACGTCCGGGTTGCCGACCCCGCCGACGGCCACGATCCGGCCGTCCTTGATGCCGATGTCGGTCTTGCGCACGCCGAGCACCGGATCCATGAGCACCACGCCTGCGACGACCATGTCCAGGGCCGAGTCCCGGTCGGAGCGCGGTGAGGCGAGCAGTCCGTCGCGGACCGTCTTGCCGCAGCCGCCCAGGAGTTCGTCACCGGGCGTGCCGTCGTCGTTCTCCACCTCGACCCACAGGCAGGTGTCGCCGAGCCGGATGCGGTCGCCGGTCGTGGGCCCGTACAGGGCCTGGTAGGTACGTCGGTCGACGCTGGTCATGCGCGCTCCTCGGAGGTACGGGGGTGACGGGCGGGGACGAGGACGACCTCGCGTTCCTCACCGGGCGCGAAGGCGAGGGCGGTGCCGGCGGCGATGTCGAGCCTGAGGCCCCGGGCGGCCTCCCGGTCGAGTTCGAGAGCCTGGTTGACCTCGTGCAGGGGGTAGTGCGAGGAGACGTAGACGACCCGGTCGCCGGCGTTGCGCACGGTGAGCGTGGTGCGCGGACGTCCCACGTTGATCTCGACGGGGGCGGCGTCGGCCGTGCGCACGGCGCCCGGGGATTCGGCACCGCCCGGTCCGATGGGCCGGTCGACGGCGACCAGGGACGTGCCGCTCGGGAACAGCGCCTCGACCTGCACGGTCGTGACCATGTCGGCCACCCCGTCCATGACGTCGTCCGCGGTGAGCACCCGGCCGGCGGCGTCGACGACCTCGTCCAGGCTCAGTCCGTCCCAGGCGGCCTCCAGGATCTCGTCGCAGATCAGCGCGATCGCCTCGGGCGCGTTGAGGCGGCGGCCCCGGGCGCGGCGGCGGCGCGCGAGTTCGGCCACGGTGAACAGCTGGAGCCGTTCCTGTTCACGAGGGGTCAGGTGCACGGTCGAGTCGCCCTCCTGGTCGGCGGGACCCGGGCGGTTCGCCCCGGGACCGCCCCAGCTTCCGGGGCGCGGGGCACAGAACCAACGTTGAAATATCGCCGGTACGGCGTCCAGGATTGGGCACATGCACAATGCCAGGGGTCAGGACCCCGCACTGCCCCCGCCCTCGCCCCGGATCGCCGAGCTCGCCGGGCAGTGCCTCGACAACATCGACGGCCTCATCGGCGACTGGCTGGAAATGGTCCGCCCCGTGCGGACGTCGTACGCGGACCGGGTGCCGGACTCCCAGTTCCGCGACTCGGCGTGGCAGGCGTTCGAGCTGCTGCTGCGGACGGTCGCGCAGCTTCCAGTGCCCCCGCACGTCGCGGGCGTCTCACAGCGGGTGGGCGAGGAGCGGGCCCGGCAGGGCGTGCCGCTGGACTCCCTGCTGGACGCGGCACGGCTGGACTTCCGGGTGGTCTGGTCGGCGCTCGTGCGCCGGGCGGACGCGGCGGACATGGCCGAGCTGGTGGGCTCCGCGTACCACGTGTGGGAGGCGGTCGAGGGTCATGTCACCGGCATCATGACGGCGTACCAGCGCACCGTCCTGGAGATGGGCCGGCGCGAGGAGGACGAGCGGCGGATGTGGTTCGCGCGGCTGCTGGAGAGCGAGGGCCGCAATCCGACCGTGGTGCGGGACGCGGGGCTCGCCCTGGACTTCGCCGTGGACGGCCGTTTCCTGTGCGCTGCGTCGTCCGCGGCGGCCGTGCCGGGGCTGCGCCGGGCGGCGGTGACGCTGCGGGCGGCGGGCACGGCGGTGCAGCAGCAGATGGTGGGCAAGGACGCCGTCCTGGTGGTGCAGTTGGGCAGCCGGACCACCCGTCGGAATGTGCTGGACCAGCTCGGGGACTCGCCGTGCGGTGTCGCCCCGCCGGCGGCCGGGCTCGCCGCGGTGCCGCGCGCCGTGGTCCTCGCCGTGGCGACGGCGCAGGTGCTGCCGGGGAACGCCGCGGCACCCCGGCTGCTGGAGGACAGCTGGCTGGACGTCCTGGCCCACCGGGCCGGCGACTTCGCCGGGGACCTGGCGAGCGACGTGCTGGGCGGGCTGGACCGTCCGGGCGTCTCGCGCACGGAGGCGGACCGTCTCCTGGAGACGGTCCGCACGCATCTGTCGGGCAGCGGCTCCGTCGCGGAGACGGCCGAGGCGCTCTACTGCCATCGCAACACGGTCCAGCACCGCTTCGCCCGCTTCCACGAACTGACCGGCCGCGACGTGCGCCGGCCGGACGACGCGGCGCTGGTGGCGGTGGCGTTGCGAGCGGCCCGGCGGCACACGCGGACCGAGGCGCGTTCCTGACCCGCCGGGGGCGTCCGGCGGGTCGGCTGCCGTCAGGGCAGGGTGGCTCCGGGGCCGGAGACCGCGCGGCGGTAGACCTGCCGGGAGCCGCCCTCCGGGCCGGGGGCGGCGGCCTCGGCCGGGGTGAAGCCGAGACGCTCGTAGAAGACCCGTGCCCCGCTCGTCACGGCTCCGGGGTGGTCGGCGCCGAAGGTCACCAGCTCCAGGGTGCCCGGCCCCCGGACGAACCGCCGTACGGCTTCGGTCATCAGCGCGCGTCCGGCTCCCGACCCGCGCGCGCGTTCCGAGACGACGAGCCAGTGGACGTGGTGGACAGGCGCCCGCACTCCGAACAGCAGCCCTCCGACGACCTGCCCCGACGGCTCGGGCTCGGCGGCGATCAGCGCCATGGACCGGTGGATGTGGTCCTCGACGGCGCTGTGGAAGCCCGGCTCGTTCACCATCGGGCCGAACCAGTGCTCCACCTGGGCGGCGAGGCCCAGGAAGGAGGGAAGGTCGTGTTCCCCCGCGAGTCTGACGATCATCCCGCGAGTGTGGCAGAGCCAGGGCTCCCCGTCAGTTCGCCCCGGGTCGTTCGCAGTCCCCGGGGCCTCGGCGGTCAGGAGGCCGTGGCCTCCCAGACGAACCCGTCCGGGTCGGTGAACGGGCCGGTGGCGCAGGAGAGCGTCAGCCGGTGCGATCCCGTGCCCTCGGGAGACACGCCCGCGACCTTGGCCAGTGCCCGGCGCTTGTACAGGGAGAGCTTGACGGTGCCCGGCCCGGCGGTGAACTCGACGTACTTGCCGCCGAAGCTCTTGCCCACGGCGAAGCCCTGGCCGGCGTAGAACCGCTTGGAGGCCTTCACGTCCTCGACCCCCAGCAGGAGCACGATCTCGTCGATCTCCCGGGTGGCCGGCCCGGTGTCCTTCTTCGCCGAGGTGGCGAGCTGCCAGATCGTGCCGTCCGGGGCCTGGACCACGGCGCCGTAGCCCCACAGCGACTTGGCGGCGGGCTTGAGGACGGTGGCGCCGGCGTCTTGGGCGGCGGTGAGGAGCGCGTCGACGTCGGCCGGCTGGGACACCACGAGCGACAGGGTGAACCCGCGGAAGCCGGTCGTCGGGGCCTGCGAGCCGCGCGGCCGCACCCGTGACGGGTCCAGGGCGAAGGCGGCTTCGTAGAAGCGGGCGGCGGCCGCGGGGTCGGCCGCTTCCAGGGTGACGGTGTCGATGGCGTTCATGTCTCGACGGTAGGCGGGGCCGCGTGCTGCGCGCTTCTCGAAAACTGACGGGCCCGGCTCGGGCCGTGTGCGCTGTCGGCGGACAGGGGCACCCTCGCGGCTCGCGGGACGTTTCAGGTGGTGAGAAGGTCGGATGCCGGTCGATGCGGTCCGGCAGCGGAGAGGAAGTCCTGCGATGAAGCACCTGAGGGTGGGCGACGTGATGAGCGACGCCGTGGTCCGTGTACAGCGCGGCACGCCGTTCAAGGAGATCGCCCATCTGCTGCAGGACTACGACATCACCGCGGTGCCCGTGGTGGACGCGGCGGAGCGTCCCGTGGGGGTCGTGTCGGAGGCGGACCTCCTGGAGAAGATGTGGGGCGTGGAGCCGGACGGGTCCGCCGGGCGCGGGGCGTCGGCCGGGGCCAAGGCCTCCGCCACCGACGCGGCGGGGCTGATGACGTCGCCCGCCGTGTGTGCGCGGACGGACTGGAGCGTCGTGGAGGCCGCCCGTGTGATGGCGCGGCACGGCATCAAGCGGCTGCTGGTGGTGGACGAGGGCGAGCGGCTGATCGGGGTGGTCAGCCGGAGCGACCTGCTGCGGGTCTTCCTGCGCAAGGACCGGGCGATCCGCACCGAGATCCTCGAGGAGGCGCTGGTGAAGACGCTCCGCCTGCCGCCCTCCTCCGTGCAGGTGGACGTGACGCACGGCCACGTCGTCCTCAGCGGCCGGCTGCCCCGGCACGTGCCCGCCCCGGTGCTGGAGGAGCTCTGCCGGCGGGTCGACGGTGTCGTGGCCGTGGAGTTCCGGCCGGCGGGCGAGGGCGACGGCGGCCCGGGGCCCGGCGGTCACTGAATCCGGTTCTCCCCGCGTCCCGCGGAGCGCGCGAGGCAGGAGGTGACGGCCACGAAGGGCCACAGGGACTGCGCGAACGTCACCACGCGCTCGGCGAGACCGGCCGCACCGTGCCGCGTCATCTCGAACAGGAACCAGGCGCCGCCGACGCCCATCAGGACGGTCACCGCGATCGCCGGCCCGGGCCTCAGGGCCCAGGGGGCGCCCCCGTCGCCGTCGATGGCCAGGACCGGCCACACCGCCAGCAGCGTGAAGCCGACCACCGCCACGGCGCCGTGGCGCAGCGACCCCCCGCTGCTCGGCGCCGGCAGCAGCACCACCGCGAAGGCGGCCAGTCCTCCCCCGCCGAGCGCCAGCCGGCCGGCGGCCGATGCGGCCCGCAGTCCCCAGGCGGTCAGCAGATGACAGAGTCCCAGCGCGAGGAACGCCCCGTTCATCACCCAGAAGCCCGAGGCTCCGTAGGAACCGAGGACGCTGATCGTCTGGGTGAAGGGGTCGTAGGCGGGCCCGGTCAACAGCGCCGCGATCGCCCACCCGCCGATCAGCAGGAGGGGCGCGCACCCCGACGTGAAGAGGGCCCACCTGGGAACGGTTCGCATCGAACCACCCTAAAACGGTCACCGGTGCCGTCAGGACACCGCGCCCCCTACGCGCCGGGCCGGCCGGTGGCGGTGATGCGGGTGACGGCCTCGAGGGTCAGCGCCCGGTCGTGCGGCTCGCGGGCCAGGGCGCGATGGAGCGTCAGGCCCTCGATGAGGGCGTCGAGCTGACGGGCGGTGTCCGGGTCGAAGTGCTTCTCGAGGTGGGTGCGGCTGCGGCGCATCCACTCGTGGGTGAGTTCCCGGTAGGCGGGCCGGCGCGCCGCGAGGGTGTAGAGCTCCTGGGTGAGCACGAGGTCGCGGCGGCTTCCCCCGGAGAGGGCGTGCACGAGGTCGGTGACCGCGCGCCGGGCCTGGTCGCGGTCGGCCGGGGCGGCGAGGTGGGCGTCGAACACGGCCACGATGTGGTCGGTGAAGCGGCCGAACGCTTCGCGGAGCACGTGGTCCATCCCGTCGAAGTGGTACGTCATCGACCCCAGGGGGACGCCGGCGCGTGTGGCGATCTTCCGGTGGGAGACCTGGGCGAGGCCTTCCTCGGCGATGAGGTCCAGGGTGGCGTCGAGAATGCGTTCGCGGCGCTGGGGGTCCGCGTGTCCGGTGGCCATGGCGGAAGGATCTCAGAGCGCGCGGACGACGCGTGCGGGGTTGCCCACGGCGACGACACCCGCGGGGACGTCCTTGGTGACGACCGCGCCGGCGCCGATGACGGAGTCGTCGCCGATGGTGACGCCGGGCAGGACGAGGGCGCCGCCGCCGATCCAGACGTTGTCCCCGACGGTGATCGGGCGGGCGGCCTCCAGCTTGTCGCGCCGCGGCCGCGGCTCCAGCGGGTGGGTAGGCGTGAGCAGTTGCACGCCGGGGCCGATCTGGCAGTCCTCGCCGATGGTGATCGCCGCGACGTCGAGTGCGGTCAGGTTGTAGTTGACGAAGGTGCGGGCACCGATGGTGATGTTGCTCCCGTAGTCCACGTACAGCGGCGGCCGGACGTGCGCCTCCTCGCCCAGGGAGCCGAGCAGTTCGGCGAGGACCGGCCGGGCGGCGTCTGCGTCCTCGGCGTAGGCGGCCTGGTAGCGGGCGGCCAGCCGCACGGCCTGCTGCTGACGGCGGGCGATCTCGGGGTCGTCGGCGATGTAGAGGTCTCCCGCCAGCATGCGTTCGAGGTTGGTGCGGGGGTCCTGTGCGAAGTGGTCCGTCGACATGCGTACGACCGTACACCTCGGGCGCGTGGCCGTCCGGCGCCTCGCCCGTGGGCCGTGGAGCCGCGGTCAGCGCTGCCGGGACCGCAGCACTCCGGCGGTGAGGAGCACGACGACTCCGGCGAGGGGCACCACCAGCAGGCCCGCCCGGAGGCCGGCCGCGTCGGCGACGAGTCCGACGACGGGGGGCGACAGCAGGAAGCCCAGGCGCATGAGCCAGGAGACGACGGTCAGCCCCGAGCCGGGCTTCAGACCGGGCAGTTCGTCGGCCTCGTGCATCGCGGCGGGCACCAGTGTGGCCACGCCGAACCCTGCCGCCGCGAAGCCGAGCACCGTCCCGGGCACCGTGGGCACGGTCAGCGCCAGGCCCATGCCGAGGGCGACGACGAGGCCGCCGGCGCGGGCCACGGCGCGCTGCCCGAAGCGGTCGACGAGCCGGTCGCCGGCGAGACGGCCGACGAACTGGGCCCCGACCAGGGCGATGTAACCGGACGCGGCGAGGGTCACCGACGCGTGCAGCGGCCCCGCGAGATAGAGCGCGGCCCAGGAGTTGCCCGCGTCCTCGACCAGGGTGCCGGCCGTGGCGATCAGGACGAGCGCCGCCAGCACCTGGACGGTACGCCGCGACGGCCGCGACGGCCCGCGCCCCGCGGCGTGGGCCTCGGACGCCGCCTCCGGTCCGGTGTCGGGGCCGGGCAGGCAGTACCGCAGGGCGCCGCAGGCGACGACCGCGAACAGCACGGCCGAGATCGCCAGGTGCTGCCCCAGCGAGAGCCCCAGAGCGATCGCCCCGGCCGCCATGCAGCCGCCGGTGACGGCGCCGACGGACCAGACGGCGTGCAGGGAGTTGATGATGGAGCGTCCGTAGCGGCGCTGGACCCGCAGCCCGTGGGCGTTCTGCGCCACGTCGGTGACGGCGTCCATGGCCCCGGCCAGGAACAGCGCGGCCGCGAGCGTCACCACGGAGCCGGCCAGGCCGGCGGCGAGGACGCCCGCGCCGGTCAGCAGGGTGCCGGCCACCGCCGCGCGGGCGGAGCCGAGGCGGCGGATCACCAGGCCCGCCGCCAGTCCGGCGCCGATGGCGCCCGCCGGGAAGGCCGCGACGGCCAGCCCGTAGGCGGTGTTGCCGATGCCGAGGTCCGCCTTGATCTGCGGATACCGGGGCAGCAGATTGGCGAACAGGGCGCCGTTGGTGAAGAACAGCGCGGCAACGGCTGCGCGGGCCCGCTTCTCGACCCGGCCGGGCGGGCGCAGGACATCAACAGTCATGCAGGGACCCTATATGTTGAACGTACGAACGTACACTCCCTTCTCCCGGCCCGCATCACAGCTCGCGCCCCCATGCGATGCATGAACGGCCGTACAGGGAGAGAACCTTGGGACGTAGGTTGTGAGGGAACAGTTCACGCCTCGGCCGAGAGACGGACCTTCCTCATGAGCGACCCCGCAGCGACGCCCGGACCCGCGCACCAGAAGATCGACACATCGGTGCCGCACTCGGCCCGGATCTGGAACTACTGGCTGGGCGGCAAGGACAACTACCCCGTCGACGAGCGGGCCGGTGACGCCTACACCGCCGTGTTCCCCGGCATCGTCACCATCGCCCGCAGCAGCCGCGCCTTCCTGCGCCGCAACATCACCTATCTGGTCGCCGAGGCCGGCATCCGGCAGTTCCTGGACGTCGGGACCGGTCTGCCCACCGCGGACAACACCCACGAGGTCGCCCAGCGGATCGCTCCGGAGACCCGGATCGTGTACGTCGACAACGACCCCATGGTCCTGGCGCACGCCCGGGCGCTGCTCACCTCGGCCCCCGAGGGGGCGACAGCCTACATCGACGCGGACGTGCTCGATCCGGACCGCATCCTGGCGGCGGCCGCCGGCACTCTCGACCTCGAGCGTCCTGTCGCGCTCGTCCTGAGCAACATCCTGGGCCACATCCCCGACCTCGACGTGGCGCGCTCCGTCGTGACCCGGCTGATGGACGCGCTGCCCTCGGGCAGCCATCTCTCCGTCAACGACGGTTCGCGGGGCGTCGACCCGGACTTCGAGCAGGCGCAGGACGCCTACAACGAGAGCGGCGCCGCGCCTTACGTGCTGCGCACCGTGGAGGAGATCACGTCGTTCTTCGACGGTCTGGAACTCGTGGAGCCCGGGGTCGTGTCGGTCCCCCTGTGGCGCCCGGAGGTCACCTCCCCCGCTCCCGCGCCCGTCGGTGAGCACGGCGGCCTCGCCCGTAAGCCGTGACCGCCCCGAACGGCCGCCGCCCGCCCTACGCCGTCACGGACACGGCGGCGTGGACGGGGGGCCGGGTGGTGGCCGCGGCCGCGGTGCTGACGGCGGCGCTGCTGGCCTTCCCGGGGCTGGTGCCCAACTCGGTGGGACGGATGGGCAGTCTGCTGGAGACGTTCCTGCCGTGGCTCGGGCTGGTGGCCGTGGTGCTGCTCGGCCTGGCGCTGCTGCGCCGTTCGGCCGTCGCGCTGGTGGCCGTGCTGCTGCCGGTCGCCGCCTGGACGCACCACTTCGGCCCGCTGCTGCTGCCCGCGGCGCGGTCCGCCGGCGACGACCTGGTCGTGGTGCAGCACAACGTCAGCGACGAGAACGCCGATCCGGCCGGAACCGCCCGCGCCCTGGCCGCCGCCGGGCCGGACCTGATCGCGCTGGAGGAACTGGTTCCAGCGGCGCTGCCGGTGTACGAGGGGACCCTCGCCGCCCGGTACCCGTACCACGCGGTCCAGGGCACGGTCGGGCTCTGGTCGAGGCATCCGCTGTCCGAGACGCGGCCGGTGGACATCCGGCCGCGCGGCATCACGGAGGACTGGGACCGCGGGCTGCGGGCGGTGGTCCACACGCCGCACGGCGAGATCGCCGCGTACGTGGCCCACCTGCCGTCGGTGCGCGTGAGGGCGACCGGACTCGCGTCGTCGTGGCGCGACGAGAGCGCCCGCCTGCTGGGCGCGGCCGTCGGCGCCGAGGAACGGGAGAGGGTGCTGGTGCTGGGCGACCTCAACGGCACGGTGGACGACCGTGGACTCGCCCCGCTGACCACCCGTCTGGGCACGGCGGAACGCGGCCTCGCCCTCTCCTTCCCGGCGGGTTTCCCGGTCGCCCGGATCGACCAGGTCATGGCCCGTTCGGCGACGGTCCGTCACCTCCGCACCCTGCCCGCCACCGGAAGCGACCACCTGCCGGTCGCGGCGGGGATCGCCCTCTGACCGGACGACGCGCGCGAGAACGCGAGAACCCCCGCCCCTGGTACCCAGGGACGGGGGTTCACTGTGGAGCGCCGGGCAGGCCTTGCACCTGCATTTCCCCGCAGGAAGCGGGACGTCTTGCCTTAGACGACCAACGCACGGACATCCACCGGGTGGTGACTGGACGACCTGGGAAGACTCTAGCGCAGCCGCCCCGGGGACGCACATCGGGGCTTGCGCACAGACCGCTTTTGCTTTTCTTTTACGATCCGGGAACCGCCGTCGGCGCCGGAGCGTTCAACCTGACGGACCGCGATGTGACGCGACCGCAGACACGACGGATACGCAGCAGAAGCCGAGGTGGCACGAGTGGCGATGTGGGACCGGATCAAGGACCAGGCCAGGACGCTCCAGCAGTCCCAGTCCCAGGGCGCGCGGGGCACGGGCGGGCACGCACCGGGGCAGCAGGCGTCCGGCCGGCCGGGCTCGTCGTCCTCCGGTGGCTCCAAGGCCCAGCTGATCGGGCTGTTCAAGTCCCAGCTCGCGTCGGTGAAGACGGAGCTCAAGAGCGGTGCCTACCGGGACGCGAGCATGGCCATGTGCGCGCTGGTGGCGGCGGCCGACGGCCGGGTCGAGCCGGCCGAGCGGCAGCGCGTGGAGGAGCTCATCGTCACCAACGAGGTCCTGCAGAACTTCCCCGCGGACCAGCTCCGGCAGCGGTTCAACCAGCACGTGGACCGCCTCCTGGGCAACTTCGAGGCGGGCCGGGCCGAGGCGCTGCAGGTGATCGCCAAGGCCGCCAAGAAGCCCGCGGAGGCCCGGGCGGTCGTCCAGACCGGCATGGTCGTCGCCGGCGCGGACGGCGTGTTCGAGCCGGCCGAACAGCAGGCGGTGCGTGAGGCGTGCACCGCACTGGGCCTGTCCCCCACGGAGTTCGGCGTCTGAGCGCCTTCCCGGGCCGCCGGACGGGAAAGCGTTTGACGCGCGTCGGCCGCCGACGGTCGGATGACACCCATGAGTTCAGGGCAGCCGCGTCCCGGCACGCATCCCGTCGACGACGATCTCGTACGGCGGCTCGTCGCCGGCCGGTTCCCCCGATGGGCCCGCCTGCCGGTCCGGCGGTTTCCGTCCGGCGGCACGGTCAACGCCATGTACCGGCTGGGCGAGGGGATGGTCGTACGGCTGCCGCTGACGGAGGGCGGGGCCGCGGACGTGGAGGCGGAGCGTCGCTGGCTGCCCCGTCTCGCGCCGCTGCTGCCGGTGCCCGTTCCCGAGGTCGTGGGGGCGGGGGGACCCGCCGAGGGATATCCGTGGCCCTGGTCGGTGTACCGGTGGCTGCCCGGGGAGATCCCGGAGGAGGGGGCGCTGGGCGAACCGGTGCGCCTGGCCGGGGATCTGGCCGGGTTCGTGGCGGCGATGCGGAGCATCACCCTGCCGGGGGCGCCGCCGGCCTACCGCGGGGGTCCGCTCACCTCGCTCGACGCGCCGACCCGTGCGGCGATCGAGGAGCTGCGCCGGATTCCCGAGGAGGGCGTCGACGGTGACGCCGTGACCGCCGTGTGGGACGACGCGCTGCGCGCACCGGTGTGGGACGGGCCGCCGGTGTGGCTGCACGCCGACCTGATGCCGGGCAATCTGCTGGTCGAGGCCGGCGGGCTCTCCTCCGTCATCGACTTCGGCTGCGCGGGCGTGGGCGACCCGGCCTGCGATCTGTTCCCGGCGTGGAATCTGCTGCCGGCCGGTGCCCGGGAGGTCTTCCGCGAGGCGCTCGGTGCGGACGAGGCGACCTGGCGGCGGGGCCGGGGGCGGACGCTCTCCCAGGCACTGATCGCGCTGCCGTACTACCGGGAGAGCAACCCCGCCATGGCCCGCAACGCCCGGCACGTGATCCGGGCGGTGCTGGAGGAGACCGGTCTGCTGGGCGCCGTGACGCCGGGTCAGCTGTCGTAGTCGACGGCCAGGGTGTCGGACGCCGGGTACGACTGGCAGGTCAGGACGTAGCCGGCGTCCACCTCGGAGGGTTCGAGAGCGTAGTTGCGCCGCATGTCGGCCTTGCCGTCGGTCACCAGGGCCCGGCAGGTGCCGCAGACGCCGCCCTTGCAGGCGAACGGCAGGTCGGGGCGGGTCTGCTGGGCGCCGTCGAGGACGGTCCGCTCCCGGGACAGTGAGGCCGTCGTCGACCGGCCGTCCAGGGTGACGGTGACCTCGCTGACCGGCCCCTCGGGTCCGGCGTCCTCGTGGCGCGTCTCGCGCACCGGCTCGTCGTCGGCGAAGAACAGTTCCCGGTGGACGCGGTCCGCCGGCACGCCGAGGCCGGTCAGGACCTGCTGGGCGTCGAGGACCATGCCGTGCGGGCCGCACAGCCACCAGTGGTCGGCGTTCTCCACGTCGACCAGGGCGTCGACGAGCGCCGAGAGCCGTTCGGCGTCCAGGCGCCCGGAGAGCACCTCGGCCTCCCGGGGCTCGCGGGACAGCACGTGGGCGAGCTGGAAGCGGGCCGGGTACAGGTCCTTCAGGTCGGCCAGTTCGTCGGCGAACATCACGGTGTCGGTGCGGCGGTTGCCGTAGAACAGGGTGACGGTGGAGCGGTCGTCGGCGGCCAGCGCCGACTCGGCGATGGACAGCATGGGCGTGATGCCGGAGCCCGCCGCGACGAGCACATGGTGGCCGGGGGTGGTGAGGTCGGGGGTGAACAGGCCGGTGGGGGCCATCACCTCGACCGTGTCGCCGGGCCGTACGTCGTTGACCAGCCACGACGAGAACACGCCGCCCGGCACCACGCGCACGCCGATGCGCGGCGCGGAGCCGGCCGGTGAGCAGATCGAGTAGGAGCGGCGCTCGTCACGGCCCTCGATCTCGCGCCGCAGCGTGAGCGACTGTCCCGGCGCGAAGGCGAACTCCCCGGCCAGTTCCTCCGGGATGTCGAAGCCGACGGCCACCGCGTCCGCGCACAGCCGCTGGACGGCGGCGACGCGCAGACGGTGGAAGGCCGGACGGCGGCGGACGCGTGCCGGGACGGCCGAGGCGGGGGCGGTCGGGGCCATCAGATCTCCTTGACGTACTCGAACGGTTCGCGGCAGGCCCGGCAGCGCCACAGCGCCTTGCAGGACGTGGCGGCGAAACGGGAGGTCTCCTCGGTGTCCGCCGACCCGCACCGCGGGCAGGGCACCGTGCGCCGGGTCGGCGACAGCACGAGGGGTACGGGACCGCGGGGCGCGGCGCCGGGCGGGGCGATGCCGTGCTCGGCGAGCTTGCGGCGACCGGACTCGGTGATCCAGTCGCTGGTCCAGGGCGGGCTGAGCACCGTGCGGATCTCCACCCGTGCGTACCCCGCCTCCCGCAGGCGCGCGGCGACGTCCGCCCGCATCTCGGCCATGGCGGGGCAGCCGGAGTAGGTGGGGGTCAGGCTCGCGACCACGGTGCCGTCGTCGGTCGTCTCGACGTCGCGCAGCACGCCGAGGTCGGCGAGGGTCAGCATGGGCAGCTCCGGGTCCGGAACGCACTCGGCGATGCGACGGGCGAGCCGGGCGTCCGGCCGGGTGGTCACCATGTCGCCTCCGGGTGGGCGCGGGCCACGCTCTGCAACTCGGCGAGCAGCGGGGCGAGGTGCTCGGTGTGCTCGCCGTCGCGGCCGGAGCCGGGCAGCGGCCGGTACACCGGCATCGGCAGTCCTGCGGCCTCGGTGACCTGACGCAGCACGTCGGTGAGTTCCTCGCGCACGTCGTACGCGGCGTGCAGCTCCCCGAGGTACGGGGCGGCCTGCTCCAGCGCGGCACGCATGCGGCGGTGGGACTCGTCCGTGCCGTCGCCCAGGCGCACCGCCCACTCGGCGGCGTACTGCCGGTGGTAGGTCAGTTCCTTGACGCCCTTGGCCGCGACCGCCGCGAGGACCGGGTCGGGGTGGGACACGAGCCGCTCGAAGTGCGCGAGCCGCCAGGCGGAGAGGACCAGGAGCCGGACGACGGCGAACGCGAAGTCACCGCGCGGCAGTTCGGCCAGGCGCACGTTGCGGAAGTCGTCCGCGTCGCGGAAGTAGGCGTAGGCGTCCTCGTCGCGGCCGGTGCCGTCGGTCTGGCCGGCGCGGGAGTAGAGCAGGCGGGCCTGGCCGAGGAGGTCGAGGCCGATGTTGGCCAGCGCCACCTCCTCCTCCAGCTCGGGGGCGCGGGTGACCCACTCGGCGAGCCGCTGGGCCGTGACCAGGGCGTCGTCGGCGAGCGCCACGCACTGGGCGGCCAGTTCACCGGTGTCGACGCCCTCGGGCACGGTGGTGTCCACGCCGTGCAGCGGGTCCTCGAAGCCGGTGCCGTAGGCCCAGCGGGTGTCGTCCTCGTGTCCCTCGGCGAGGGTCATGTAGACGTGGTCGTCACTCATGCCCTGCTCCTAGATGTGGGGGACGTCGTCGGGGATGTCGTAGAAGGTCGGGTGGCGGTAGACCTTGTCGGCGCTGGGGGCGAAGAAGGGGTCCTTCTCGTCGCGGGTGGAGGCGGCGATGTGCTCGGAGCGCACCACCCAGATGCTCACTCCCTCGTTGCGCCGGGTGTAGAGATCGCGGGCGTGGGTGAGGGCCATCGTGTCGTCGGCGGCGTGCAGCGAGCCGACGTGGACGTGGTTGAGGCCGCGCTTGCCGCGCACGAAGACCTCGTAGAGCGGCCAGTCCTGCTTCGCGGAGGTCATGCCGCCGCTCCCTTCTGCGTACGGGCGGCCTGCTTGGCCGCGTGGGCGGTGGCCGCCTCGCGGACCCAGGCGCCTTCCTCGTGGGCGGAGCGCCGGCGTTCCATCCGCCGGGCGTTGCACGGGCCGTCGCCCTTGATGACCCGCATCAGCTCGTCCCAGTCGGGGGTGCCGAAGTCGTGGTGTCCGGTCTCCTCGTTCCACCGCAGCTCGGGGTCGGGGAGGGTGACGCCGAGCTTCTCGGCCTGGGGGACGGTCATGTCGACGAAGCGCCGGCGCAGTTCGTCGTTGCTGTGCCGCTTGATCTTCCAGGCCATCGACTGGGCCGAGTTGGGCGAGGCGTCGTCGGGCGGGCCGAACATCATCAGGGACGGCCACCACCAGCGGTTCACCGCGTCCTGCACCATCTCGCGCTGGGCCTCGGTGCCGCGCATCATCGTCATCAGCAGCTCGTAGCCCTGGCGCTGGTGGAAGGACTCCTCCTTGCAGATCCGCACCATGGCGCGCGCGTAGGGGCCGTAGGAACTGCGGCACAGCGGGACCTGGTTGCAGATCGCGGCGCCGTCGACGAACCAGCCGATCACGCCGACGTCGGCGAAGCTGAGGGTCGGGTAGTTGAAGATCGAGGAGTACTTCTGGCGGCCCTCGATCAGCCGCTCGGTGAGGTCGGCGCGGTCGGCGCCGAGGGTCTCGGCCGCCGAGTACAGGTAGAGCCCGTGGCCGGCCTCGTCCTGGACCTTGGCGAAGAGGATCGCCTTGCGGCGCAGCGACGGGGCGCGGGTGATCCACTCCCCCTCCGGCTGCATGCCGATGATCTCCGAGTGCGCGTGCTGCGCGACCTGCCGGATCAGCGTCCTGCGGTATCCGTCCGGCATCCAGTCGCGCGGCTCGATCCGCTGGTCGTGCGCGATCGTCGCGTCGAAGTGCTCCTGCAGCCCCGCGGGGGGCGGCGCCTCGGCGGCGTGTGTCGTGGTCATCGATACCAGCTTCCCCTACCGACCATTCGTTCGGTATCAGTCTGACGCGTTTCCCCGGACCGGGCAAGACCCGGACGCGGCCGCCTCCCCGGCCGAGCGGGCGGGGCGGCTGTCCGGGCTCTTGACAGGCCACGACGTGGCTGGATTACTAGGCCGTGCCGCACGGTAACCGAATGTTCGGTCGGGAAACAAGGTGGTGGAAGGCGTGGCGCAGGCCGTGGAGACGACGACGTCGGCGGAGGTGATGTTCGCCGCGGACGAGGCGTCCCGTCGCCTCGGGATCGAGCTGCTCGAGCGGGGCACGGGGACGGCCGTGGTCCGCATGACCGTGACCCCCGCGATGGTGAACGGCCACGGGATCGCCCACGGCGGCTACGTTTTCCTCCTCGCGGACACCGCCTTCGCCTGCGCCTGCAACAGCCACGGGCCCGTGACCGTCGCCGCCGGCGCGGACATCGTGTTCGTGGCCCCGGCCCACGAGGGCGACGTGCTGGTGGCCACCGCCGAGGAACGCACCCGGTACGGCCGCAGCGGCGTCTACGACGTCAGCGTGCGGCGCGGCGAGGAAGTGGTCGCGGAGTTCCGCGGGCGCAGCCGCAGCGTCCGGGGCTCGACGACAGACACGACGGCGGACCCGGCTGCGGACGGGACGCCGGGCACGACGAAGGAGTCGCGATGAGCAGCGCACCGACGGCCGGCCGGCCGGCGTCCCCCGCCTCCCGCCCGGGCGAGCCCCTCCCCCGGGACCTGTGGGACGACGGCGAGCTGCTCACCGGCGAGCAGCTGCGCGAACTCCAGCTCGACCGGTTGCGCGCGACCCTGCGGCACGCCTACGAGAACGTGGAGCTGTACCGGAGGAAGTTCGACGCGGCCGGGGTGAAGCCCGACGACTGCCGGAGCCTCGCGGACCTGTCCCGGTTCCCGTTCACCACCAAGGCCGACCTGCGGGACACCTACCCCTTCGGCATGTTCGCCGTCCCGATGTCCGAGGTACGGCGCGTCCACGCCTCCAGCGGCACCACCGGCCGCCCCACCGTGGTCGGTTACACGGACAACGACCTGTCCGTGTGGGCGGACGTCATCGCCCGCTCGATCCGCGCCGCCGGCGGCCGGCCCGGTCACAAGGTCCACATCTCGTACGGCTACGGCCTGTTCACCGGCGGCCTGGGCGCGCACTACGGCGCCGAGCGCGCGGGTTGCACCGTGATCCCCGCCTCCGGCGGCATGACGGCCCGGCAGGTGCAGATCATCCAGGACTTCCGGCCCGAGATCATCATGGTGACCCCGTCCTACATGCTCACCCTGCTCGACGAGTTCGAGCGGCAGGGCGTCGATCCGCGCACCAGCTCCCTGCGGATCGGCATCTTCGGTGCCGAGCCCTGGACGGAGGAGATGCGCCGCGAGATCGAGGAGCGCATGGACATCCACGCCGTCGACATATACGGCCTGTCCGAGGTGATCGGACCGGGCGTGGCGCAGGAGTGCGTGGAGACGAAGGACGGGCTGCACGTGTGGGAGGACCACTTCTACCCCGAGGTGGTCGACCCGGTCACGGACGAGGTGCTGGGCGAGACCGAGGAGGGCGAGGTCGTCTTCACCTCGCTCACCAAGGAGGCGCTCCCCGTCATCCGCTACCGCACCCGCGATCTGTCCCGGCTGCTGCCGGGGACCGCCCGGCCGGCCTTCCGCCGGATGCAGAAGGTCACCGGCCGCTGCGACGACATGATCATCCTGCGCGGGGTGAACGTCTTCCCGACCCAGATCGAGGAGATCGTGCTGCGCACCCCCGGCGTGGCACCGCACTTCCAGATCCAGCTCACCGAGCGCGGGCGCATGGACCACATGGTCGTCCGGGTCGAGGCGCGCCCGGACGCCGGTCCGGAGCAGCGCGAGGCCGCCGCGAGGTCGATCGGCCAGGGCGTGAAGGACGGGGTCGGCATCACCGTGGAGGTGGCCGTCGTCGACCCCGAGACGCTGGAGCGCTCGGTCGGCAAGATCCGCCGGGTCAAGGACCTCCGGCGGGCGTGACCGCGCGGCCGGCACGGGTGGGGCGAAACGTGAGCACGGACACAGCAGTTCGCCAGGTGAACCGGTGTGCGGGAAGACACGGACGGGCAGTGAATGCATGATCGGGGGAGGTTTGTGTCCGTCCTGAGGGGAAAACCCGTGCGAGTGTGTGTGATCGGTGCCGGTCTGTCGGGGCTGGCCGTGGCCCGTGCCCTGAACGACCGTGGTATCGAGTTCGTCTGCCTGGAGAAGGCTCCCGACGTCGGGGGGATCTGGCGTCAGCCGCAGGCGGGTGAGCGCGGGCCGGGGTACCTGTCCCTGCACCTCAACACCGCCAAGCAGCTGACCTGTTACGCCGGCTTCCCGATGCCGTCGTCGTACCCCCTCTATCCGCGGCACAGTCAGGTCGCCGCCTACCTGCGGTCGTTCGCGGAGTGGGCCGGGGTGCTCGACCGCGTCGAGCTGCGCACCGAGGTGGTCTCGGTGCGCCAGGACGCGGACGGCCTGTGGACTGTCGTCAGCCGGGACGCGGGCGGTGAGGTGACGTCGCGGCGGTTCGAGCAGGTGGTCGTCGCCTCGGGGCACCACAGCGAACCCGCTCTGCCCGATCCCCTCCCGCCGGGCGCCGCCTCCTTCGGCGGAACGATCCTGCACTCCCTCGACTACCGCGACGGCAGCGACTTCGCGGGCCGGCGCACCGTCGTGGTCGGCCTGGGCGCGTCCGCGGTGGACATCGCGGCGGACCTGTCACGGCACGCCGCGCAGACCGTGCTGTCCGTGCGCCGGGGGCTGCACATCGTGCCCAAGCAGCTCTTCGGGATGTCCGTCGACGAGATCGCCGACGCGCCCTGGTGGTCCGCCATGTCCTTCGACGAGCAGCGCCGCTTCGTGGAGCAGGCGCTGCTCGTCGCGCGGGGCCGGCTCGGCGACTACGGGCTGCCCGAGCCCGACCACCCGGTCTTCTCCTCGGCGGTGACCCTCTCGGACGAGATCCTCAGCCGGATCCGGCACGGCGCGGTGACCCCGAAGCCCGCGATCGACTCCTTCGACCGCGACCGGGTCGTCTTCACCGACGGCAGCTCGGTCCAGGCGGACACGGTCGTCTACTGCACCGGCTTCCACATGACGTTCCCCTTCCTGCCCGCGGGCTGCCCGCTGGGCCCGGACGGCGCTGTGGAGCTGTACCGGCGGATCGTCCCTGCCGAGCGGCCGGGTCTGTACTTCGTCGGCCTGGTGCGGCCCGTGGGCGCGATCACCCGGCTCGTGGAGGCCCAGGCGCAGTGGGTGACGCGGATCATCGCCGGCGAGGCCGCGCTGCCGGGGGCGGACGAGATGCGCGCGGAGATCGACACGTATCTCGAGGGGATCGCGAAGCGCTACGGCAGGACCCAGGGCGCCTCGATCCAGGTCGACGTGGGCCCGTACCTGAGCGAGTTCCGCGAGACGCTCGGCGTGTAGCCGCCCCGCACGCCCCCGCCACGCCGAGGGGCCCCGGTGGAGGTCACCGGGGCCCCTCGGCGTGGACGTGCGCCGGGCTCAGCGCACCGCCACCGGGTCCCGGACCTCGCGGGCGACGGGCGGCCTGACCGCGTACGCCTCCGAGGAGAGGTACGCCGTCACCCGTGGCGCGCGGTCCCGCTGGTGAGCCAGCGCCAGATAGGCGATCAGGCCCACGCCGTCCTCCGGCCGGCGCCCGGTCACGGCGGCCAGGGCCCGGCCGAGCACGGGGCTCTCCACGCCGTACCGGCGCAGCACGCTCACGCCCCGCGCGAGGGCCTCCCCGTCGTGCCGGGCGTAGTCCCGGACGGGGACGTGCAGGGTGAAGCCGCTCGGCCGTGCCGTGCCGGTGTCGGTGAAGGAGTGGCACGTCAGGCCGGGCCGCCCGTCGAGCCGCGCCACCCGGGTGGCGGCACCCGCGGCCGTGAGGAAGAAGTCCTCGATCCCGGCGGGGTGGGGGCCCGGGTCCATGCGGGACAGCCGCCCCGCCCGCCCGGCCGTGAGGCCGTCGTGCCGCAGGTAGACCTTCACCCGGGGCTGCTCCCAGTCCCCGAGGTCCAGCGCGACGAACGGGTACCCGTCGGCGGCGGGCAGCGTGGCGAACGCCTTCCGGTGCCCCAGCCGGTGCAGGGCCTCGCGCACCGTCTCGACGGTGCGCTCCGGTCCGGAGGCGGCCGGGTTCAGGTACACCTTGACCTTGGGCACACCGCCGGGCCGCAGTTCCAGCGCGCACCACAGGGCCAGCGGGCCCTGCGGGGAGCGCGGCAGGAACAGGTCCCGGACCGCGTCGAGCGGGCCGGTGGTGAAGTTCCAGCGTTTCGCCATCGCCCGCACCGTCTCGAGTCCGGCGCGGCCGTTGTGAGCCAGGCTGTCTGCGCCGCAGCCGGGTTCCAGGAGCACCCGCAGGGCGGGGGCCGCGCCCGGCTGGAAGGAGAGGGAGAACTCCACCGGTGTGTGGTCGTCGGACAGGAAGGTGCGGTTGGGCGGCGGCAAGGTCAGCGAACGGTCGCTCTGCGGTCCCAGAGTCTCCGTCAGGAGGTCCGCGTAGGTGTCGATGTCGGCCTCGGACAGGCCCGCGACCACGCCGAGTCTTCGCAACTGGCCGCTCGTGTGGGCGCCGAGAGTCGTCGCTCCCGGCAGCCCGCCGCCCATGGACGCCCCCGTCACCGGCCTGCACCTCGTCGCAGGCGCACAAGACGATACCCGCCCGGTGGGGCGGGTATCGGGGAGATCGGCGGCGGGAAAGCGGCGTGCGTGGATATGTGGTCCACGACACCTCCTTTTACTCGTGAGCAACTTGAGCCGCGTGCTCACTACCCGTGCCGTTGAACGTTTATGCGAAAACGCCAGGTTGGACGGCTGTTGCGGATATCACCGCGTGAGCCAGTTGAGGAACTGGCTCCACATACCTCCTCGTTCGGGCGTGCGCGCCGGGCCGGCCGTGGCTTCCCGGGCGGCTGTCGCGGGACCGCTCGGGGCGTCGGAGCGTCCGCCCGGCCGCACCGGGGTGAAGCGGGCCGGGAGGGTGGCGAGCGCACGGTTGAAGGGGCCCGGCCGCCACGTCAGGCTGTCCTCGGGGACGGCGAGGCCGACGTCGGGCAGCTCGTTGAACAGGTTCTCGATGGCGGTGACGGTGATGTGCCGGGCCGGGTCCTTGGAGGGACAGGCGTGCGGGCCCGCGCTCCACGCCAGGTGGGCGCGGTTGCTGCCGGCCTGCCGGGCGGCCTGGAGTGCCGGACCGGTGTTGGCCGCGGCGAAGCTGACCAGCACCAGATCGCCCGACTGCAGCTGCTGCCCCGCGAGTTCCACGTCGGCCGCCGGGTAGTGCGGCGCGTAGTTCGACATGGGAGGGTTCTCCCAGAGCGTGTCGTCGAGCGCCTCGTCGATCAGTCCGCCCTCACGGGCGTACCGGTCGTGGGTGAGCAGCCGGTGCAGGGTGTTCCCGATGAGGTTGCGCAGCGGTTCCGCGCCGGCGCCCAGCAGCAGCGCCAGCTGGTGGACCATCTCCTCGTCGCCGAGACCCGCCTGATGCTGCATCAGCCACGAGGTGACGTCGTCCCCGGGCTTGCGGCGCTTGAGCGCCACCAGCTCGCCCGCGGCCTGGAACAGCACCTCGGTCGCCTTCTCCGCGTTGACCCCGTCGAACATGCCGGAGATGCCGAACAGCACCCGGTCCCCGATGTCTGCGGGGCAGCCGAAGAGTTCGTTGAACACGAACAGCGGCAGCTGCTTGGCGTAGTCGCCGAGCAGGTCGGCCGAGCCGCGGGCGGCGAACTGGGAGATGAGGTAGCCGGAGATCTGCTCGGTGCTCCGGGTCAGCCGCCGGGTGTCCACGCGCGCCATGCTGTCGGTGACGGCCTGGCGCAGCCGCAGGTGGTCGGCGCCGTCGGAGAACATGCAGTTGTGCCGGTAGGCGAGCAGCGGGACGACCGGGCTGTCGGGGCTGACCTTGCCCTCGTTGAAGGCCCGCCAGCGGCGCGCGTCCTTGCGGAAGGTCCCGGAGTCCTGGAGCAGTTGCAGGGCGGCCGCGTAGTCGGTGACCAGCGTCGCCTCCACGCCCGGGGCGAGCTCGACGGGCGCGGCGGGCCCGTAGTGGCGCAGGTAGTCGTAGTACGCCTGGGGGGCGGCGGCGAACTCCGGCCCGTACAGCGGCACCCGGCCGCCGGAGCCGTGCGCAGGGCACCCGGGCGGGGGCACCGGGGTGTCGTGAGCGTCCATGTTGCTCTCAGTTCCTAGCGGGTGTGGTCCAGCAAGTAGCGGACCAGAGTGGTCAGTGCGGCGGCCGAGGACCTCTCGTCACGGGCGTCGCAGGTGACGACGGGGGTGTCGTCGAGCAGGTCCAGGGCCTCGCGCAGCGCCGCCTCGTCGCGCAGCGGGGCGCCGTCGAAGTGGTTGACGGCGATGGCGTACTCGAGTCCGTACTGCTCGATGAGGTCGATCACGGGGAACGAGTCCGCGAGCCGTTCGGGGTCGACCAGCACCAGGGCGCCGAGCGCGCCGCGGGCCATGTCCTCCCACATCTGCACGAAGCGCTGCTGGCCGGGCGTGCCGAAGAGGTAGAGCACGACGCGGTCGCTGATGGTCAGACGGCCGAAGTCCATGGCGACCGTGGTGGTGGTCTTGCCCTGGACGCCCTTGAGGTCGTCGACCGCCTCGGCGGCCTGCGTCATCGTCTCCTCGGTGGACAGGGGCTCGATCTCCGAGATGGACCCGATGAGGGTGGTCTTGCCCACCGCGAAGTGCCCGACGACGAGGATCTTGACCGCGGTCTGGGTCGCCCCGGCGCGGACATAGGCCTGCTCATCCAAACTTGGCGCGGAGACCATTGAGCACCTCCTCCAGGATCTCCTTGTCCGCCAGGCGGGCACGGGCCACCGGCGGGCGGGTCATGAGGTAGCCGCCCTCCTTGAGGGAGGCCAGCAGGATCCGCACCACGCCCAGGGGAAGATGGGTGTGCCCGGCGATCTCGGCGACCGAGAGATAGCCGGCGGAACAGAGGTCCAGCAGGCTCTTCTCCTCGGGAGACAGCCGGGTCGGCCGCTGCGCGTGGTCGGCGGCGGCGGTGACCAGGGTGATGAGGGAGAGCTGCTCGTCGTCGGGCAGGCCGCGGCCCCTGGTGATGACGTACGGCCGTACTAATCCCGCGGACTCCGGCTCCCAGCCGTCGTGGCCGGTCATGAGCGGGTGCCGAGGTTCTCGCGCGGCGGTGTCGTCAGGCGCTTGCCGAGCTGGGCGACGAGCTGCTGCATACGGAAGGTGATGTCCGCCATGTCGACCTCCGGCGAGGCGGAGACACCGAGGTAGGCGCCCTCGCCCGCGGAGATCAGGAACACCCAGCCGC
The DNA here is from genome assembly GCF_040636935.1 of Streptomyces sp. NPDC032940. Classification (NCBI taxonomy): domain Bacteria; kingdom Bacillati; phylum Actinomycetota; class Actinomycetes; order Kitasatosporales; family Streptomycetaceae; genus Streptomyces; species Streptomyces sp. NPDC032940. Next base: position 58,488 of record NZ_JBEZVJ010000011.1, on the reverse strand, counting down.
CGTCGAACTCGACCAGGGTCTGCCGCCACGCCTGGTGCGGGTCCTCACAGAAGAAGGCGAGCGTCCGGCTGAGCGACTGGACGCCGCTCATCGCGGCGGCGACCCGGTCCGCGTCGTCCTTGTCGAAGTCCTGCGTCCGGGCCATCAGCAGACCGTCGGCGGATATCAGGACCGCGTGCAGGGCCCCGGGAATCTCCAGGGCGCTGTCGAGCATCCATGACAGATCGTCGTTCACGAGTCTCCATGTCCTTCGCTGCTTGCACCAGGTGTTCTGCCCGTCCGGTCCGCGTCCTGCGGCCCGCCGGCGCGACCGGACCGCGTGCCCCGCTGGAAGGCACCCATGATCTGTGCCTGTTCGGACTCGGAGCGGCCCGCGGACCGCGGGGACGGGGTGTTGCCGGGCACGATGGCCATCGGCCGCTTGCGGCGGCGCCGCGGCAGACCGTCGCCGGTCTGGGACGAGGGGAGCGCGGCCTCCGGCCCGCCGTCCAGGACCGGCCGGGCCGTGTCCGGGGCGACGGCCGGGGCCGGTGCCTTCTTCTCCGGCATGGCGGTGAGCAGTTCGTGCGGCAGCAGGACGACCGCGCGCACCCCGCCGTAGGGGGAGGAGGAGTCCACGGACACCTCGAAGCCGAAGCGCTCGCACAGCAGGCCGATGACCGCGAAGCCGAACTGCGGAGGGTTGCCGAGGCCGGCCACGCCCGAGGCTCGCTCGCTGGAGAGCAGCTTCTCGGCGCGGGTGCGCTCCTCGTCGCTCATGCCGACACCGGCGTCGTCGACGACGACGCAGATGCCCTTCGGCACGGTGCGGATGTTGATCTCGACGACGGTGTCCGGGCTGGAGTAGCTGGTGGCGTTGTCGAGGAGCTCCGCGAGGGCCAGAGCGACGGGTTCGACGGCGCGGCTGGTGATGCCGAAGTCGACCTGGGAGAGGATCTCCACCCGCCGGAAGTGCCGGATCCGGCCCTGGGCGCTGCGGACGACGTCGTACACGGAGGCGGTGTCGCGCCGGCCGCCCAGCCAGCCGTCGCACAGCACGGCGATGGACTGCGCGCGCCGGCCGAACTGCGAGTTGGTGTGGTCGATCTCCAGCAGGTCCTGCAACAGCGCCGAGTCTCCGTACTTGGTCTGGAGCCGGGTGAGAACCAGCTGCTGTTCGGCGGCCAGGCCCTGGAGGGTGCGCATGGCGGACTTCAGAACGGTCTTGGTCTCGTCCTCGGCCCGTTCCTGTGCCGCCTGCACGGACTTTCCGTAGTCGTTCTCCAGCTCCGTGTAGTGGTCCTTCAAGCCTCGTACTTCCTGCCGCAGCGCTCGGGCCGCCCTGCGCTGACGGCTGACGAGCACGGCGGCGGCGACGAGGGCGACGAGGAGGACCCACACCAGTGGGTTCCCTGTGTATTCCGTCATAAGACTCTCTTCAGGCGACCGACGGCTTGCTGAATTCCCGTCCGTGCGGGCGGCCCGGCGGACCGCCCGTACCGGGTCGCTGCCCGGTCCGTCGGCCGTCCCTGAAGTCGGGGATGCCGTCTTTCACCCATCCGCCCGCTCCGCAAACGCGGTGATCGTATCACCGTCGGATCTTGTGAATTCACGTCAAGAACTGTGCTCTCAGGATCGGTTGAGACCTGAACGGGACCATCTCGCCCACGGTGGGTACAGTCGACCGCGTGACAGATGCACGGGGCACCTTCCGGCGGAGCGACCGCGACCGGCCGGGCCGGAGTGGTACGGAGTGACGCCGGAGGCCATGGCGGCGGTGTTCGCCGCGGGTGCCGGGGCCGGCGCGGTCAACAGCGTCGTCGGCTCGGGAACGCTGATCACCTTCCCCGTCCTGCTGGCCGCGGGACTGCCGCCCGTCACCGCGACGGTGTCCAACGCCCTCGGCCTCATCCCCGGTTCCGTCAGCGGCGCCGTCGGCTACCGCCGCGAACTGCGCGGCCAGCGACGGCGCGTCCTGAAGCTGGGTGCCGGTGCCCTGCTCGGAGGGCTCGCGGGGGCGACGCTGCTGCTGTCCCTGCCCGCCCGCGCGTTCGAGACGATCGTGCCGGTCCTGGTCGGGCTCGCCCTCGTGCTGGTCGCGTTCCAGCCCCGGCTGGCCGCCCTGGTGCGCCGGCGCCGCGAGCGGACGGGACAGATCGCCCACCGGGACGGCGGCCCGCTGCTGTCCGTCGGGCTGACGCTGGCCAGCGTCTACGGCGGCTACTTCGCCGCCGCGCAGGGGATCATCTACCTGTCCCTGATGGGCATGCTCCTCGACGAGCCCCTGCAGCGCCTGAACGCCGTGAAGAACGTCCTGGCGGCCGTCGTCAACTCCGTCGCCGCGCTCTTCTTCCTCTTCGCGGCCGACTTCGACTGGACGGCCGTCGTGCTCATCGCGGCCGGCTCCGGGCTCGGCGGGTACGCCGGTGCCCGGGTGGGCCGCCGTTTCAGCCCCGTGCTGCTGCGGGCCCTCGTCGTGGCGATCGGCACGGTCGCGCTCGTCCAACTGCTGCTGCGCTGACCGGCGTCGGGGGACGGCCGCGCCGGCGTCCGCGGCATAACGGCGCGTTATGGCAAGCCGGTAGTGGTGGTGCGGGCCTCCCGGCGGAAATGCTGGACCGCCCCCACACACCTCACGCGCCGCGGCGCGTGTCGTCGGAATCGAGGAGCCTTGCGAATAACCAGACTCGTCCCCGCCGTCCTGGCCGCCCTGCTGTCCGTCCTCGCCCTCGCGCCGGGCGCCTCCGCCGCCGAGCAGCGGCCCGGCACCGGCGGCCCCCAGCCGATCATCGGCGGCGGATACGCGCAGAACGCCCCCTGGGCGGCCCGGCTGTTCTCGGGCGGCGCGGAGACCTGCACCTCGACCATCATCGCCCCCACCTGGATCCTGACCGCCAAGCACTGCGTAGGCGGCGGCGGACTCGCCTTCCGCATCGGCAGCCTCGACCAGCACAGCGGCGGCACGGTGGCGAACGGCGTCCAGACCACCACGCACCCCTCGGCCGACCTGGCGCTGGTCCGGCTGGACCGTTCCGTCTCCGCCTCCTACGCGCGGCTCGGACAGCCCGGCACCGTGCGGGTGGGCCAGACCGTGCAGGTCTACGGCTGGGGCGCCACCTCCCGGTGCGGCTCGGAGATCAACTGCCAGTCCCCGTACCTGAAGGTCGCCAACGTCAGCGTGACCAACGGCTGTTACGACGCCTACTACGGGTCGGCGATCTGTGCGCGCCCGGTCGACGGCATCACCGCGGGCGGTGACTCCGGCGGCCCGATGATGGCCGGCGGCGTCCAGGTCGGCGTGGCCTCGACCAGCGACCGGCAGACCACGACGGCGTACACGAACGTCACCGCCTACCGCTCGTGGATCCAGTCCGTGGCGGGCGTCTGACCTCTCCCCCGCCCCTGTCCGCTCCGCGCCCGCCCCTGTCACGCCGGGGCGGGCGCGGCCCGCGTCCAGGAACCGGACGATCCGGCGGGAACATGGCTGATGCATCTACCGTGCCCGGTGCAGGACCGTGTCGCGAGTGGAGGAGTTCCCGTATGGCCGGGCAGACAGCGCAGTCCCAGGTGAACGCCGCCGAGGCGGCCGTGCTCCTCCTCGAGGACGTCAGCGTGCGCCGCCACACGACGGACCAGCTGATCCTCGACGGCGTCGACTGGACGGTCCGGCCCGGCGAGCACTGGGCGCTGCTGGGCGCCAACGGGGCCGGGAAGACGACCCTGCTGCGGCTGCTCGGTGCCCTGATGCACCCCACGAGCGGCAGCGTGGAGGTGCTGGGCAGCCGGCTCGGCCGGGTGGACGTGCGGGAGCTGAGGGCCCGCATCGGCCATGTCACCTCGGCCCAGCGGGTGCCGCAGGAGCTCAGCACCCACACCGTCGTGCTCACCGGCCACAGCGGCACGGTGCAGCCGCTGTGGCGGACGTACGACGACGAGGTCCGGCTCCGCGCCCACGGCCTGCTGACCGAGCTGGGCATCAAGGAGCTGGCGGACCGGCCGTACGGCGTCTGCTCCGGCGGACAGCGGGCGCGCGTCCTGATCGCCCGGGCACTGATGGCCGATCCGGCGCTGCTGCTCCTGGACGAGCCGTTCAACGCCCTGGACCTGCCCTCCCGCGAGGACCTGGTGGAGGCCATGCACCAGCTGGCCGAGGGGCGCCCGCACCTGGCCACCGTGACCGTCACCCACCATCTGGAGGAGCTGTCCCCGGCCGTCAGCCACGCCCTGCTGCTGCGGGAGGGCCGGATCCTGTCCCGGGGATCCGTGGACGAGGTGCTGACCGACTCCCTGCTGACCTCCTGCTTCGGCCGCGACATCACGGTGACCCGGCGCGACGGCCGCTGGTCGGCCTACTCGGGCCGGCGAACCTCGCCTCCCGTGTGAAGCCGCCGGCCACCGCGAGCGGCAAGGACGTCTCGGCGAGGCGATCCCGGCCAAGGTGTCCCGCGACTCCGTCTTCACGGACGGCCTGCCACGCCCCGCGGCACGTCCCGACGGGGCTGCTAGGTTCATCCGTCATGCATCCTCAGGTGTTCGACACGCGGTTCCGTGAACGGTGCCGCCTCATCAGGACGTGGGGCCTCGGCCTGCTGACCCTGGCGGCCGCGCTGTGGGTGTGGTGCGCCGTGCTGCTCGTCACCGACTACGAGGCCGAGTCCGCGCGCGAGAGCCGCACCGTGGAGTGCGAGTCCCGTCTCTTCACCGACGGCGGGACCGCCAACGAGGGGCGTTTCAAGGACCCTTGTGGTGACGAGCGGGACTGGCCCGAGGCACTGGCCGTGCTGGGCCTCTCGGTTCCCCTGGCCCTCGCGGGCGCGGTGCTCCTCACCTACGGTCTGGTCTGCGTGCGGGTGAGCGAGCACGCGGCCGACCTGGCCCGCTGGGAGGAACTCGCCGCCCGTGAGAACGGCGCGGCCGACGTGTAGGCCGCCCACGGTGCGATGAGGGCGGCCCCGGACGTATCGGCGTACTGCACGTCCGGGACCGCCCGTCGGCTCCCCCGCAAGTGACTGCCCGTGCCCCGGCGGAGGGAAACGGCGCGTGACCGTCCGGTCGCCGTGCGCCGCGTGCCGAGGCCGTCGCGTCCGCGCCGCACGGCCCCGGTCCGCCGGTGTGTCACGCCGCGCCGCGGGACGGGGCCATCGCCCAGCGGATGCCGGCGGTGACGGCCGTGCCCAGCGGCCGTACGCAGACGGCCTCGGCCGGCGGCACCCTCGGCAGCCACAGGGCGCGCGAGGCCCACCGCGGCAGCAGCGAGACCGCGTTGGCGGCGATCACGCCGTACGGGAGGCGGGCGAGGAGGGGGACGGGCGGGTTCAGCAGCAGGAACCGGGCGGTGCTGCGGGCCTCGGCGGTGGCGCGCAGTTCGCCGCGGTAGGCGGCCAGCCGCTCGTCGAGGCCGGCGCGGTCGACGGGCGGGTCGGGCACCCCGAGCGCCGTGGCGACGCGTGCCATGTCGGCCACGTAGGCGTCGCAGCCCTCGTCGTCCAGGGGCCGGGCGCCGTAGCGCTGGTGGGCGCGCAGGAAGCTGTCGACCTCCGCGATGTGCACCCAGCACAGCAGGTGCGGATCGGCCGCGGAGTACGCCTGGCCCCGGGCGGTGGTGCCGCGCACCCGGTCGTGGACGGCCCGCACCCGGTCGCAGGCCTCCTGGGCGCTGTCGGCCGTGCCGAAGGTGGTGACGGCCAGGAAGGTACTGGTCCGCTGCAGCCGGCCCCAGGGGTCCCCGCGGAACCCGGAGTGCGCCGAAACGGCCGCCATGGCCAGGGGGTGGAGCGACTGGAGCAGCAGCGCGGACAGACCCCCGATGAACATCGAGGCGTCGCCGTGCACCCGTCGGACGGGCCGGTCGGGGCCGAACCAGCGGGGACCGGGCGTGCCGTGGATGCGGGCGCGGTTGTCGCGGCCCTCGGGTCCCGCCACCTTGGAGAAGATCATGTCGCCGAGCCGTGCGCGCGGATCGGTGAGGAGGTCTGCGGGGGGACGTCTCATGGCTGCCGGGTCCTCCTTCGGCCGGGACCGGACGGGTCTCATGAGTAGTCTGCCCGGGTTCCGTGCCGAGGAGGCATGCGCGGTGCCGGTCGGATCAGGCGCAGGCCCAGGCCGACATCCCCTGCATGCGGGCCAGGCGCTCGGCCACCTTGATCTGCTCCTTGCGGGTGGCCAGGTCCGCGCGGGGTGCGTACTTGAGGCCGCCGGCCGCCTCCCAGCTCGACTGCTTGAACTGCAATCCGCCGTAGTGGCCGTTCCCCGTGTTCGCGTGCCAGTTGCCGCTGGACTCGCACTGGGCGATGGCGTCCCAGTCCGTCGCCCGCAGGTGCGCCGGCGCGGCGGCCGCCTGCGTGGCCGTTCCGAGGACGGTGGCGGCGACGAGGGCCACCAGGACGGAGGAGAGGCCGCGGCCGTGCGAGACGGTCCGCGCGCTCGTATGAGCATGTCGTCTACACATCATACGAAGACTGTTACACCAGGTGACCGCCGACCGCCGCGCCGGCCGCGTCCCCGTTGCGCCGGACGGAGCATCCGATCGCCCCTACGGCCACAGCTCGTCGCTGTCGCACACCCGGGCGCCCATGTTGCGCCGCATCATCCGCAGCGCGGCGTCCGCGAGGTCGGCGTGGATGTGCGCCACGGCGTCCCGCGGCACGACGACGTCGAGGTGACGGATGTGCGCGTCGAGCGCCGAGTAGAGCACGCACTGTTCGGTCACCTGTCCGCACAGCACGAGCCGGTCGATGCCCTGCTCGTGAAGCAGGTACGTCAGCGGGGTCTCGAAGAAGATCGAGTGGCGGGCCTTGACCACGAAGAGGGAGGACTCGTCGGGCCGCAGCGGCTCGACGAGGCGGGCGTGCGGCCCGGACAGGGCCTGGTCGAGGATCTCCCCGTGGTGCGAGCGCCACTCGCCGAAGTTGTCGTTGACGTAGATCACGGGGACGCCCCGGCGGCGCGCCCGGCTCAGCAGGCCGGCCACCACCGGCACCACGGTCTCCACGGACGGGATCAGCTGATCGGCGTCCTTGTGGTCATAGGTGTTGATCATGTCGATGACGATCAGCGCGGTCTGGCCCATGCCGTCCAGGGTGCCACCGGGGAGCGGGCCGGCGGCTCCGCCGGGCCGACGGCGCGGCGGGAGCGCGTCGCACGTCACCGCGACGGGTCCCACGGCCCGGGCCGCGCGCCCTCGCTCCACTCGCGCAGGCGTCGCCCGTCGACGCAGACTATGCCGCACTGCTCGGCGTAGTCGGCGGCCGGTGCGGTGAAGTCGCTGCTGGTGACGAGGACCGCCACGTCGGCCTCGTGGACGGTGAAGCAGGTGCCGCCGAAGCGCTGCAGCTCCTCGGAGCCGACCTTGTGGTCCTCGCCGTAGCGCTTGCACTGGACGACCAGGCGCCTGCCGTCCGGGGTCACCGCCAGCACGTCGGCGCCGAGGTCTCCGGCCCCGCCCACGACCTCGACCTCGGCGCATCCGTCCCGGGTGCAGAGGTCGGCTATCGCCTGCTCGAACTCGTCGGGGCTCAGGGCGTCGTGGTCGGGGACCACGGCCGTGGGGGCCTCCACGCGGGGGACCTCCACCGTGGCGGCCGCCGCCTCCGCGGGGCGCTCCGCGTCCAGTGCGTCGAGGGCCGTGGCCGTGGCCTGTTCCAGGGCGCGCGTGGTGCGGCGGGCCAGCCTCGCGGCGGAGAGACCGGACCGCCGGCGCAGGCCGACGACGAGGACCGGCACCACGCCGAGCAACAGGATCACGGCCCATGCCGGGCGGCGCTCCGCGACACCGAGCGCCATGCGCACCACGAGGCCGAGGAGGCCGAGGCCGAGGGCGGCGAGGCCGAAGAACATCGCGGTCGCGCGCAGGTCGAATCGGCGTCCGACGGGCAGCCGGCGTGTCGGTTGCTCGGGCGAGGTCACGGGTGGGGTCCTCCTCGGGGAGACGACGTGAAGATCACCTGCCGTCTGCCCCCGGACGGCACCGCCAGTCGCGGGTGAACACCCCGTGCGCGCCGCTCACATGACACGCCGTCGGATGGACCATCGTCCGTCGCCTCTGCACCCTTCGGACATAACGTACGGAATATGAATAAATGCCATGTCGTGTACCTGGTGTGCACCGCTGCGATGGTCGGAACGGGTCTTGGCGCGGCTCCGGCAGGCGCCTTCCCCGACGTCCCCCACATCCCGTCGGTCCACGTGGTCCACCCCGGAGAATCGATCCAGAAGGCCGTGGACGCCGCCGAGTCCGGCGACACCGTCCTCGTCGGCGTCGGCACCTACCGCGAGAGCGTCACCGTGAGCACCCCCGGTCTGACCCTGCGCGGCATGGGCCGGCACACGGTCATCAAGCCGAGCACGAAGCGGGCCACCGGCACCTGCGCCGAGAACGGCAACGGCATCTGCGTGGTCGGGACGAAGGACAAGAAGGTCGAGGACGTCACCGTCGCCTCCCTCAAGGTGACCGGGTTCGCCCGCGCGGGCGTGTTCTCGATGGCCACCGACGGGCTGACCGTGCGCAACGTGACGGCCGACAAGAACGACGTCTGGGGCATCGCCCAGGAGCGCTCGGTGCGCGGCGTTTTCCGGGACAACACCGCCCGGGACAACGGCGACGCCGGCATCTTCCTCGCCAACACCATCAAGGCCGAGGAGGGCGCGCAGGACACCCGCGGCACGCTCGTCGAGGACAACCGGCTCGAGGGCAACCGGATCGGCGTCACCGTGCGGCGGCTGCGCAACCTCGCCGTGGCGGACAACCACATCACCGGCAACTGCGCGGGCGTCTTCGTGGTCGGCGACGAGAACAGCCCCAAGGCCGGCGACCTCGCGGTGCGCGGCAACCACCTCGTCCGCAACAACAAGTCGTGCCCGAAGACCGAGCGGCTGCCGGCCCTGCAGGGCTCCGGCATCGTCCTGACCGGCACCGAGAAGGTCCGGGTCACGGCCAACACGGTCGAGGGCCACTCCGGCACCTCACCCCTGTCCGGCGGCATCGTCCTGTTCAAGAGCCTCGTGGGCGTCAGCGGCGAGAAGAACGAGGTCAGCCGCAACACCCTGCGCGACAACACGCCGGCCGACCTGGTCAGCACCGAGACCGGCACGACCAACACGTTCAGCGGCAACGCGTGCCGGGCCTCCAGGCCAGCGGGGCTGTGCTGACCGCCGCCCGGACCTGACCACCCGTGGACCGAAGAAGGAAGGACAGCGGCACATGACGACCGTACAGACCGCCCCTCCCCCGCCGATGCGGCTGAGGGAGCTCGTGTTCGGGGCGGCGTGTGCCGCCGCCCTGCGCGCCGCCGCACGGCTCGGCGTCGCCGACGCCCTCGGCGAGACACCCATGACCGTGGAGGACCTCGCGGCCGCGGTGAAGACCGAGCCGAGGCCGCTGCGCCGGCTGCTGCGCGCCCTGACCTGCTACGGCGTCTTCGCCGAGCACAAGGACGGGACGTTCGCCCACACCGACATGTCCCTGCTGCTGCGCGAGGACGACCCGCACAGCCTGCGCTACATCACCCTGTGGTGCACCGAGCCGTGGACCTGGGACGCGTGGCCCCGCCTGGACGAGGCGGTGCGGACCGGCCGGAACGTCGTCGAGGACCTGTACGGCAAGGAGTTCTTCACCTACCTCAACGAGGACGCCCCCGAGTCGGCCGAGGTCTTCAACCGCGCCATGACGACGTCCAGCCGGCAGTCCGCCGAGGACGTCGCGGCCCTCCTCGACCTGTCGGGAAGCAGGTCCGTGGCGGACATCGGCGGCGGGCAGGGGCACGTGGTGGCCGGCCTGCTGGAGAAGTACCCGTCGATGCGGGGCGTCCTGCTCGACCTGCCGCGCGTCGTCGAGAACGCCGACCCACGACTGCGCGAGGGCGGTGCGCTCGCGGACCGCGTGCGCATCGTGCCGGGCGACTGCCGCGAGGCCATTCCCGTCCAGGCCGATGTGTACATCATCAAGAACATCCTGGAGTGGGACGACGACAGCACTGCCCGCGCCCTGCGCAACGTGATGGCGGCGGGCGGCCCCGGTGCGCGCGTCGTGGTCATCGAGAACCTCGTCGACGACACGCCCTCGATGCGCTTCAGCACCGCCATGGACCTGCTGCTGCTGCTCAACGTCGGAGGTGCCAAGCACACCACCGACAGCATGGTCGCCCGGCTGACCGACGCGGGGCTCGTCATCGACGACATCCGCCCGGTCAACCCCTACCTGCACGCGTTCGACTGCACCGTGCCGCCCAGGTAGGCGATCGCCGGGCCCCGCACGAGACGACCGCCGGACCGCGCATGTCGCGGTCCGGCGGCCGTCCGGTGTCACCGCCCCGGACGCGGTCAGGCGCCGGGGGAACGGCGGTCGGTGACGGGGGCCATACGGGCACCGCGGAGCGCCCGCGCCAGGTCGTCGCCGCCCTCGCCGGCGGCGTGCGCGGCGGCCGGGTCGTCCAGGAGCGTCGTGAGCTCGTCGGCCTGGCCGGCGTCGGGCAGGCCCAGGGCGACCGCCGGGTCGCAGGCGTCGAGACCCCCGCGCACGTCGATCAGCCGGACCACGACGTCGTCGCGCTGGAAGATGGTGCTGCACAGCACCGGGGAGCGGGGGTCGTCCGCCGCCGCCTCGTCCCGCTGGGCGAGCAGCCGGGCAAGCCGCGTGCCGCACCCCGGGCGGGCCGGGTACGACAGCGCGTGCCGCTCCGCCGCCGGCTCCTCCTGGCCCGCCGTCACATGGTGGACGGCGGGCAGCGCCGCCCGGGTGTAGAAGACCCGCGCCGACTCGGGGTCGCTCAGGTCCCGGTCCTGCTCCAGATACGGGTTGATGGCCTCCTCGACGGCCCTGACCTCCGGCTGCTGGGCCACGTGCCGCAGCGCCGCGAGCAGGTCGCCCCGCACCTCGATGGCCCGCACCACACGGTTGCCGTGCATGAACAGGGAGGTGCGCAGCAGCCGGGTGTTGGCGTCGACCTGCGGCTCGGGCGCGGCGTAGTCGGCGAGGAGCTTGGCGACCGCCTCCTCGCTGCCCGGCTCGACCGTGAAGGTGAGCGCGTGGCGGATCACTCCGTCACCCACCCGGGGCGCCGTCTGGAGGCTGCCCCTGCCCGACGCGGCACCGGCCGCGGGGACGCCGGTCTCGCGGACGACGTGGAAGCGGAGCGACCTGGTGTCCCGCACACAGCTGTGCAGCGGCTTCACCATCCGCACGTGCTCCTCGCTGCTCACCCAGTCGAGGAACGGCGGGGCGCTCTCCCACTCGCTGGTGATGAGCCACTGGGACGGATTCTCGATGGACTGGCACAGCTGCTCGCTGACGTGTCCGGGGACGGACTCGACGTGGCTGCGCAGCTGTTCGTACGTCTCGAGGAACTGCTGCTGGGCGCCGTCGTTGACGTCCACCAGCAGGACGACGCGGAGCCTTGAGCCGTCGAACACGGACTGGGAGACACGGTGCGACACCTGTCGCGTCAGCGGTTCCGGAGCAGGGGTGGACATGGTGGTCATCCTGCGCACATCTCCTTCGCGGGGGCGGTACTGGAACGTCGGCCGCGGTGATGCGACGCCAGCGTGCCTCGATCCTGTGCCCGCCCCCGGGAGCGCGCGACTCGTATGCACTGCGCGGGTGACCGGCGCGGACGGGCTCATGTCAGGTGCGCGAAGACCACCAGGTTGTCCGTGTAGTCCTTGACCGTGCGGTCGTAGTCGCCCGCACAGGTGATGAGCCGTACCTCCGGCCGGTCCGCGTCCCCGTACACGCGGCTGCTGGGGAAGGCGTCCTTGGCGAAGGTCTCCAGGCTGTCGACGACGAAGGACGCCGTGCGTCCGTCGGCCCGTTCGACGTGGAAGACGTCGCCCTCCTCCAGCTGGTCCAGGCGTGCGAAGACGGCGGCGGACGTCTTGGTGTCGACGTGCCCGGCGATGATCGAGGTGCCGGTCTCGCCGGGGGAGACTCCCTTGGCGTACCAGCCGACGAGGTTGGTGTCGTCCGCGGGCGGGGGCTGGAGCTGCTTGTTCTCACCGATGGCGAGGTCGGTGAAGGGGGCGTCGACGGAGATCTCCGGGATCACCAGGCGCACGGGTCGCGACCGGGGCAGCTCCGGCGTGGTGCTCGGGGCGGCGGTCGGCGCGTCGGCCGCGGGCGGGTCGTCGCCGGGCGGGTCCCCGGCGGCCACCGGGGCCGATGCCCCCGCCCCCGGGGCGTAGGGCGGACGGGAGGAGTCGGCCGACGTGTCGTGCCCGCCGAGCAGGCTCATCGCGACGAGCAGGAGGGCGACGGCGCACAGCACCGTCCAGCCTCCGCGGGAACCGGAGGGCGCCGGGGCGTCACCGGCGGGTGGAGAGGGGGGTACTGCCATCGGGAAACACCTCACTAGGCACGGCGGCGGGGCGGAGGGCGGGCGGCGGCCGGGCCGCCACGCGGTGCGCGGGTGGCGGCCCGACCGCTATCGCGCCCGGCATGGCTCAGGCCGCTCCGTGAGCCGACTTCCTGCGACGCGCGGCGTAGAGACCGGTGGCGGCCACGCCCAGGACGGCCAGCCCGCCCGCGGTCGCGCCGGGCTCGGCCAGCCCGCCGCCGCCGGTGTGCATGCCGCCGTGGGGCTTCTCCTGCTCGTCGCCGCCCCAGGACTTCTCGCCGCCGCCGCTGTCACCGGAACGGCCGCTCTCGCCGGAGCCGCCCCAGTCGCCCTCGTTCGCCGCGGTCAGCGCACCGCCACCCGTGTGCATCCCGCCGTGGGGCTTCTCCTGCTCGCCGCCCCAGGACTTCTCGCCGCCGCTCTCGCGGGAGCCGCCGCTGTCCGAGCCGCCCCAGTCGCCCTCGTTCACCGAGGTCAGCGCACCGCCACCCGTGTGCATCCCGCCTCGCGGCTCGTCGTGCTTGCTTCCGTTGTCCTGCTCCTTGCTGTAGGAAGAGTCGTCGTGGTCCCAGTCGCCGCCGGCCGCGTAGGCGCCGGGTGCGCCGAGGACGAGGACGGCCGAAGCCGCCGCTGTGGCCAGGAGAGTGCGAGCAGTTCGCATCCGAGATTCCTTCCGCCACGACCGGGCAGCTGGTGCTTCGTCAGCTGATCTGACCCGGCCCTGACGTGATTTACCGTCAGCCAGGGGTCTGTCTTCCACCACTCAAGGCGCTCACCCGGGTGAACCCCGGCGGCCCGTGCCGCGCGGCCGGCGGACCCGGGGCCTGCCCCGCCACCGCCGTCCACCGCTCGGTGGACGGCGGGTTCAGCCGGACCCCTCGGTCCGTCAACTGCCCTCCCCCGCGAGGCTTTCGGGCATGAAATCGGTGACTGCACATGGCGCGGCGGGGAGGACACCGCCCGGGAGCAGCTAGCCGACGCGATCCGCGGGGCGGCGCGGGGCGAGACCGTGCCGGCGCGCCGGGTGACCGAGAGCTGATCGCGCGCATGCGGCGCCCGGTGCAGGACCCCTCACCGCCCGGGAGACGGATGTGCCCGGGGCCGTGGCCGACGGCTGGCCGACGCGGAGACCGGCAGACGTCCAGTGATCTCGGAGGTGACGGTTTGGAGAGCCATCTGCTGCGTCTGTTCGCCAAGCTCGACGTTGAGCGACCGCACGCGTGCGGTGGTGGTGGCCATGGAGCGCGGGCTGCCGCGGGGGCCGTAGGACCGGCCCGCCTTCCGTGGCCGGGGTCCCGGCCGGCCCGCTACTCCTCCGGGTCGTCGTGCGTCGGGTCCGCGACCTCGGGGTGCTCGAGGCGGGAGCCGGGGGCGGCGCGGTCGGGTGCGGCCTCGCTGTGCGGGGACTGGGTCGGCGGGGGCGGTGCCGTGTCACCGGCGGCACCGACGCCCGCGGCGGGCAGGCGCAGCGCGAGCAGGGCCACGTCGTCACCGCGGGGCGCGATGCGGGCCAGCAGTTCGTCGCAGAAGTCGTCGACGGTCCGCTCCCCCAGCCGGCGGGCCAGGACGCCGGCGTGGTGGCGGAGCTCGGCCATGCCGACGTCGATCGGGCGCTCGCGGCTCTCGACCAGGCCGTCGGTGTAGAGCAGGAGGATGCTCTCCGGCGGGAGTTCCTCGCGGGCGTCGGGCCATTCCAGGCCGAGGCGCAGGGCCTCGCTCATGCCGATCAGCGGACCGTGGCCGCCCTCCAGGTAGCGTGTCCCGCCGTCCGCCGTGATCAGCAGGGGCGGCGGATGACCGGCGTTGACCCAGTGGAGCTGCCAGGGCCCGCCCTCGGGGCCCACGACCCGGGCGAAGACGACCGTGGCCATGGGCGCATCGCTGGTGTGGGTGACGGCCTCGTCGAGACGGTGCATGATCACGCTGGGCGGTTCCTGGTGGTCCCAGGCCAGGGCGCGGAGCATGTTGCGGACCTCCGCCATGTGTGCCGCGGCCCGCAGGTCGTGCCCGACGACGTCCCCGATGACCAGGGCCATCACCCCGTCGGCGAGCAGGAACGCGTCGTACCAGTCGCCGCCGATCTCCATGGCGCTCTCGGCGGGCCAGTAGCGGGCGGCCATGCGGACGTGATCGACCTGCGGGAGCGGGGTGAGCAGCTGGCGTTGCATGGTCTCGGCGACGTTCTGCTGCTCGTGGTAGAGCCGGGCGTTGTCCATGACCAGCCCGACGCGGCGGCCGATGTCGGCGAGCAGGGCGACCTCGGCTTCGGTCTGGGCGGGCGCCTTCCCGGCGCGGGCCACGGTCAGGATGCCGTAGGAGCGCTGACGGGTGCGGAGCGGGACGACGACGGCGGTGTGGCCGCCGAGCTGCTCGAACAGCGCCCGGTGGGTGGCGCCCAGCGGGGCCTTCGGGTCGTGGAGCAGGTCCTCGGCGGTCAGTACGACGGGTCGGTCGCCGTTGACCAGCCGCGCCAGTGCCGCGCGCGACGGGTCCGGCAGCGGGGCCAGCGGTCTTCGCAGGCGCCGGGCCCGGTGCGGGTGGGCGCTGCTGCGCACTCCGACGCGTTCCAGCGTGTCCTGCTGTCCCTGGTGGACGTCGACGGCGGCCCACTGTCCCAGTTCCGGCACGAGCAGCCCGAGGAGGCGGCGGATGGTGGCGGAGGTGGGCTCGGTGGGGACCAGCACCGTCGAAATCTCGGCCACCAGGTGCAGCTGGGAGGTGAGGGTCTCCAGCGCCTCCGTGCGTGCCTGTGCCTCCTCGGCTGTGCTGCGGTGCAGGCTGAAGTCGTGGAAGACGATCACCACGCCTTCCCGGCGGCCCTTCACGACCAGGGGGGTGGCGGCCCAGATGATCGGAATCGTGCTGCCGTCGGCCCGCTGGAAGTACTCCTCGCTGCCCTCCTCGGCGGGCACGCCGTACAGGGGATCGCGGAGCGCGCACAGCTCCCGGGGGACGGCGCTGCCGTCGGCGTACCGGTGCAGCAGGTCGTGCGCGTCGTGCCCGGCCATCTCCGCCGCCGACCGCCCCAGCATCTGCTCGGCCCACGGGTTCACCGACGTGATGCGGGCGGACCGGTCGAGGGTGAGGACGCCGGCGCCGAGGTCGTGGAGGACTGCGCGCGCGAAGCCGGGGTCCGCGACACCGTCCGCCCCGTCGTGTCCGGGGCCGTCGCCCTCCTGGTGGCCCGCCCAGCGTGACGTCACGACCCTCACAGCCTTCCGATGCCGTCCACCCCGCCAGGTTCCCCCAGAGGACGCGGACGAACCGCTCGGAAGCGACTGATGGGGCGAATACGGACCCCGGGCTCCCGGGCCGGACCCGGCCCGTGGGCATCCCGGTTCCGGGCACACCGATATCCGGTCGCCCCGGCGTGCGCGGCCCTCCTAGGCTGGCGCGATGTCCGAGCTGCGTACCGATCGTCTCGTCCTGCGCGAGTGGCGTGAGTCCGACCTGGCCCCGTGGGCGGCCCTGAACGCCGACCCTGTGGTCCGCGCGTACTTCCCCGGGCTGCTCACCCGGGAGCAGAGCGACGCGTCCGCGGCGGACTTCCAGGCCGGTCTCGAGCAGCGGGGCTGGGGGTGGTGGGCGGTGGAGGCCGTGGCCACCGGTGAGTTCATCGGGTTCACGGGGCTCGATCCGGTCGAGGACGGCCTGCCGTTCGCCGGGATCGAGGCCGGATGGCGACTGGCCCGTACGGCCTGGGGGCACGGCTACGCGACCGAGGCCGCCCGTGCCGTGACGGCCTTCGCCTTCGAGGAGCTCCGGCTGGAGGAGGTCCTCGCGGTCACGGCGGCCGGCAATCACCGTTCGCGGGCCGTGATGCGCCGCCTGGGCATGACCCGTGATCCGGCGGACGACTTCGACGACCCGGGCGTGCCCGAGGGGCCGCTGCGCCGGAGCGTGCTGTACCGGCTCCCGCGCACCGCCGGCGGGTGACGGAAGGCCGATGCGGGGACCGGCCCTCGCCGGGCCGGCGCGTCGCGGGAGCCCGGCCGTCGGTTCACGGCCGTCCCCTCACGCGTCGGCGAGGCGCACCGCGGCCGTCGTGCGCTTGCCGACCGGTTCTCTGTGCACCTCGAACCTCTGGCACACGGCCATGACGATCTCCAGCCCGTGCCGGCCGATCCGGCCGGGATCGGAGGCCGCGGGCACGGGCAGCACCGGATCGCTGTCCCACACGCTGACCTCCACCCGGTCGTCGGCCAGCTCCAGGTCGACCAGGGACGGGCCGGGCGCGTACTTGCAGGCGTTCGTCAGCAGCTCACTGACCACGAGCTGCACCACGTCCACGGCCCGGTCGGACACCGCGACGCCCCGGGCCGCGCGCAGGCGTTCCAGGAAGCCCCGGGCCAGCTCGCGGCCCCGGGCGATGTCACCGGGACTGCCCTCGTACTCCGCCGAAACCCTGACCGGCGGCTTTCCCAGCCGGTCCCCCTGTCGGGCAGCCCCGTTCATCCGATCCGCCCTCTTCCTGAGCCTTGACCGTTACGCCAGCCCGTCTACCCCGGAATTCCCGGAAACATCAGCCTCCGTCGCCATCGAGGGGGTGGCCTGCGGCCCGGCGTGTGTCCGATCCTGTGACCACGACCGTGGCGCCGGGGGGTCGGCAGGGCCGCCCGGCAAGGGACTTGGGGGTGTCCGCCGGTGCAGGACGGGACGGGATCCGCGCGCAGGGCCGACCGGGGCAGGGAGCGTCCGGCGTGCCCGGTCAGCCGCGCCGACGACGGGACATGGCGGGTGCACGACTACGCCGTGGCGCGTGCGCTGCTGCGCGGGCCGGGGACCGTGCAGGCCGGCCTCGGTATCGAGACGGTGGAGAAGCTGCCGCCCCGCATCCGCCGGCCCGTGCTCTACCGGGACGGGCCCGAGCACCGGGAGCACCGTCGGCAGACCGCGCGCTTCTTCACGCCCCGCCGGGTGGACGAGCACTACCGCGGGCTGATGGTGCGCATCGCCGAGGAGCAGCTGGCAGCCCTGCGCACGGCCGGTGAGGCGCAGTTGTCCGACCTCGCCTTCGAGCTGGCCATCGGCGTGGTGAGCGAGGTCGTCGGTCTGCGGTACGGCAGGCCCGGCATCCGCCGCAGGCTGGAGCGGTTCTTCCCGGACGAGTTCGGCGAGCCGGGCCTGACCAGTGTGCGGGGCCTCTACTGGTTCCTGCGGCAGAACACCAACTGGCTGCGCATCCATCTCGCCGACGTCCGCCCCGCGATCCGCGCGCACCGCCGCCGGGAGCACGACGACCTCATCTCGCACCTGATCGCGGAGGGCTGCTCGGACGCGGAGATCCTCGGCGAGTGCCTGACGTTCGCCGCGGCCGGCATGGTCACGACGCGCGAGTTCGTGTCGCTGGCCGCCTGGCACCTGTTCACGGACGCCGGGCTGCTGGAGCACTACCGCTCGGCGGACGAGGACGGGCGGCTGGCCGTGCTGCGGGAGCTGCTGCGGCTGGAGCCGGTGGTGGGGCAGCTGCGCCGCCGGGCCACCGAGGAGCTGGTGCTGGAGGCGTCGGACGGGCCGGTGACGGTGTGTCCGGGCGAGCACGTCGAGATCCTGCTGGACCACGCCAACGCCGACCCGGCGGCCGTGGGCGACGATCCGTTGCTGGTCCGGCCCGGCAGGGAGCCGGAGATCGGTGCGGGCCTCTCCTTCGGCGACGGTCCGCACCGGTGTCCCGGGGCGCACATCGCCCTCCTGGAGACCGATGTGTTCCTCAGCCGCCTGTTCGCGCTCGACGGCCTGCGGATGACCGGCCGGCCGCGTGCCGGCTTCCAGGAGGCGATCGGCGGTTACGAGATCCGCGGGCTGACCGTGGCGCTCCCGAGGGCCGGCCGTCCCTGACCGGCCCTCGGGAGCACGGGGTCAGTCGCCCAGGGCGCCGAGGACGACGAGCTTGGCCTCGTCCTGTACCCGCCGGAGGTGGTCGGGGCCGAGAAACGACTCACCGTAGATCTTGTAGACGTCCTCGGTGCCCGAGGGGCGCGCCGCGAACCAGGCGTTCTCCGTGGTCACCTTGATGCCGCCGATCGACGCGCCGTTCCCCGGTGCCTCGGTGAGCACGGCGGTGACCGGCTCGCCCGCGAGGGTGTCGGCGGTGACCTGGGCCGGGGAGAGCTTCGCCAGGCGGGCCTTCTCCTCGCGGGTCGCCGGGGCGTCGATGCGGGCGTAGGCGGGCTCGCCGAAGCGGGCGGTGAGGGCGGCGTAGTGCTCGGAGGGCGTCCTGCCGGTGACGGCGGTGATCTCCGAGGCGAGCAGGGCCAGGATGATGCCGTCCTTGTCCGTGGTCCACACGGAGCCGTCCCGGCGCAGGAAGGAGGCGCCGGCGGACTCCTCACCGCCGAAGCCGAGCGTGCCGTCGACCAGGCCGTCGACGAACCACTTGAACCCGACGGGCACTTCGACCAGCCGCCGGCCGAGGTCTGCGGCGACCCGGTCGATCATGCCGGAGGACACCAGCGTCTTGCCCACGCCCGCGTCGGCGGGCCACTCGGTGCGGTGGGCGTAGAGGTAGTGGATGGCGGTGGCCAGGTAGTGGTTGGGGTTCATCAGGCCGGCGTCGGGGGTGACGATGCCGTGCCGGTCGGCGTCGGCGTCGTTGCCGGTCGCGATGTCGAAGCGGTCGCGCCGCTCGATCAGCGAGGCCATCGCGTGCGGCGACGAGCAGTCCATGCGGATCTTGCCGTCCCAGTCCAGCGTCATGAAGCGCCAGGTGGGATCGGTCAGCGGATTGACCACGGTGAGGTCGAGGCGGTGCTGCTCGGCGATCCGGCCCCAGTACGCGACGGAGGCGCCGCCCAGCGGGTCGGCGCCGATGCGCACGCCGGCCGCCCGGATCGCGTCGAGGTCGAGGACGCTCGGCAGGTCGCGGACGTAGCGGTCGAGGAAGTCGTAGCGGCCGGTGCCGGGGGCGGCGAGGGCCTGCGTGCAGGGGACGCGCCGGACGTCCTTCAGGCCGGCCGCGATGATCTCGTTGGCCCGGTCCTGGATCCAGGAGGTGGCTTCCGAGCCCGCGGGGCCGCCGTTCGGCGGGTTGTACTTGAAGCCGCCGTCGGCCGGCGGATTGTGCGAGGGGGTGACGACCACGCCGTCGGCGAGGCCGGAGGTGCGGCCCCGGTTGTGGGTGAGGATGGCGTGGGAGACGGCCGGGGTGGGGGTGTAGCCGTCCGCGGTGTCGATGAGCACGGTCACGTCGTTCGCGGCGAACACCTCCAGCGCCGTGATCCTCGCCGGCTCGGACAGCGCATGGGTGTCGGCGCCGAGGAAGAGCGGGCCGGTCGTGCCCTGGGCCTTGCGGTACTCGCAGATCGCCTGGCTGGTCGCGGCGATGTGGTCCTCGTTGAACGCCGCCGCCAGGGACGATCCGCGGTGTCCCGACGTGCCGAAGGCCACGCGCTGCCCGGGCTCGGCGGGGTCCGGGTGCAGGGCGTAGTAGGACGTCACCAGCCTGGCGACGTCGATCAGGTCCTCGGGGGCGGCCGGCCTGCCGGCCCGGTCGTGCTGCATGCGCCCACTCCTCCGCATCGGTCATGCATTCGCTCGCCGTCCCATCTTCTCCTGTCCGGGGAGCGGTGGCGGACCTTCCCGCCCGTGTGCGGGGCGGACACGGCGCCAGGAGCGTGACCGCGGCGGCTGCCGGGACCGGCCGGGCCGGTCCCGGCAGTCCGGGCGGCGGACATCAGATGCGGCCGCCGGTGAGCCGGGTGAGGGGACCGTGCGTGTGGCGTCCCGCGCGACGGCCCATGGCGTACGAGGCGGCGCTCAGGGCGGTCAGGCCGGCGCCCACGCCCGCGGCGACGAGCCTGCGCTGGGCGATGACGGTCCACGCCGTCCTCGCCGTGGTGGCGACGTGCCCGGACGTGGTGATGACCGCCTGGCGCCCGGCCTCGACGCCCTTGGCCGCCGTCTGCACCGCCCCGGACGCGGCCTGGGCCGAGCGGTCGGCGCCCGCCTTGACTGCCGACTGGGCGTCAGCCGCCTTGTCCGTGGCGGTCTTCGCGGCCCGGGAGGCGGGGGCGGTCGCACGGTCCGCGGCCCCGCGGGCCTTGGACTCGGCCGTCCGGACGGTGTCGGGCTTCTGGTTCGTGTCCTTGTTCGGATCGCTCATGGACACCGCCTTGCCTGTCACCCCGGCGGCAAACACACGGCGCCTGCTTCAGCGCCGGCGACCGGGCAGCGCGCGCGGCTCGATCCGTTCCTCCACCGCCGTTTCGCCGTCGCGTACGACCACGTAGGCGCCCTTGCCCGGGATCTCCGTGACCGCCTCGGCCAGTTCGGTGCCGCGGTAGACGAGGCCGACGCCGTCGTCCGTGCAGTGGGCCGCCGGCAGGGTGCCGTCGGCGACGAGGCGGTGGATCATCGGGCGGCGCAGCGGGTCGACGTCGTAGTGCACGCCGTTGCCGTAGGGCAGGAAGCCCAAGGCGTCGGTGATCGGGCGCAGTTCGGGGCCGAAGGAGTCGGTCGCGCCGCCCCGGAACCAGCACAGGGAGCCCGCGCTCACGCCGCTGAGCACCACGCCCGCCTCCCAGGCCTTGCGCATGATCCGGTCCAGGCCGTGCACGCGCCACACGGCCAGCAGGTTGGCCACCGATCCGCCCATGACCCAGACGACGTCCTGGGCGAGCACGGTCTCCTCGACGTCCTCGACGTTGGGCATGGGGAACAGGTGCAGCGGCGTCAGGTCGAACCCGGCGACGCGGGCGGCCTCCGTCATGCGCGCGGTGAAGTGCTCCGCGTCGCCTATGGCGGTGCCCACGTACAGGACGCGGGGGCGCCGGCCGTGGGCTCCCGACAGGTCCACCGCGTGGTGGACCAGGGCGTCGAAGGCCACCATGGTGCGGCCGCCCGCGCGGTGTCCGCCGGAGGTGGCGAGGATGGTCGGTTCCGGAGCCGTCATGACGGTGATTCTAACGACGGCCACTCGCCGTGATGGTGACGGACCGTCAGCCCGCCGCGGTCGGCGGCAGCTGGGCCGGGCTGACCTGTTCGCCCAGCACCTGGGCGAGGAACTGCACCAGCCACCGCTGGGCCGGACTGCGCGAGGACTCGTGGCGCGCGTACAGGGCGATCTCGATCGGCTCGGTCTCGAAGGGCAGCCGGACCAGGCGCACCCGGTGGGAGGCGGTGAAGACCTCCCCGACGTACTCGGGGACGATGGCGATCAGGTCGGTCTGCTCCAGCAGATAGGGCAGCATCGAGAAGCGGGTGGCGTCCACGGCGACCCGTTCCAGCAGCCCGTGCGCGGCCAGCACGGCCCGGGGTGCGACATGTCCGCTCGGTCCGAAGACCGTCGCGTGGTGCTCGGCCGCGAGGTCGGCCAGCGTGACCTCGTCGCCCCGCACCCGCGGGTGGTCGGCGGCGACCATCAGGACGTAGCGCTCCCGGAAGAGCGGAACGCGCACGGTCAGATGCGAGGTGATCACCGGGGTGGCCACGAACGCGTCGAGGTCGCCTCGGCGCAGTTGCCCCTCGGCCTCCTCCACGTCGAACGGGCGGACCGTGAAGGACACCCCCGGCGCCCGCTCGCGCGCCGCGGCGACGAGCCTCGGCAGAAGGGTGGCCTCGCCGAGGTCGGAGAGGGCGATCGTGAAGCGCCCCGCCATGGTGCCGGGGTCGAAGGCGTCGCCCTGCCGGACCGTCCCGTCGATCTCCGCGAGGGCCCGCTGAAGCGGTTCGTACAGCCGCCGGGCGCCCGCCGTCGGCGTCAGGCCGCGCCCGTTGCGGCGGAAGAGCTCGTCGTCGAAGTGCCGGCGGAGCTTGCCCAGGCTGTAGCTGACGGTGGGCTGGGTGACGTGGAGCGTCTCCGCGGCGGCCGTGACGCTGCCGGTCTCGTACAGCAGGACGAAGACGCGGGCCAGGTTGAGATCGAAGGTGCCCATATCGATCGACTCTATATCGGGCCCCCGAAACATCTATTGGTGCCCATGTCGCGGGGTGCCTAGCGTGTCCGACGTCACTTCGAAAGGAACCGTCCGTGCCATCCGTGCGCCGTGTCTCCCACGAGTTCCTGGAGCGCCAGGGCCTCACCACCGTCTTCGGCAATCCCGGCTCCAACGAGCTGCCCTTCCTCGCCGGTCTGCCCGAGGGCTTCCGCTACGTCCTCGGTCTGCACGAGGGTGCCGTCGTCGGCATGGCCGACGGGTACGCCCAGGCGACCGGCCGCCCGGCGCTGGTCAACCTGCACGCCGCCTCGGGCTCCGGCAACGCGATGGGCGCCCTGACGAACGCCGTGGCCTCGCGCACCCCGCTCGTGGTCGTCGCCGGCCAGCAGGTGCGGCCCGCCGTCGGACCCGAGGCCAATCTGGCCAGCGTCGACGCCCCGGCCCTGATGAAGCCGCTGGTCGGCTGGGCGGCGGAGCCGGCCTGCGCCGAGGACGTGCCGAGGGCGCTCGCCCAGGCCGTCTTCGAGGCGCGGCTCCAGCGGCGGCCGACGTATCTGTCCGTCCCCTACGACGACTGGGCCGCCGAGGCCGGCGACAACAGCCTGGCCGTCCTCGACCGTCAGGTGCGGCGGGCCGCCGTGCCCGACGCGGAGCAGAGCCGCTGGCTGGCCGAGCGGGTCTCCGCAGCCCGGCGCCCCGCGCTGGTGCTGGGCGGGGACATCGACTCGGCGGGCCTGTTCGACGACGCCGTCCGGCTGGCGGAGCGGCTGGGCGGGCCGGTGTGGGCGGCCCCGTCGCAGTTCCGGCTGCCGTTCCCCAACCGGCACCCGTTGTTCCGGGGAGTGCTGCCCGCCGGCATCGCGCCGATCTCTCAGGCGTTCGAGGGCCACGACCTGGTGCTCGTGCTGGGTGCTCCGGTCTTCCGCTACCACGAGTACCTGCCCGGCCGGTATCTGCCTCAGGGCACGCGGCTCGTCCAGGTGACCGAGGACGCCTCGGCCGCCGCGCGGGCCCCGATGGGCGAGGCGCTGGTGGCCTCCCCGGGGGCGGTGATCGACCTGCTCCTGAAGACCCTCGACGCCCCCGCCGAGCCGGCCGGTGCGTACACGCCGGTGCCCGAGCCGGTCACCGCCGAGGGGCCGGGCCTGCACCCGGAGCAGGTCTTCGCCGCGCTGCGCGACGAACTGCCCGAGGACACCGCGTACGTCGTCGAGTCCACGTCGACCAACGCCGCCTGGTGGCGCCAGATGGACCTGCGCCGCCCCGGCTCGTACTACTTCCCGGCGGCCGGCGGGCTCGGCTTCGGGCTGCCCGGCGCGGTCGGCGTGGCGATGGGGCAGCCCGGCCGCCCGGTCGTCGGCGTCGTCGGCGACGGCTCGGCCAACTACGGCATCACCGCGCTGTGGACGGCCGCCCAGCACCGGGTCCCGCTGACCGTCGTCCTGCTGCGCAACGGCACGTACGGGGCGCTGCGCTGGTTCGGCGGCCTGCTCGGCGTGCCGGACGCTCCCGGACTGGACATCCCGGGGCTCGACTTCACGCGCATCGCGGAGGGCTACGGCGTCCGCGCCCGGCACGCCGGGGGCGTCGAGGAACTGCGGGCCGCGCTCGCGGAGCCGGCCGACGGTCCGCGGCTGATCCAGGTGGACACGGCGCTCACCACGCCGTCCTGACCCGCACCGCACGCAACGACCCGCCGGACGCGCGGAGCCGCCGAGGCGCCCGGCACCGAAGATCCCGATGAAGGGGAAGACGATGACATTCCTGGACAGCGACGTCTGGGGCGGGAAGTTCTTCAGCGACGGCTGGCAGGACGCCCCCGCCGAGCAGCCGGTCGTCGAACCGGCCACCGGCGACCGGCTGGGCACGGTGGGCCTGACCACGGCCGAGGACGTGGGGCGCGCCGCCGCCCGGGCCGCGCAGGCCCAGCGCGCGTGGGCGGCGACCTCCCCGCAGCAGCGGGCCGCTGTCCTGCGCCGGGCGGGCGAGCTGTTCACCGAGCACGCCGCCGAGGTGGAGGACTGGCTGGTGCGCGAGGCCGGCTCGGTCCGGTCCAAGGCCGGCTTCGAGGTGGGGCTCGCGATCGGCGAGTGCTTCGAGTGCGCGGGCCTGCCGACGCATCCGCAGGGCGAGGTGCTCACCTCCGAGGAGGCCCGCTGGTCCTTCGCGCGCCGCCGTCCGGCAGGTGTCGTCAGCGTGATCGCGCCCTTCAACTTCCCGCTCATCCTCGGCCTGCGCTCGGTGGCCCCCGCTCTCGCCCTCGGCAACGCGGTGCTGCTCAAGCCGGATCCGCGCACCGCGGTGAGCGGCGGTGTCGTCATCGCCCGGATCTTCGAGGAGGCCGGCCTCCCGGCCGGCCTCCTGCATCTGCTGCCGGGTGACGGCGCGGTCGGCCAGGCCGTGGTCGAGGCCCCCGAGGTGCGGGTCGTCTCCTTCACCGGCTCCACGCCGGTGGGACGGGCGATCGGCGAGCGGGCCGGCCGGCTGCTGAAGCGGGCCCATCTGGAGCTGGGTGGCAACAACGCGCTGGTCGTACTGCCGGGCGCGGACGTGCGGAAGGCGGCCTCGGCGGGCGCGTTCGGCTCCTATCTGCACCAGGGCCAGATCTGCATGACGACCGGCCGGCACATCGTCCACGAGTCGCTGGTGGAGGAGTACACCGCCGCGCTCGCCGCGAAGGCGGAGGCGCTGCCCGTCGGCGACCCCGCGCGCGAGGACGTGGCGCTCGGCCCGATCATCGACCGCCGTCAGCTGGAGCGGGTGCACGGCATCGTCACCGACAGCGTGGCGGCGGGCGCGAAGGCCGTCGCGGGCGGCGAGATCGACGGCGCCTGCTACCGCGCCACCGTGCTGAGCGGCGTCACCACCGACATGCCGGCCTGGCGCGAGGAGATATTCGGCCCCGTCGCCCCCGTCCTCTCCTTCGCCACGCTGGAGGAGGCCGCGCGGATCGTGGACGACTGCGAGTACGGGCTGTCCGTCGGCATCCTGGGCGACGTCGGTACGGCGATGAAGCTCGCCGACCGGATCGACTCCGGCAAGATCCACATCAACGAGCAGACCGTGGGCGACGAGCCCAACGCCCCCTTCGGCGGGGTCAAGGCCTCCGGCACCGGCTCCCGGTTCGGGGGCGCCGCGGCCAACGTCGAGGCGTTCACCGAGACCCAGTGGGTCACGGTCCGCCCGGACATCGCCGACTACCCGTTCTGAGCTCCCTCCCCGCTCCTCCCCGTCCGCTCGCCCACCCACGTCCCCTGGGGGCAATGTCACCATGGCTTCCGCCACCACGTCCGGCGCGCCGGCCCGCACCGGCGCCACCGGAAACAGCAGATGGACCGTGGTCCTGTGCTGGATCACCGTCCTGCTCGAGGGCTACGACCTCGTCGTCCTCGGCGCGATCATCCCCACCCTCCTCAAGACCCGTCACCTCGGCATGACCGCGGCCGACGCGACCACCGTCGCGACGCTCTCCCTCGTGGGCGTGGCCATCGGCGCGGTCTGCGTCGGGCCGCTGGCCGACCGGCTGGGGCGCCGCCGCCTGCTCATCGGCTCGGTGGTGGTGTTCTCGGTCTTCACCATCGTGGTGCCCCTGGCCGGCTCGGTGGCCGTGTTCGCCGCGCTGCGCCTCGCCGCCGGTCTGGGTCTCGGCGCCTGCATGCCCGTCTCGCTGACGATGATGGCCGAGCACATGCCGGCCGCCCGCCGGGCGCGGGCCAGCACCCTGACGATGACCGGCTACCACACCGGTGCCGTCATCACCTCGCTGCTGGCCCTCCAGGTCACCGACGACTGGGAGGTCCTGTTCTACGTGCTCGGCGTGGTCGGCCTGGTCGTCGCCGCGATCCAGTGGTTCAAGCTGCCGGAGTCCGAGGCCTTCGTGCGGGCCAGGCGGGACGGTGCCGCGCGGGTGCCGTTCACGGCACTGCTGAAGCCCGCGTACCTGCGCGCGGGCATCGGCATCTGGGTCGCCTCGTTCATGGGTCTGCTGCTGGTGTACGGGCTCAACACCTGGCTGCCGAAGCTGATGAACGACGCCGGCTACCCCGTCCCCACGGCCGTCACCCAGCTCCTCGTGCTCAACGTCGGCGGCGTCGTCGGCCTGGTCGTCGGCGGGTGGGTCGCCGACCGGCGGGGCATCAAGGGCACCACGATGGGCTGGTTCGCGGTGTCGGTGCTCATGCTGGCCTGTCTGAGCGTCAAGATGGAGAGCGACCTGCTGCTCAACGCGGTCGTCTTCCTCACCGGCGTGTTCGTCTTCTCCGCGCAGGTGCTCGTGTACGCCTACGTGACGCACTTCTACCCGGCCTCCGTGCGCGGCACGGCGCTCGGCTCGGCGTCCGGCATCGGCCGGATCGGTTCGATCGTCGGCCCGTCGATCACCGGTGCCCTGGTGTCCTCGGGGATCGGTCACCCGTGGGGTTTCTACTTCTTCGCCGCGGTCGCGGTCTGCGGCTTCCTGGCCGTCCTGACACTGCCGGCCCGGCGGAGGGACGAGGGTGCGGAGGCCGTCGAGGCCGCCGTCTGACACCGAGCGGCACGGGAAACGGGAGCAGTCGGGCGTGTGGCCCGCTGCTCCCGACGTGCCGGCCGGACCGGCGCTCAGTCGGAGTCGACGTCCTGGCTGAGGACCTTGCCGTTCGTGGCGTCGACGCCGACGGTCGTCTTGTTCCAGTTGTCGGTGTTCACGACGTCGACGGCCCATACGACCTGCTGTTGGTCGTTCTCGTCGAGTTCGACGCCGGTGACGGTGCCCTTCGCCTCGCCGGTGGCGGCCTTCACCGCCTGCTGCGGGGTCTGGGTGGCCTTGCCCAGCCGGTCGGCGATCTCCTTCTTGTCGTCGGCGTCCTGGCCGGGCTCGACCTGGGTGCGGAAGACCTTGCCGCTGACCGCGTCGATGTCGACGCGGGTCACGGTGCCGTCGGAGGCGGCGACCTTGGCCTCCCACTCGGGGGAGCCGGCGCTGGGCGCGGGGTTCGGGGTGCTCGGCATCGGCGAGCCCGTGGGGGACGCGGTCGCCTCGGCCGTGGTCTTCTTCAGTTCCAGGTCGACGAGCTTGCCGCCGGAGACCTCCTTGACTGCGGTGTCGGCGGCCTTGTCCCAGGTGACCTTGGCCATCGGGACCAGTGCCTTGCGCTCGGCCTTGTCCTCGTTCATCGAGGGAGAGGGCGAGGCCGTCCCGGTCGGGGAAGCGGTGCCGGTGGGAGATCCGGTGGGCGAACCGGTGCCGGTCGGGGAGGCCGTACCGGTGGGGGAATCGGTCGGCGCCGCCTCGGCGACGCTCGAGCGTGTCGTATCGGCATTGGTACAGGCCGTCATCAGCAGTACGGAACTGCCCAGGGCACACAGCACGGCCATCGAACGCATGGGGGGAAGTCGTCGCGCAGAGCTCATGCCCCTCTCCGTAACCGTACGGCCCTGTTGTCATACCGGTTATGGGGTGAGAGCACCTGAATGGCCGGACGGTCCGCTTCAGCGGGCGGGAACGAACTCCGTCCGGTCGGTCCCCGCTGTGCCGGCCGGCGAGCACGGCGTCACGGCCGGCGGGCGGGGGCCTTCCAGCCACTCGCGGTAGGCGGGGGACTCGCGGGCCACCTCCCAGTAGGCCTCCTCGAGCGCGGGGTAGACCGCGTCCAGTTCGGCCCGGGTGCGCGCGGCCAGCAGCAGGCGTACGCCCAGGGGGTCGCCGTACAGGCGGCGTACCGCCGTGTCGGGGCGGGACTGGGAGCTGGGCTGGCAGACGGTGACGACCTCGCCGGTGGCGACGAGGGACGCGGCGGTGTGGTAGTCGCCGTGCAGGACGCGCGGGTCGAGGCCGACGGCGCGGAGCATGCGGTGCACGCCGTCCCACTCGCCGTCGACGGTGGGGTCGACCATCCAGCGGTCGTCCGCGAGGTCGGTGAGGTGGACGACGGGGCGGGCCGCCGCCGGGTGGTCGGCGGGCAGCATGACGAACTGCGGTTCGCGCTCGATCAGGACCCGCAGCCGCAGGCCCTCGGGGACGTTGAGCGGGCAGCCCTCCACCTCGTGCACGAAGGCGACGTCGAGCTGGCCGTCGCCGACCCTGCGCAGCAGCGCGTTGGCGGAGACGTCCATCTGGAGCGTGGGTTCCAGGCCGGGGCGTCTGAGCCGGCGCAGCCAGCCCGCGAGGGCCCGGCTCGCGGTGGAGCCGACGCGCAGCCGGCTGTCGCCGCCGGCCGCCGCGGCGCGGGCCTCTCGGACGAGGGTCCGCATGTCGGCCAGCAGGGGGCGGGCCCGGCCGAGGACGGTGCGGCCGAGCGGGGTGGGGCGGCAGCCGCTGCGTTCCCGGACGAACAGCTGCCCGCCCAGGGCCTGTTCGATACGGCTCAACTGGGTGCTCAACGTGGGCTGGGCGACGCCCAGTTGGCGTGCCGCACGGTGCAGGCTGCCCGCGTCGGCTATGGCGCACAGCGCGCGAAGATGCCTCACCTCGAGCTCCATGCAGGGAGCGTAGAGCGGAACGGGCTGGTTGCGCCAGGTGAACAAAAGACGGCGGAACAGGGCGAGTTCTGCACTCCGGTGGAAGCCGGGTGATAGCCCGGCCCTATCGCCTGTTGCCATCATCACAGCGGGCTCACGGGCCCCTCACACTCACCGGTGACGACTTCTCCCCACTCCCCCACACAAGGAGTCATCGATGCGCATCACCCTGCCCCTGCTGTCCACCGCGGTCGGTCTCGGCCTGACCGCCGCCGTGCTCGGCACCGGCCCGGCCGCGACGGCCGCCGCTCCCCAGTCCCAGGCCCCCGCGGCGGTGCAGGCCGGTTACGAGCCCTCGGCCGGCTCGGCCGAAGACGCCCGCGCCAACCAGGAGTTCTTCGAGGCGGTCGTCAAGTCCGTCGCCGAGAAGCGGGCGGCCAGCCCGTCCTCGACCGCGGCCGTCACCGTCTACTACAGCACCAGGAACGCGCCGAGCTTCCGCACCCAGATATCCCGCAGCGCCCAGATCTGGAACAGCTCGGTGTCCAACGTGCGTCTCCAGGAGAGCAGCTCCGGCGCCGACTTCGCGTACTACGAGGGCAACGACTCGCGCGGCTCGTACGCGTCCACGGACGGGCACGGCAGCGGCTACATCTTCCTCGACTACGCGCAGAACCAGCAGTACGACTCGACCCGCGTGACCGCCCACGAGACCGGGCACGTGCTCGGTCTGCCGGACCACTACTCGGGCCCGTGCAGCGAGTTGATGTCGGGCGGCGGCCCCGGCCCGTCCTGCACCAACCCGTACCCCAACTCCACGGAGCGCAGCCGGGTGAACCAGCTGTGGGCGAACGGCTTCGCGGCCGCCCTGGACAAGGCGCTGGAGAAGAGCGGACAGCGCTGACCCGTACGTGAGCCCGTGTGCGGGGACGGCCGGAGCGGGCCGCCCCCGCACACGTGTGTCCGGACCGCTCAGTGCCGTGGTGCGGCGGGCAGCGCGTCGAGCACGGCGCGGTGGACGGACCGTGCCAGCCGGGCGCCCCACTCGGAGCGGGGGCCGGCGAACGCGTGGACCTCGGTGCCGGGCCGCGGCGCGCGGGCGGCGACGCACACGGCGTCGGTCGGGGTGCCGGAGCAGTCGAGGCCCGCCTCGACGAGGGCCTGCACCTTGGCCTCGGTCGCCGTGATGACCGCGTTGACCAGGGCCGCGTCACTGAGGGCCACCGGCAGGGCGGCGAGGATGTTGATGGTGCCCGGGCCGAGGGGTGCCCCCGTGTCGCTCCGCTGCGGTGCGGCCGCCCAGCCGCGCACGGACACGCCCGCCGTGACGACGGCTTCCGTACCGCCGTCCCGCGCGCATCCGGGGGCGCGCACGTCGGCGGCGGTCATCAGGCCCATGCCCCGGCCCTCGGCGCCGGCGGCGAGCGCCAGGTCGGCGAGGTGCCGGGCGGGGTCGGTGCGCCGATAGCCGTGCGCCACCTGGGCGTTGAGGAACCACGCGCAGTCGGCGATGCCGCCGCCGAGCACGGCGCTGCCGGCCATCCGCCAGCCCGGTCCGGGCCGCCACAACAGGGCGTGCAGCCGTTCGCCGTCCTCCACGCGGGTCAGGCGCTCCAGGCCGATCAGACGGGGCCCGGTTCGGGGCGTGGGCAGGAGGGCGGGCACCGGTCGGGGCTCCTTGCCGGTTCGGAGGGAGGGAACCGGACGATCGTACGCGGCGGTGGTGCGGGGGCCGGCGGCGCCCTGCGGCGGCACGGTGCCGTCCGCCGTCCGGTCGGTCGGGCACCCGGTGCCGCGTGCCGCGCATTGCGGACCGGGGCCGGGGCACTTTCACTGAAGGCACTTCGCCGTCAGGCGTCAGATCGGAGGCCACCACGATGCTGTCCCACACCCTGGAGCACGGAGTCCTCGTCATCACGGTGGATCAGGATCCGGGAATCGACGGGCGGGCCGCGCTGTCCACGCAGATCACCCATCTCGTCGACGCGCATCAGCCGGCTCCGGTCGTCATCGTCCTGACCGAGGAGGCCTCCAGCGGCGCCGCGGTCAGTGCCGTGCTGCGGGCCCACCAGTGGTGCGGTCGCCTCGGTGTCCTGATGAGCGTGGTCACCCACAGCGCGCCGGTCCGGCGGCTGCTGGAGGACAACGCCGACACGACCGGTCCCCGGCTGGTCGTGCACGCCCGGGTCGACACCGCCGTCTCCACGGCCTTCACCGCAGCGGCCTAACGCGCTGCGCAAGGTGCGCGGTGGCGGGGAGGCCGGCCGGCGGCACCGGGTGCCGCCGGCCGGCCTCCCCGTCACCCGGCGGTGCTACTGCTGTCCGAGCCAGAGGTCCGGCCCGAAGACCTCGTAGTGGACGGCCTCTGCGGGCACCCCGCGGCGCAGCAGTTCGCCGCGGACGGCGCGCATGAAGGCCACCGGGCCGCACAGGTAGACCGTGACCCCGTCGGGCAGGTCCAGGCCCGCCACGTCGACCAGTCCGGCCGACGCCTGCGGTGCCTGGTCGCCGGGCTCCTCGTACCAGAGGTGGAGCCGGGCGTCCGGGAGCGCGGCCACGAGGTCGAGCTGCTCCTGCCGGTGGGCGTGGTCGGCGGGGGTGCGGTCGCCGTGGACGACGGTGACCGGGCGGCCGGCGCCGGTGGCCGCCAGGTGGTCCAGCATGGACAGCATGGGGGTGACGCCGATGCCGGCGGAGACCAGCAGCAGCGGGCCGTCGCCGTCGGCCAGCGCGAGGTCGCCGAACGGCTCGGAGACGGTGAGCACATCGCCCTTCCGCGCGGTGGCGTGGAGCCAGTTCGAGACCTCGCCGTCCGGCCGGCCGCCGCCCTGGACGCGCTTGACGGTGATCCGCCGCTCGGAACGGCCGGGTGCGGCGGACAGGCTGTACTGGCGGATCTGCCGCGAGCCGTCGGGCAGTTCGGACTGGACGCTGACGTACTGACCGGGGCTGAACGGGCGCGCGGGGCGGTCGTCGGCCGGCCGCAGCACGAAGGAGACGGCGTCGGGGGTCTCCTCACGCCGCTCGACGATCTCCATGCGGCGCCAGACCTGCCCCTCTGCGGCCCCGGCCTCCTGGTAGAGGCGGGCCTCGACGGCGATGAGCGCGTTGGCCATCAGCCAGTAGACCTCGTCCCAGGCCGCGGCGACCTCCGGGGTGACCGCGTCGCCGAGGACCTCCGCGATGGCCGCGAACAGGTGACGGTGGACGATCTTGTACTGGTCGGAGGTGATGCCGAGGGAGGCGTGCTTGTGCGCGATCCGGGAGAGCATCGCGTCGGGGCGGGCGTCGGGGCGCTCCAGCAGCATGCCGGCGAACGCGGCTATGGAACCGGCCAGTGCCTTCTGCTGCTCCCCGCTGGCCTGGTTGCCCCGGTTGAACAGGTCCCGCAGCAGTTCGGGGTGGGCGTCGAAGAGCTTCCGGTAGAACAGCTCGGTGATGTCACCGATCGCCGCTCCGACCGCCGGAAGGGTGGCCCGGACCACGGGGACTGACTGTTCGGAGAGCACAGCGACTCCTTTTAATTGGTAGATGGTATTCGTGTTTTGAGTCGCGGGCCGGCGCGGGCCGCCCCGCACGTGCCGTCAGCCGGACGGGCGAACCGTCAGCCCGATCAGTACCGGGCCGGTCGGCGAGGCCACCAGGTCGGCGACGGTCAGCGGGTCGAGCGTGCTGTAGAACGCCTCCTGGGCGGCGCGCAGGGCACCGCGCAGCCGGCAGGCCCCGCGCAGCGGACACGGCGCCTCGCCCTCGCAGGCGACGACCTCGCCGTCCCCCTCCAGCTCCCGGACCAGCCAGCCGACCGAGGCGTTCCGCCCGAGGTCGGTCAGGGTCAGTCCGCCGCCCCGGCCGCGCCGTGCCTCCACCACACCGAGGTGCTGGAGACGGGTGATGGCCTTCGCG
The DNA here is from genome assembly GCF_040636935.1 of Streptomyces sp. NPDC032940. Classification (NCBI taxonomy): domain Bacteria; kingdom Bacillati; phylum Actinomycetota; class Actinomycetes; order Kitasatosporales; family Streptomycetaceae; genus Streptomyces; species Streptomyces sp. NPDC032940. The sequence goes on along the minus strand of NZ_JBEZVJ010000011.1, from coordinate 25,967 downwards.
GCGTGCGTGTACGGCACGCCGATGACCTCGGCCACCTCGCGGGTCGCCAGGGGGTCGTCACCGTCCTTCAGGACCGCCAGGCGCATCACGGAACGCAGCGCCAGGTCGGTGAACTTCGTCAGCCGCACACTCCGGACCCTAACAAATACGCATGTTAGATTCCCCTTTAACCGCGGCTGGAGCCCTGTGGAGTGCGTCACTTGGCGGGCCGTGCCGGGACGGCCGCCCAACGGGGCGGCGGGCGGCCGCGGTTGGACACGGCGGACGGTGACATCCGATGACAGCGGAAGACGACGGCTCCCTCACTCCGGCCGGCTCCCCAGCCCCGCCCGGCTCCCCTGCCGAGCCGGATGCTCTCCCCCGGGTGCTGTGCGACACGGCGGAGCTTCTGGCACGCGCCGGCGACGCGGGGGCCGGCGCCCTGTGGCGGCTCGCGGAGACGGGGCGGCAACTGGACGCCAACGTCGTGCGCCTGCCCGCGTCCGGACGGGTCGGCACGCACACCGAGCCCGACCTCGACGTCCTGCTGCTCGTCCTCGACGGGGCGGCCACCCTCGTCTGCGCCGACGGCGACCGCCCGCTGCGGCCGGGGCTGCTGACCTGGCTGCCGCACGGTTCCACGCGCGCCGTGCAGGCCGGGCCCGACGGGGTCACGTACCTGACGGTCCACCGGCGCCGGCCCGGCCTGCGGATCCAGCCGCCCGGTGCCGCCGGCCGGCCCGGTCCCGGCCGCCCCTGAGCGGCGCTCCGGTCAGCGGGCCGGCGCCGGCTCGCCCAGGCGCCCGTCCCGTACCTCGGTGACCCGGTCGGCGGCGGTCAGATGGGCGTGGTCGTGGGTGACCAGCACGGTGGCGGTGCCCCGCTCACGGGTGAGGCGGGTGAGCAGGCGGACGACGGCGGCGCCCCGCTCGTGGTCGAGGGCGCTGGTGGGCTCGTCGACCAGCAGCACCCCGGGCTCGTTCATCAGGGCACGGGCGATGTTGACGCGCTGGCGCTGGCCGCCGGAGAGCTGGTGGGGGCGGCGGCCGGCCCGGTCCGCGAGACCGACGGCGTCGAGGAGGTCCAGCGCCCTGGCCCGGGCGGCGCGGGGGCTGCGGCCGTCGATGTGGGCCATGACCTGGAGCTGTTCGGCCGCCGTGAGCGACGGCAGCAGGTTGGGCTGCTGGAAGACGATCCCGATGCGGCGCCGGCGCAGGCCGGCCAGCTCGCCGCGGCTCATCCCGGCGGTGTCGGCGCCGTCGACGGTGACCGTGCCGGCGTCGGGGGTGACGAGGGTGGCGGCGACGGCCAGCAGGCTGGACTTGCCTGATCCGGAGGGTCCGACGACGGCTGTGAGGCTGCCGCGCGGGACGTGCAGGGTGACCCGGTCGAGGGCGGTGAGCCGCCCGTCGCCGTCGGGGTAGGTCAGGGTGACGTCGGTCAGGTGCAGGCTCATCGGGCGCTCCCCAGGGCGGTCAGCGGGTCGACGGAGGTGATGCGGCGGACGGCGAGTGCCGCCCCGAGAGCGCCGAGCAGGATCATCACGGCGGCCGGGACGAGGACGGTGGCGGGTGCCAGGTCGAACGGCACCGCGCCGGAGAGCGCCGTACCGGTCGCGACGGCGGCGGCGGTCCCGACGAGGGTCCCGCCGGCCAGCAGGATCACGGCCTGCCCGAGCGCGTCGCGCAGCAGCCCGGCGGTGGTGGCGCCGAGGGCCTTCAGGACGGCGATGTCACCGCTGCGCTGGATGGTCCAGACGGTGAAGAAGGCGCCGACGACCAGGGCGGAGATGGCGAACAGGAAGCCGCGCATCAGTTGCAGGGAGCCGTTCTCCGAGGGGTAGGAGCCGATCGCGGACAGCGAGCCGTCCTTGGTGACGGTCTCGGTGCCGGCCGCCCGGTCCGTGGCCGCGAGGTCGGCGTCGGGGCCGGTGTCCAGGGCGATCACCGTCGCGGTGGGGCCGTCGGCGGCGCCGGTGGGCGGGGCGATCGCCTGCCAGGTGCGCAGGCTCGTCCACACCACCGGGGTGTGGCTGAAGGAGGCGTCGCCCTCGGCCGCGGCCACGGTGAGCCGCCGGCCGGCGAGGGTGACGGTGCCGCCCGCGCCGACACCCAGCTCCTCGGCGGCGGCGGTGGACAGCACCGCCGTACGGTCGTCGAGGCGCTCGCCGGCGGGGGCGAGCGGAGAGCCCGGCCGGACGCCGAAGACGGACACGCCGGTGCTGCGGTCGCCGGCGCCGGCGCGAGTGGTGGTGATGCCGAGGGGTTCGGCGCTGCGGACGCCGGGGGCGGCGGCCCATCGGCGCCACTGGGTCTCGGTGACGGTGGAGTCGGCGTACGACAGGTCCTGGCCGGCGCCCGGCGCGGCGAAGGCGATCCGGTCGGCGGGCAGGGACATGACGGCGGAGACGTTCTCCCGGGCCAGGCCCGCGGTCAGTCCGGACAGCAGCCCGACCAGCAGGGTGATCAGTACGACGACGGTGCCCATCAGGGCGAACCGGCCCTTGGCGAACGTCAGGTCTCTCAAGGCGACAAACACGTCTGCGCCCGGCCTTTCGAAGCGGCGTGGTGGAGGGGATGTCGCCGTGGTGCCGGCGACGTCCCCAGCGTCGTCGTCCGGCTGCCGGCCGGGCATCGGTCCTGAGCGGGCACTTCGCGGACCGGAGGGTGGAGGCCGGTCTCTCACTTTCGGCAGATGCCCGGCCAGCCGGGAGGTCCGTAGGCTGGAACGATCGTGAACGCGCTGACTCCCACCCCCCGCTCCCTGGCCTGGGCCATGCATCTGCTCATGGCCGGTCTGCTCGCCCTGGTGGCGCTGCGCGCGGTGGCGGACGGCCGGCCGCACGCGCCCGCCGTCGTCGCCGTCGCCGTGGTGCTGGGCGCGGTGTACGCCGTGGGTCCCGCGCTCCCCGCGGTCAGTGCCACCCGCCGGGCGGCGGCCCTGTGGCTGACGGCCGTCGGCGTGGTGTGGCTCCTGCTGCTGGCCCTGTCCGCCGAGGCGGTGTGGCTGGCGTTCCCGCTCTACTTCGTCCAGCTCCATCTGCTGCCGCGCCGGGCCGGACCGGCCGCGGTGCTCGGCACGGCGGTCGCGGCGATCACCGCCTTCGCCGTCCACGAGGACGCGTTCACCGCCGCCACCGCGATCGGCCCGGCCCTCGGTGCCGCCGTCGCCGTGGCGGTGGTGTGGGGCTACCAGGCGCTGTACCGGGAGAGCGAGCGGCGGCGCCGGCTGATCGAGGAGCTGACCGCCGCCCGCGCCGACCTGGCCGACGCCCAGCGTGCCGCGGGCGTCCTCGAGGAGCGCGAGCGGCTGGCGCGGGAGATCCACGACACCCTCGCCCAGGGGCTGTCGAGCATCCAGCTGCTGCTGCGGGCCGCCGAACGCGCCCTGCCCGACCGGCCGGAGCCCGCGGTCACCTACGTGGGCCAGGCCCGGCAGGCCGCGCTGGACAATCTCGCCGAGGCCCGCCGCTTCGTCGCCGCCCTCGCCCCGCCCGCGCTGGACGGCACTCCGCTGGCCGGAGCGCTGGAGCGGCTGTGCGCCACCACCGCCGACCGGCACGGACTCGACGTGCGGTTCCGCCTCGCCGGCCCGCCCCGCCCGCTGCCGACGGCGCGGGAGGTCGCCCTGCTGCGCGTCGCCCAGTCGGCCCTGGCCAACACCGTGGGGCACGCCCGGGCCGGCACGGCCGAGGTGACCCTGGGCTATCCCGGCGACGCCGTCGTCCTCGGTGTCGTGGACGACGGCGTGGGCTTCGACCCGGCCGCCGTGCGGGTGCCCGGCGTGGACGGCGGCGGGTTCGGGCTGGCCGCCATGCGGGCCCGCGTGCACGCCGTCGGCGGCACGCTCACCGTCGAGTCCGCACCCGGGCGGGGCACCGCGCTGTCCGCCCGGCTGCCCCTCGCCCCCACCGACGACGCCCCGGAGGACCGGCCGTGAACGAGACCGCCCCGACGCCCATCCGGCTGCTGCTCGCCGACGACCACCCCGTCGTCCGGGCGGGGCTGCGCGCGGTGCTGGAGACCGAGGAGGGCATCACCGTGGTCGCGGAGGCGGCGACCGCGGAGGAGGCCGTCGTCCGGGCCGGACGCGGTGACGTGGACGTCGTCCTGATGGACCTGCAGTTCGGCAGGGGCATGAACGGGGCCGAGGCCACGGCCGCCATCACCGCGCGCCCCGGTGCGCCGCGCGTCCTGGTCGTCACGACGTACGACACCGACGCCGACACGCTGCCCGCCATCGAGGCCGGTGCCACCGGGTACCTTCTCAAGGACGCGCCCCCGGAGGAGCTGGCCGCCGCCGTGCGCACCGCGGCGGCGGGGCGGACCACGCTCGCTCCCGCCGTCGCCGACCGGCTCATGATGCGGCTACGCGAGCCGCACACCTCGCTGACCCGCCGGGAGACCGAGGTCCTCGCGCTGGTCGCCGAGGGGCTGTCCAACCAGCACATCGCGGGCCGGCTGCATCTGACCGAGGGCACGGTGAAGTCCCATCTGGCCCGGGTCTACACCAAGCTGGGCGTCGACTCCCGCACGGCCGCGGTCGCCGCCGCCACCGGCCTCGGTCTCATCCGGCGCTGAGGCGGACTCAGCCCGCCTCGCCGCGCAGGCCCGCCAGTGCGGCGGCGGTGAGGGGCAGCGGGGCGTCGTCCGGGTCGACGAGGACGACGGCGCAGCCGGCCGCGTGCGTGAGCGCGCTGGTGAAGCTGCCGTCGGCGAACTGCGCGACGGGGCCGCGCGGGGAACGGCCGACGGCGACCGTGCGGGCGCGCACCTCGGCGGCGTGCCGGGCCAGCGCCCGGCCGGCCGCGGCGTGGTCGCCGACGCTGGTGAGGATCTGGCCGGTGGCCGCGACGCCGAGACCGGTCAGCCGCTCGAGGTGCGCGGTGACCGCCCTGGCGGCCTCGGTGTCGGTCTCCGTGTCGGCGGCCTGCTCCTCGACCACGGCGGTCTGCCGGACGTGGACCACTTCCAGGGGGCTTCCGGTGTCCCGGGCGAGGCGTGCCGCGGTGTCCACGATGCAGGCGGCCCGCTCGTGGGCGCCCACGGCGACGACGACGGGCGGTGTGCCGGTCGTGGCCGGGGTACCGACGGCGGTGAACACCGGCGCCGTGGGCTCGCCGCCCTCGGTGCCGGTCTCGGCGCGGCGCAGCAGGCTGTGGCCGCCGGCCAGCACGGGGACGGCGAGCAGGAAGGTGGCGGCGCCGAGGTAGAAGGGGACGCTCAGGTCGGTGGCGTCGGCGAGCTTTCCGGCGGCGTAGGGGGCGAGGCCGCCGCCGATGAAGCGCAGGAAGCCGTAGGCGGAGGACGCCACGGGGCGCTCGACGGGCGCCACGAGCATGACGGCCTGCGTGGTCAGGGTGTTGTTGATGCCGATGAAGGCGCCGCTGACGATGACCGCGACGATGACGGTGGTGGGGTCGGCGACGCCGGCCGCGATGACCGCCATGACGATGCCGAGGCCGAGCAGATTGGCGTACAGGACCGGGGCGGTGCCGAAGCGGGCCTGGAGGCGCGGGGCGAAGAAGACGCTGAAGGCGGCGACCAGCAGGCCCCAGCCGGTGAAGACGAGGCCGAGCTCGTGGGCGTCGAGCTCCATCGGGTACGGGGCGTAGCCCAGCATGGTGAAGAAGCCCCAGTTGTACAGCAGGGCCATGACGCCCATGGTGAGCAGGCCGCGGTGGCGCAGGGCCCGTAGCGGGGCGAGCGGTGAGGTGCGCTGCTTCGGCCTGGGCAGGTCGGGGACGAAGGCGAGCGTGGCGATCAGCGCGACGGCCATGAGGGCGGCGACGCCGTAGAAGGGGCCGCGCCAGCTGATGCCGCCCAGTTCCCCGCCGAGCAGCGGACCGACGGCGATGCCGAGGCCGAGGGCGGTCTCGTAGAGGATGATCGCGCCGCCGAAGCCACCGCTCGCGGAGGCCACGATGACGGCGAGTGAGGTGGCGATGAACAGGGCGTTGCCCAGTCCCCAGCCGGCGCGGAAGCCGACGATGCCGTCGATGGAGTCGGTGGCGCCCGCGAGGGCGGAGAAGACGACGATGATCGCGAGGCCGGCGACCAGGGTGCGCTTGGCACCGATGCGGCTGGATATCCAGCCGACGATCAGCATGGCCACGGCGGTGACGATCAGATAGCTGCTGAACAGCAGGGAGACCTGGCTGGGCGTCGCGTGGAGGCTCTCGGCCAGGGCGGGCAGGATCGGGTCGACCAGCCCGATGCCCATGAACGAGATCACGCAGGCGAACGCGACGGCCCAGACGGCCTTGGGCTGCCGGAACGGACTCGCTGCCTTGCCGTGCGGTGCACTCATGTGCGGTTCTCTTTCGGTGAGGACGGGAGGACAGGGAGGGAGGAGGCGGGAGGGGGAGGAGGGAACGGAAGGGGACGGCATTCGGTCAGGTGGTGTCGTGGTGGTCGCGGAGTACGCGGGCCAGGGCCAGGAGCGCGGTCGTGGTGGCCCGCTGTTCCGGTTCGGTCAGTTCGCCGACGAGCCGTCCGAGGGCCCGGGCGCGTTCGGCGCGGCGCCGGGTGAGGACTTCCTGGCCGGCGGCCGTGATCTCCACCAGCACACCCCGGCCGTCGCTGCGGTCCGCGACCCGGCGGACCAGGCCCGCGCGTTCCATCCGGGTGACGAGCTGGGTCATGTTGGGCTGGGTGACGCCCTCGCCCCGGGCGAGTTCGGTCAGCCGCCGGGGGCCTTCGCGGCTCAGCCGGGCCAGCGCCGAGGAGGCCGCGGTGCTCAGGCCGCCGGCCCGCGCGCTGCGGCGCACGTACCGGACGAGTTGCTCGACGGCGACGATCAGCTCCTCCGAGGAGGCGTCGGGCGCGCCGGGGCCCGAGACGGGCATGTCCATAAGCACATGATGCATTTAGATGTAGTGTGAAACAAGATTTCGGGGCGCACTCCGCCCCTCCCCCGGGTGGCGCCCGGCGCTTTTGCCTCACCTCGTCTCCGGGCACTCCTACGGGGTCGGGCGGAACAGGAGAGGGTGCGATGGACTGGCGGACGTTCGCCGAGGAGATGGCCGCGCTGGCGCGGGACCTGCTGGCCCAGGAGTCCGTGCGCGACACGCTGGAGCGGATCACCTCCTCGGCCACGGAGCTGGTCGAGGGCTGTGACGCCGCCGGCATCCTGCTGCTGCGCGGCAAGCGGGTGCAGTCGCTGGCACCCACCGAGCAGTTGGTGATCGACAGCGACCGGCTCCAGGAACGCGTCGGCGAGGGGCCCTGCTTCGACGCCGCGCGCACCTCGGTGGGCGAGCGGCATTTCCGCATCGCCGATTTCACCGACCCGGCGGAGCGCTGGCCCGCGTACGTGCCCGAGGCCCGCAAACTGGGCCTGGGCAGCATGATGGGGATCCTGCTGTTCACCGAGGACGAGGACCTCGGCGCGCTGAACTTCTACTCCCGCAGGCCCGGCGCCTTCACCGAGGCCAGCGAGACCGCAGGCTGGCTGCTGGCCTCGCACGCCGCGGTCGCCTTCTCCAGCGCCCGCACCCAGGCCCAGCTGGAGGAGGCCATCGGCACCCGGCACACCATCGGCGAGGCCATGGGCATCCTGATGGGCAGTCACCGTTTGACCGAGGACCAGGCCTTCGCGGCGTTGCGCCGCTACTCCCAGGACCACAACGTGAAGCTCCGCGACGTCGCCCGTCAGGTCTGCGAACGGGGCGGCCTTCCCTGATTCCGGCCCCTTCCGGCGATCACCCGACCCTGGCCGCCGAGGACGGCGACCGCCCGACGGACGAGGAGATCGTCTCCACCCTCCGGCTGATGGTCGCCGCGGGTCACGAGACGGTGATCCCACCGATCGTCGACGCCGTCGTGAACCTGTCCGCGCACCCCGGGCAGCGCGCCTGGTGCTGTCCGGCGAGGCGGACTGGTGGGCGGTGGCCGAGGGGACCATGCGGTACTCGGCCCCGGCCTCGCACGTCCTGATCCGCTTCGCGACCGAGGACGGGACGAGGCGGCGCCCGGACCGACGGCGGGCGCCTTCGACATCAGCCGCGTCTCGCAGAACCGGCACATCGCCTTCGGGCACGGCCCGCACGTGCGCCCCGGCGCGGCCTCGTCCCGCCTGGGGGCCGCGGCGGCGCTCCCCGCCCCCTGCGCACGCCACCCGGACCCGGACCCGGCGGTACCGTCTCCGAGCTCCGCCACAAGCCGGTGGCCACGCAGAACGACCACTTCGGGCTGCCGGTCCGGCTGGCCTGGACGGACCTGCGAGCCGGGGCCGCGTTTGTGCCGTTCCGTCCGGGTAACTCCGGAATTCCGGACGCCGGCCCGACGCGGCCTACGGCGTCGACGCTGCTGGACGGTGATTCCAGGAGGCGCGATGTGGAACCGTAAGCGCAGGAAGGGCCGCCGCCGGAACGCGCGGGCCGTTCCCATGGAGCTGTGCGATCTGTGCGCCCGGGTGTTCCCGGAGGAGGAGGCCGTGCGCGGCTATGTGCCGGACTCCTCCTCCGCGCCCCCCGCCCAGGAACGGTTCGACGGGCTCCGGCTCATCACCGCGTGCTGTGACGACCACTTCGACGTGGTCAAGGACGGCTATCAGGACCGGCCCTTCGTGGAGGAGGAACTCTGGGCGGCGAAGCTGACGCGGGCGCTGACCACGGGGCCGCCGGCGCTCTCCATGGACCAGCTCGCCTGCCGGACGGGCCTGCACGAGCCGCAGATCCGCCGCGCGATCGCCTGGCACAACGAGCAGATGCGCCAGCGGCAGCGCATGGACCCGTAGAACGGGCCGGCCCCGGGCGGCCGGGGCCGGGCGACGCGGCCTCGTCCTGCATTCGGCGGCTCCTGGCGGCGCGGACGGGTGCGCGTTCCGGGCGTCACGTTTGTCTCCGCCGTCCCCGGGTCACTCAGTTCCGCAACGGCGAGCCAGTCGAGGACCGCCCGAGGAGCACCCGTGAACCGGTACTGGCGCCCCTTCCTCCGCCTGTGGGACCGGTTGGCCGCGTCCGCTCTGGTCCGGCGCGGCCGGGAACTGGAGCTGATGCACCGGGCCATGGGCTTCGCCACGCTGGCCCTGGTCACCCTGGCACCGCTGCTGATCGTGGTGGCCGCCGCCGACCCCCTGGGGCGCGGCGGCTTCGCCTCCTGGCTGGCCGACGGCATGGGACTGTCCGGCCGGTCGGCCAAGGTGCTGACCGACATCATCAGCCCGCCGACCAAGGTGGTCGGCACCACGAGCCTGTGGGGTGGTATCGCCCTCGCGGTCTTCGGTGTGTCCTTCGCGGCCAGCGTGCAGAACGGCTACGAACGCATCTGGGGCCTGCCGTCCGGCCCCTGGCACCGCGTGTGGCGCCAGCTGACCTGGGTGATCGCCCTGACCGCGTACCTCTACCAGGAGGTGCAGACCCGGACCGCGTTGCACGGCTCGGCCCGGATCGCGCTGTCGACGGCGACCGGCATGCTGTTCTTCTGGTGGGGCCAGCACTTCCTGCTGGGCAGCCAGGTCCGCTGGCGGGACCTGCTGCCGGGCGCGCTGGCCACCATCGTGGGCCTGATCGGCCTGCGCGGCTTCTCCTTCCTCGTCTTCACCCCGCTGATCCTCGACAACGCGATCAGCTACGGCGCGGTCGGCATCGTGCTGGTGGTGGAGTCCTGGCTCATCGGGGTGGGGTTCGTCGTCTTCGGGGGCGCGATGGTCGGGCACTGGTTCTGCGAGCACCACTGGTGGACGCGGAACATCGACCGGGAGCGGTGACCGGGGTCTCCCGTCGCCCACGCCCGCCGGCCGGCGCCGCGGTGACGGCTCCCGCGACCGCCGCGGCCGGCGCGAGCGATCGGCGGTGGCGGGCGAGCCGGAACGGGAGGCTGCGGGGGGGGTGCGCCTCGTCCTCGAAGCGGCCGTGGGCGCCGTGGTCGGTGGACGGGGCGGCGTCGGCCGGCTCGCCGGGATGCCTTCTGTCCCGGCGGCGGACGCCGGGCCGCCCGGGCGCCCTCCGCCGGCCGGGAACCCGTGCTCAGCGTCCGCGCGCCGGGGGCGGGGCGGTGCTCCTGCGGGTCACCAGCCGGGTGGGCACGAGCGTCGTCCCCCGCTCCGGGCCCTCCTGGCGCATCTTGCGCAGCACGGCCTGCACGCAGAGCCGTCCCACCTCGGCGAAGTCCTGGTGGACGGTGGTCAGCGGCGGCAGGAAGGAGCCGGCCTCCGGGATGTCGTCGAACCCGATGACGCTGACGTCCTCGGGCACGCGCCGGCCGCTTTCGTGCAGGGCGCGCAGCAGGCCGAGGGCCATCTGGTCGTTGGCCGCGAAGACGGCCGTGCAGTCCTCGCGCGCGGCGAGTCCGAGGCCGGCCCGGTAGCCGGACTCCGCGGACCAGTCGCCCCGGGTGAGCGGCGGCGGTGTGCGGCCCGCCTCGGTGAGCGTCCGGCGCCAGGCGTCCGTGCGGCGCTGGGCGGCGAAGGAGTCCTCGGGACCGGCCAGGTGCCACACGGTGTCGTGCCCGAGGTCGAGCAGGTGCCGGACGGCCGCGCGGGTGCCGCCGGCCTGGTCGGTGTCGACGACCGTGTAGTGGTCGCCGGCGTCGGAGTCGACGACCACGACCTGGACGTGGGGCGGCAGCTTGACGGTGGCCGCGTCCAGCAGGTGGACCTCCATGATGACGATCACCGCGTCGACGGCGAGCTCCTCCAGCCGTGAGAACGCGCCCCGTACCTCGTCCTGGGTGGGCACGGCGACGGGCAGCAGCGTCACCGCGTACCCCTCGCTCGCCGCGGATGTCGCGATGGCCTCCAGGGTGCGCACGTTTCCCGTGGTGGACAGGGAGAAGGTGATGACGCCGATGGTGCGGAACTCGCCGCGCTTGAGCGCGCGGGCGGCGCTGTTGGGGCGGTACCCGAGCTCCTTCATGGCCGCCAGGACCTGCTGCCGGGTCTCCTCGGTCACCCCGGCGTAGCCGTTGGAGACCCGGGAGACGGTCTGCGAGGAGACTCCGGCCAGCCGGGCCACGTCCGCCATGGAGGCCGTGCGGTCCCGGCCGCGCCGGGCACGCGCGGGTGCGCTCGTCGGGGCTTCCTCAGCCGTGCTCACTCGCCGTCAGCCGCCTCTCTGTCGCTGCCGGGCCCGGTGCGAAAGGACCCTTGACCGTCGTCATCGGGGCAGTGTAGACATGCCGCCATCAGATGTTTACGTAAACATAACAGCCCGAGCGACTTTTCGCGGTGTGCGATGTTTACGCAAACATCGGCGAAGTTCCAGGACGTGGACGAGCGAGGAACGACATGACGACGCTGCACCCGCCGGCCGCCGCCGAGCCGCGGCCAGCACCGCCACCGACGAGGCGGGACCGCCGGTCCTGGACGGGGTGGGGCTTCCTCGGCCCGTTCGTGGCCGTCTTCGCCCTGGTCTTCCTCGCGCCGATCGCGTACTCGGTCTACCTCAGCCTCTTCCGCGACCAGCTCATCGGCGGGACGACCTTCGTCGGCCTGGACAACTACACCCAGGCCCTCCAGGACGACCGCTTCTGGGCCTCGCTCGGCCGGGTCGCGCTCTTCCTCGCCGTCCAGGTGCCCGTCATGCTCGGCATCGCGCTGCTGGTGGCGCTCGCCCTGGACAGCGGCCGCCTCTACGGCCGGGACTTCTTCCGCATCTCGGTCTTCCTGCCGTACGCCGTGCCCGCCGTGGTGGCCACCCTGATGTGGGGCTTCATGTACGGCACCCGCTTCGGACTCGTCGGCGACCTCGAGGACGCGCTGGGCGTCGGGCTGCCCGACCCGCTCTCCCCCGGCCTGGTGCTGGCCTCCATCGGCAACATCGTGACCTGGGAGTTCATCGGATACAACATGCTGATCTTCTACGCGGCCCTGCGGGTGATCCCGCACTCGCTGTACGAGGCCGCCGAGATCGACGGGGCCGGACAGATCCGCGTGATCACCGCCGTCAAGCTGCCGGCGATCCGCGGGGCGCTGGTCATCGCGACGATCTTCTCGATCATCGGCAGCTTCCAGCTCTTCAACGAACCGAACATCCTCCAGCCGCTGGCGCCCAACGCCATCTCCACCGACTACACGCCGAACTTCTACACGTACTCGCTGTCCTTCAACGGGCAGCAGCACAACTACTCCGCGACGGTCGCCATCGTCATGGGGCTGATCACCATGGCCATCGCCTACGTCGTCCAGCTGCGCGGCATGCGCAAGGGAGTGTGAAGCAGCGATGACCAGTCCTGCCGTCACCGTCTCCGACCGTCCCGCGCCCCCGCGGCCCGGCGCCCACCGAGCCGCGCCGAAGCTGCGCGCCGCCCGCCGCCGGTACTCCCCCGGCAGGCCCCGGCGCAGTGTTCTGCTGACCCTCCTCACCGGGCTGGTGGTGCTCTACAGCCTGGTGCCGTTGGTCTGGCTGGTCATCAGCGCCACCAAGACGCAGGAGGGCCTGTCGGACTCCTTCGGCCTGTGGTTCGACGGGGACTTCGCCCTGTGGGACAACATCACGCAGACGTTCACGTACGACGACGGCGTGTTCACCCGCTGGCTGCTGAACACCCTGCTGTACGTCGGGCTGGGCGCGGGCGGAGCCACCTTCCTCGCCGTCCTCGGCGGTTACGCGCTCGCCAAGTTCGAGTTCCCCGGCCGGCGCGGCGTCTTCGCCGTCGTCATCGGCGCGGTGGCGGTGCCGGGTACGGCGCTGGCGGTGCCGACCTTCCTGATGTTCAGCAAGATGGGGCTCACCGACACGCCCTGGGCGGTGATCGTCCCGTCGCTGATCTCGCCGTTCGGCCTGTATCTGATGTGGGTGTTCGCGAGCGAGGCCATCCCGGCCGAGCTGCTGGAGGCCGCCCGCATCGACGGCGCCGGCGAGGTGCGCACCTTCTTCCGGGTCGCCCTGCCGCTGCTCGCGCCCGGCATCGTCACCGTCCTGCTGTTCACCATGGTGGCGACCTGGAACAACTACTTCCTGCCGCTGATCATGCTCAAGGACCCGGACTGGTATCCGCTGACCCTGGGCCTGAACAGCTGGAACCAGCAGGCCCAGACCGCTGGCGGCGAGGCCGTCTTCAACCTGGTCGTCACCGGTTCCCTCATCACGATCCTGCCGCTGATCGCCGCGTTCCTGCTGCTGCAGAAGTACTGGCAGTCCGGACTGGCCGCCGGAAGCGTCAAGGAATAGCCCGGACGCCGCCTCCCCCGCGCTCCGTCTCCCCCACGTTCCGCTCCGTCTCCCCGACCCTCGACTGCGCCGGTCCCCGGCCACGAAGAAGTGGAAGCTCGCCCATGCACAAGCACTCGCGCCGCCTGCTGCGCGGCATCGGTCTCGTCTGCGCCCTCGCCCTCGGGGCGACCGCCTGCGGCGACGACGACGGCGGATCCAGCGGGAAGCCGGTCTCCCAGGAGGACGTCCAGGCGGCCCTGAAGAAGGGCGGCACCATCACCGTCTGGGCGTGGGAGCCCACACTGAAGCAGGTGGCCGCCGGCTTCGAGAAGGAGCACCCCGGCGTCAAGGTGAACCTGGTCAACGCGGGCACCAACAACGACCAGTACACGGCCCTGCAGAACGCCATGTCGGCGAAGAAGGGCGTGCCCGACGTCGCCCAGATCGAGTACTACGCGATGGGCCAGTTCGCCCTGACGGAGCAGCTCACCGACCTCAAGGGCTTCGGCGCCGAGAAGCTCGCCACCCGCTACTCGCCCGGTCCGTGGAACGGCGTGAAGGCAGGCGGCGACGGCGTCTACGCCCTGCCGATGGACTCGGGCCCGATGGCGCTCTTCTACAACAAGAAGGTCTTCGACACGTACGGCATCGACGTGCCCACCACCTGGGACGAGTACCTGACCGCCGCCCGCGACCTGCACAAGAAGAACCCGAAGGCCTACATCACCGCCGACACCGGGGACGCCGGCTTCGCCACCAGCATGCTCTGGCAGGCCGGTTCGCACCCCTACACGGTGAACGGCACCAAGGTCGGAATCGACTTCTCCGACGCGGGCGCCGCCAAGTTCACCGGCGTCTGGCAGAAGCTCATCGACGAGAAGCTGCTCGCCCCCGTCACCAGCTGGAGCGACGAGTGGTACAAGGGGCTCGGCGACGGCACCATCGCGACCCTCGCCATCGGCGCCTGGATGCCCGCCAACCTGGAGTCGGGCGTGAAGAACGCCTCCGGTGACTGGCGCGCCGCCCCGCTCCCGCAGTGGACGGCGGGTGACAAGTCCGCCGCCGAGAACGGCGGCAGCGCGCTCGCCCTGCCCGAGCTCGGCAAGAACGAGGCGCTGGCCTACGCCTTCGTCGAGTACGCGAACGCGGGCAAGGGCGTGCAGATCCGACTGGAGAACGGCGCCTTCCCGGCGACCACCGCCGATCTGCAGTCCACCGCCTTCCAGGACACGAAGTTCCCGTACTTCGGCGGCCAGCAGGCCAACAAGATCTTCGCCGAGGCGGCCGCGAACGTCGCCGACGACTGGTCGTACCTGCCGTACCAGGTGTACGCGAACTCGGTCTTCAACGACACCGTCGGCAAGGCCTACGTCTCCGGCACCACGCTCGCCGAGGGCCTCAAGGCCTGGCAGGACGCCTCGGTCAAGTACGGCAACGAGCAGGGCTTCACCGTCGAGCAGTAGCACCAGCACGCGATGCGGCGGCCCGCACGGGGCGGCGCGGCACCCGCGCCGCCCCCGCACCGCACGCACCACACCGGAAGGACCGCCATGATCTCCACCCTCCTGTCCCGCCTCCAGGGCGGACCGGACGGAGTGCCCGCCCCCCGTCTCGCCTTCGGCGCCGACTACAACCCCGAGCAGTGGCCCCGGGAGGTGTGGGAGGAGGACGTACGGCTGATGCGCGAGGCCGGCGTCAACGTCGTCTCCGTCGGCATCTTCTCCTGGGCCCGGATCCAGCCCGGCCCGGACACCTGGGACTTCGCCTGGCTCGACGAGGTCATGGACCTGCTGCACGAGAACGGCGTCGGCGTCGACCTGGCCACCGCCACCGCGTCCCCGCCGCCCTGGCTGACCACCGCGCACCCGGAGATCCTCCCGGTCACCGGCCGCGGGGAGACGCTGTGGCCGGGGGCGCGCCAGCACTGGCGCCCGACCTCCCCCGTCTTCCGGGAGCACGCCCTGCGCCTGGTCCGGGAGCTCGCGTCGCGCTACTGCGGCCATCCCGCGCTGGTGGCGTGGCACGTCAGCAACGAGCTCGGGTGCCACAACGTCTACGACTACTCGGACGACGCGGCCCGCGCCTTCCGGGACTGGCTGCGCGCCCGGTACACCACCCTGGACGCCCTCAACCACGCCTGGGGGACCGCCTTCTGGTCGCAGCGCTACAGCGACTGGGAGCAGATTCTCCCGCCGCGGCTGGCCGCCTCCCACCCGAACCCGACGCAGCAGCTGGACTTCAAGCGCTTCTCCTCGGACGCGCTGAAGGACCATCTGCGCGCCGAGCGGGCGGTGCTGCGGGAGCTGACGCCCGACGTCCCCGTCACCACCAACTTCATGGTGATGCCCGGCATCACGGGCATGAACTACGCGGACTGGGCGGGCGAGGTGGACTTCGTCGCCAACGACCACTACGTCGTCCCGCACCCGCAGGCCCGCGACGAGCTGTCCTTCTCGGCGAACCTGACCAGCGGCATCGCGGGCGGCCGGCCCTGGTTCCTGATGGAGCACTCCACCAGCGCCGTGAACTGGCAGCCCGTCAACCAGGCGAAGCTGCCCGGCGACATGGCCCGGGACTCGCTGACGCACGTGGCGCACGGCGCGGACGCGGTCTGCTTCTTCCAGTGGCGCCAGTCGGCGGCCGGCGCCGAGAAGTACCACTCGGCGATGGTGCCGCACGCCGGCGCGGACAGCGAGCTGTTCCGCGCGGTCACCGCGCTCGGCGCCACGCTGAGGACGCTCGCGCCGGTCGCCGGGAGCGAGCGGGAACCCGCCGAGGTCGGCATCCTCTTCGACTGGGAGTCGCGGTGGGCGAGCGAGCAGGACTCGCACCCGACCTCGATGCTCGACTACCACCAGGAGGCGCTCGACTGGTACTCCGCGCTGCTCTCCCTCGGCGTCCGCGCCGACGTGGTCACCACCGGCGCCGACCTGACCCGCCACCGGGTGCTGATCGCGCCCGTGCTGCACATGGTCCCCGCCGACCTCGCCAAGGAGCTCACCCGGTACGCCGAGCAGGGCGGTCATCTGGTCACCACGTACTTCTCCGGCATCGTGGACGAGAACGACCACGTCTGGCTCGGCGGTTACCCGGGCGCCCTGCGGGAGCTGCTGGGCATCCGCGTCGAGGAGTTCGGTCCGCTGCCCGCCGGGCAGACCGTCGAACTGGACGACGCGACCACCGGCTCCCTGTGGACCGACCACATCTCCTTCACCGCGCCCGGGACCGAGGTCCTCGCCCGCTACCGCACGGGCGCGCACGCGGGCCGCCCGGCCGTCACCCGCCGTCCGGCGGGCAGCGGTTCGGCCGCCTACGTCTCCACGCGGCTCGGCGCGGAGGGCCTCGCCTCGCTGCTGCCGCGGCTGCTGGCACCGGCCGGCGTGGCGAGCGACCTGCCCGCCGAGGTGCGCGGGCTGGTCGAGGCCACCGTGCGCCGCGGCCCCGGCGGGCGCTTCCTGTTCCTGGTCAACCGGACCGACGAGACCGTGACCGTCCCGGGGGTCACCGGGGAGGTCCTGGTGGGCGGCGCCGGTGACGGGGGCGCCGTGGTCCTGAGGCCGAGGGACGTCGCCGTCGTGCGCACGGACGCCGGCTGAGGCACGTCCCCGCCGGCCCCCCGCCCTGCAACACCCCTTGTCTCCCCGGAGCGGCACCCGTCCGCTCCGGGGCCGTCCCCTCCTGCCCGGAAACGGGCGGGAGGGGCCACCGCAGCGTCCACACCTTCCCGTTGGGAGCACTCGATGGCACGCCGTACCCGCAGCAGACGGCTTCTCACAGCCGCCGCGCTCACCGCCCTGGCCACCGGGGCCGCGCTGATCAGCGTCCCCGCACAGGCCGAGAACGCCACCGCCGCCTCCTCCGTCACCGTGCGGCCGGACCCGTCGTACCAGCAGGAGGAGTTCGAGGGCTGGGGCACCAGTCTGGTCTGGTTCGCCAACGCCACCGGCGCCTACCCGCCCGAGATCCGCGAGAAGCTGGCCCGGCTCCTCTTCGACGACGACGGCCTCGGGCTGAACATCGCCCGCTACAACATCGGCGGCGGCAACGCGCCGGACGTCGAGGACTACCTGCGCGCCGGCGGCGCCGTCGAGGGCTGGTGGAAGGCGCCCGCGGGCACCACCCGCGAGGACACCGGCTGGTGGAGCGCCGACGACCCGGCCGACTGGAAGGCGGACGCCGACGCCACCCAGCGCTGGTGGGTCGAGCGCATCAAGGGCGACATCGACCACTGGGAGACGTTCAGCAACTCGCCGCCCTGGTTCATGACCATCAGCGGCTACGTCTCCGGCGGCTTCGACTCCTCCGCCGACCAGCTGAGGACCGACTCGGTCGACGACTTCGCCGCCTATCTGGCCGGGGCGACCCGCAGACTTGAGCGGGCGGAGGGCATCGAGGTCGACACGGTCGACCCGTTCAACGAGCCCAACACCTCCTACTGGGGCACACAACTGGGCGCCGACGGCGAGCCCGTCGGCGGCCGGCAGGAAGGGGCCCACATCGGCCCCGAGCTCCAGCGCAAGGTCATCCAGGCCCTCGCCCCGGCGTTGAAGAAGGCGAAGGTGGGGGCGGACATCTCCGCGATGGACGAGACCAACCCGGGCACCTTCGCGAAGAACTGGAGCGCGTACTCGGCGGCCGACCGCGCCCTCGTCGGCCAGATGAACGTCCACACCTACGGCACCGGCCAGCGCACCACCGTGCGCGACCTCGCCAAGGCCGCCGGCAAGCCGCTGTGGATGAGCGAGGTCGGCGGCGACTGGGGCGACGGGCAGGACTTCGAGGACATGCGGCCCGGCCTCGGCCTCGCCCAGCAGATCGTCGACGACCTGCGTGAACTGGAGCCCCGCGCCTGGGTGTTCTGGCAGCCGGTCGAGGACTACGACAACATGAAGCCGGGCGGCGAGTCGGCGAGGGGCGGCAACTGGGGCAGCATCCAGATCCCGTTCGGCTGCACCGCGCGGGACACCCTGGAGACCTGCCCGATCCGGACGAACACGAAGTTCGACACGGCGCGCAACTTCACCCACTTCATCAAGCCCGGCGACCGGCTGATCAGGACGGACGACACCTCCAGTGCCGCCGCCGTCACCCGCGACGGCAAGGGCGCCTCGCTCGTCCACGTCAACCACACCACCGCGCCGCGCACGGTCACCATCGACCTGTCGAAGTTCCGTCACATCGGCCGCGGAGCCACCGTCACCCCCGTCGTGACCAGCGCCGACGGCAGGCTCGCCGAGCAGGCGCCGATCAAGGTCGCCGGTGGCACGGCCACCTTCACCGTTCCCGCGCAGTCCGTGACCTCCTTCGGGATCGAGGGCGTCTCCGGGGTCGCGAAGGACGCCCCGGCGCTGCGCAAGGGCCACTCCTACACCCTGACCGGCGTGCAGAGCGGCAAGTCCGTCACCGTCGCGGCGGACGGCACGAGCCTGGTCCTCGGTTCCGGTACCGCCGCGGACGCACAGCGGTGGCGGCTGAGCGCGGTGCGCCCCGGCAGCGGCGTCCGCGACCGCTACGTCTTCACCGACCCGGCGAGCGGCACGCGGCTGGCCGTCCGCGACGACGTCCCGATGGCCGAACCCGACACGGGCGGGCGGGACGCGGCCGCCGAATGGCTCCTGTCCACCACCGGCGACGGCACCTGGACGTTGGTCAACGCCGGCACGGGACGGCTGCTGGAGGTCGGCGGCCAGGCGACGCACGCGGGCGCGGCCGTCACGACCTGGCCGCCCAACTCCGGCGCCAACCAGCGCTGGACGGTGACGGACGTGTCGGCCGCCTGATCCGCCGTCCGAACGGTCCCGTCCGCCCGGCCGGCGGCGGTGCGGACGGGGCCGCCGCCGGATCGGCGGCCACGAGCAGCCGGAACGTCAACTCCTCTCCTATGTAACGCATATGACACGCCCTCAAGCCCGTACGATGATCGGGAACAGCGGCGAAGCCTCTTCCACCCGGACGACGGAGCGTGCCATGACGACGGACCATTCCCAGTCCCCGCACATCGACACCGGCCGGGCCCACCCCGCGCGGGTCTACGACTGGCTGCTGGGCGGCAAGGACAACTACCCCGTCGACGAGGCGGTGGGCGCGACGCTGCCGCCCGAGGCGCGCATCGGGGCGCTGCAGAACCGCGCGTTCATGAACCGCGCGGTGGCGCACCTCGCCGCGCAGGGCGTCGACCAGTTCCTGGACATCGGCACGGGAATCCCCACCGAACCCAACCTCCACCAGATCGTGCAGCGGACGGTACCCTCGGCCCGGGTCGTCTACGCCGACAACGACCCGATCGTGCTGCGCCACGCGGAGGCCCTGCTGGTCAGCACCCCGGAGGGTGCCACGGACTACATCCAGGCCGATGTGCGCGAGCCGGAGGAGATCGTGCGGCGCGCCCGTGAGGTGCTGGACTTCGACCGGCCCGTCGCGCTGTCCCTGATCGCCCTGCTGCACTTCATACCGGACGACAAGGAGGCGTACGGCATCGTCCGCGGCCTGGTCGCCACGCTCCCGCCGGGCAGCCGTCTGATCCTCTCGCACGCCTCGAGCGACCTGTTCCCCGAGCTGGCGCGGCAGGTGCGCGACCAGTACGCCAGGGGCGGCATCCAGCTCGCCTTCCGCACCCGGGCGGAGGTGGCCCGCTTCTTCGAGGGGCTGGAGACGCAGCCGCCGGGGCTGGTCACCGCCACCGAGTGGTACGGCGCGGAGCAGGAGCCGCCCGCGGCGGAGGAGAGCGGCATCTACGCGGGCGTGGCGCGCCTGCCCTGAGCCGGGGCGCTGACCGGCGGCGCCGGCTCGGCGACGGCGCCCGTACAGTGGAGGGACCGGGACCGTCCGCGGCACACCAGGGCCGGGGGACGGTCCGTCCCGGCACGCACAGCACCGGAGCCCTCATGCACGACCCGTCCCCCGCACCGGACGACGGCTCCGGCACCCTGTTCGGCCTGGACGCCCTGCCGCCCGCGTCCCCGGCCGGCGCACCCGGCACCGGGCCCGCCGACCCTGACCCCGCTCCCCCTCCCGGTCCGCTGTTCCGGGACTCGGCCGCGGCCCGCCGGCTGCTGCCGGTGCGCGAGATCCACGCCGAGCCGGCCGCCGCGGCGTCCCCGCGCGGCCGACAGGTCCTCGCCCGGTACCCCGGGGCCCGGGTGGTCGAGGTCGACTCCCACTGGCGCATCCCCGGCCTGCACGGCAACGAGGGCAACGTCGAGCGCTGGGTGCGCGTCAAGGGCGAGACGCTCGTGCTGGGCGAGAGGAAGACGCCGGCCACGCGTCCCAACGGCCGCTCCGCGGACTGGATCGCGCCGGGCGCCTCCAACGGCTGTGCGATGGCCTGCGCCTACTGCTACGTGCCCCGGCGCAAGGGGTACGCGAACCCCGTCACCGTCTTCACCAACATCGACCGGATCATCGCCCACCTCGGCCGGCACATCGCCCGGCAGGGGCGGAAGACCGAGCCGAACCAGTGCGACCCCGAGGCCTGGGTGTACGACATCGGCGAGAACGGCGACTGCTCGGTGGACGCCCTGATCTGCGACAACACCGCGGATCTGGTGCACGCCTTCCGGCAGTGGCCGACGGCCAAGGCGTCCTTCGCCACCAAGTTCGTCAACCCGGACCTGCTCGCTCTCGACCCGCGGGGCCGGACCCGGATCCGCTTCTCGCTGATGCCGCCGGACGACTCACGGCTGCTGGACGTGCGCGCCTCCCCGGTCGCCGAGCGCATCGCCGCGGCGGGCGACTTCCTGGACGCCGGGTACGAGGTGCACTTCAACCTGTCCCCCGTGGTCGTGCGGCCCGGCTGGGAGGAGGCCTGGGCGGAGCTGCTGGGGCACCTCGACGACGTGCTCCCGGACCGGGTGAAGCGGCAGGCCGCGGCCGAGGTGATCATGCTGACGCACAACCGGGAACTGCACGGGGTCAACCTGGGCTGGCATCCGCGGGCGGAGGACGTGCTGTGGCGGCCGGACCTCCAGCAGGCCAAGCGCTCCGAGAACGGGGCGATCAACGTGCGCTACCGGGGCGGCGTCAAGGCCGACGCGGTCGCCCGGCTCCGGACCCTGGTCGCCGCGCACACGCCCTGGCTGCGCATCCGGTACGCGTTCTGACATCGACGACCGGTTAGGTAAGGCGATCCTAACCTCGGCTAGTGTGCTGTGTGCACCTGTCCACCCGGACGCACACCCCGTGGGAGTCGGCCTTGCCACACGCGATCGACACGACCGGAGAGCGGCCCGGCGCCGCCGTCGGCCAGGACTGGACCGAGGTCGGCTCCCGCGCCGAACTGCGCGAGCTGCTGGGCGAACCCTGGCCCGTCGTGATCGACAAGGTCCACGACCGGCTCACGGACGACGACCGGGACCTGCTGGCCCGCTCCCCCTTCTGCCTGGTCGCCACCTCCGACGCGGACGGCAACTGCGACGTCTCGCCGCGCGGCGACGCCCCGGGCTTCACGCACGTCCTGGACGCCGGGACCATCGCCCTGCCGGACCGGCCGGGGAACCGGCGGGGGGACACCTTCCACAACATCCTCGGGAATCCGCACGCCGGGCTGCTCTATCTGATCCCCGGCGGCAAGGAGGTGCTGCGGGTCAACGGCCGGGCCCGCACCCTGACCGACGCGCCGTTCTTCGACGCCATGGCCCGGGACGGGCAGCGCCCGGACCTGGCGCTGCTCTTGGAGATCGACGAGGTCTATCTCCACTGCCCGGCCTCTCTGAACCGGGCAGGGCTGTGGAAGTCCCGCCCGTCGAAGGCGACTTGAGAGGCTCCCCCAAGGGCTCGCCCGGACCCGGCCGACTCGGCCGGGAACAGCCTTGCACCCGGCGCTACCAGCACTCCTTAGGTTAGGCTAACCTTCACTGCGTGAGAACTGGTGAAGACGCAGCCGGCACCCCTCGTCTGCGGGGCCATGAGCTGTCGGCCACAGGCGTGACCGTGTCGTACGACGGGGTCGATGTCGTGCACGACGCGGCGGTCGGGCTCCGGCCCGGTGAAGTGACCGTCCTGGTGGGCCCGAACGGCAGCGGGAAGTCGACACTCCTGCGGACGATCGCCCGGCTGCAGCGCGCCCGCCGCGCCACGCTCAGCATCGACGGCACCACCGACGGTCTGGCGCTGACGGCCCGTGAGTTCTCCCGGCACGTCGCGTTGCTGACGCAGGGCCGGCCGACGCCCGGCGGGCTGACCGTGCGGGACGTGGTCGAGTTCGGCCGCTACCCGTACCGGGGACGCTGGGGGCGGCCGGATCCGGACGGTCCGGCCGCCGTCGACCGGGCGCTCGCGCTCACCGGCGTCGACGGCCTCGCCGACCGGGGCGCGGACCACCTGTCCGGCGGGCAGTTGCAGCGGGTGTGGCTCGCGAGCTGTCTCGCCCAGGAGACCGGCGTCCTGCTCCTCGACGAGCCGACGACCTACCTCGACCTGCGCTACCAGATCGAACTCCTCGACCTCGTCCGCGACCTGGCGGACATCCACGGCATCGCCGTCGGCGTCGTCCTGCACGACCTCGACCAGGCGGCGGCCGTCGCCGACCGGATCACGCTGCTCGAAGCGGGCCGGATCGTCGCCGACGGCCCGCCCGAGGACGTCCTGACACCGGAACGGCTCAGTGCCGTCTACGGCATCAGGATCGACGTCGACACCGACCCTCTCACCGGCCGGCTGCGCACCCGCCCGATCGGCCGCCACCACATACGCACCGAAAGGCTCGGCACCACCTCATGAGACGCCTCCTGCTCACCGCGGCCGCCACCACCGCCGCGGCGCTCACCCTCGCCGCCTGCGGCACCACCGAACCCGCCGCCGACAAGTCCGAGGACAAGGCCTCCGAGGCCATCACGCTCAAGGACGGCAAGGGCACCGAGGTGAAGCTCGACGGCCCGGCCACCAAGGTGGTCGCCACCGAGTGGAACGTCGTGGAGAGCCTCGTCTCGCTGGGTGTCGACCCGGTCGGCGTCGCGGACGTCAAGGGCTACCGGACCTGGGACTCCGCGGTCCCGCTGAAGAACGACCCCAAGGACATCGGCACGCGCGGCGAGCCGAGCATGGACACCATCGCCTCGCTCGCCCCCGACCTCATCGTCACCACCACGGACCTGCCGCCGGCCGCCGTGAAGCAGCTGCGCGAGGTCGCCCCGGTGCTCGAGGTGGTGTCCGCCGACGGCACCGGCCAGATCGACCGGATGCTGGAGAACGTCGACCTCATCGCCAAGGCCACCGGCACCACGGCCGAGGCCAAGACGCTCCGTGAGGGCTTCGAGGCGAAGGTCGCCGAGGGCAAGAAGGCTCTGGCCGATGCCGGGCTGGCCGGCAAGGACATCGCCTTCGCCGACGGGTACGAGGCCTCCAACCAGGTCTCGATCCGCCCCTACACGGCGACCTCGCTGCTCGGTGAGGTCAACGAGGCCGTCGGCCTGAACAACGCCTGGAAGGTGAAGGGCGACGAGGCCTACGGTCTCGGCGCCACCGACGTCGAGGGCCTGACCGCCCTGCCCGAGGACGTCCGGTTCGCCTACATCGGCAACGACGACGACCCAGCCGCCACCCCGTTCACCGGCACCCTGGCCGAGAACGCCGTGTGGAAGAACCTGCCGTTCGTGAAGGCCGGCGACGTGCACCGGCTGGACGACGGCATCTGGATGTTCGGTGGCCCCGGGTCGATGGAGGCGTACATCGACGCCCTCGTCGGCGCGCTGACGAAGTAGCGAGGCCATGGCCGTCACCGCAACCAAGACCGCCGCACGGCCGTCGGCGGCTCCCACGTCCCGGTCGGGCGCGGCCGCGGTGACGGCGGGGATCGTCCTGCTGGTCGCCGTGCTGGCCGTCGTCGACATCACCCAGGGCACGGCCTCCGTCGGACCGGGCGAGGTGTTCAAGGCCCTGACCGGACGGGCCGATCCGGGCGACGCGTCCGTGGTGATCTCCTCCCGGCTGCCGCGCATGACCGCCGGGCTCCTGGTCGGCGCCGTCCTGGGCATGGCCGGTGCCGTGCTCCAGGCGGTCAGCCGCAATGTGCTCGCCTCGCCCGACACCCTCGCGGTGAACGCCGGTTCGTACCTGGCGCTCGGGCTGGTCGCCGCCACCGGCGTGTCGCTGCCGGTGATCGCCTCCTCCGGCGTCGCCTTCGCGGGCGGCCTGGCGGCGGCGGCCGTCGTGCTCGGGCTGTCCGGCCTCGGCACGGGCACCGTCCGGCTGGTCCTCGCCGGCACGGCGCTGATGCTGGGCCTCAACTCCGTCACCGAGGGGCTGCTCCTGCTGTTCCCGCGGGAGACGGAGGGCCTGTACGCCTGGAACCAGGGCAGCATCGCCCAGAGCGGCTTCGACGGCGTCCTGCAGATGCTGCCGGTCGCCCTCGTCGGTCTTGCGGGACTGATGCTGACCGCCCGTCGGGTGGACGCGCTCGCCCTCGGCGACGACGCCGCCCGCGGCGTGGGCGTCCCGGTGCGGGCCACCCGCGTCACGGTCGTCGTCCTGGCCGCGCTGCTGTCGACCGCGGCGGTCACGCTCGCGGGGCCGATCGGCTTCGTCGGCCTGGCGGCGCCCGCCCTGGTGCGTCCGCTGGCCCGCCGGTTCCGCGGGTTCGCGCGCTCCCGTACGACACTGCCCGCGGCCGCGCTCACCGGCGCGGCCCTGGTGCTCGGATCGGACGTGCTGCTGCGGGCCCTGGTGCCGGACGACCTGTCGGTGGCCGTGCCCACGGGCGTCGTCACGAGTCTGGTCGGCGCCGTGTTCCTGGTCGTGATGGCACTGCGGCTGCGGGACACCGCGGGCTCCGGCCCGCCGGACCGGCTGCGCGTCCCGAGCCGGGCGGTTTTCCTGGCCACGGTCGCCGTCCTCGTGGCCGTCCTGGCCGACCTGGTCGTCGCCGCCGTGCTCGTGGGCGACAGCAAGCTGCTGCTCGGCGACGTCGTCAACTGGGCCCGGGGGAACGCCGGGCGGACCGTCTCCTTCGTCCTGGACACCCGGGTGCCGCGGGTGCTCGCCGCGCTCTGCGCGGGTGCGGCGCTCGCCCTGTCCGGCACGCTGGTGCAGGCGGTCACCCGCAACCCGCTGGCCGAACCGAGCGTGCTGGGCGTCTCCGGCGGGGCCGCGCTGGGCGCCGTGCTCCTGGTGACGACGGCGCCCCTGGCCGGCGGATGGGGCATCGCCGGAGCCGCGTTCGCAGGGGCCGCCGTCACCGCGGTCCTCGTCTTCGGGCTCGCCGCGCGGGGCGGCTTCCAGCAGAACCGGCTGGTCCTCGTCGGCATCGGCGTCGCCGCCGCCACGACGGCCCTGATCAGCCTGCTGATCGTGCTGACCGACCCGTTCAACGCCACCAAGGCGCTGACCTGGCTGTCGGGTTCCACCTACGGACGCCGCATGCCGGACGTGCTGCCGGTCGCGGTGGTGCTGGCCGTGGGCACGGTCGTGGCCGTGGTCCGGCGCACCGAGCTGGACCTGCTCTCCCTGGACGAGGACACGCCGCGTCTGCTCGGCCTGCCCCTGGGTCCGGGCCGCCTCGGCTTCCTGGTGCTGAGCGTGCTGCTCAGCGCGACCGCCGTGGCCTGCGCGGGCACCATCGGCTTCGTCGGCCTGGTGGCGCCGCACGCGGCACGTGCCCTGGTGGGCCGGCGGCATGTGCGGGTCGTCCCGGTGGCGATGCTGCTGGGTGCCGCACTGGTGTGCGCGGCCGATCTCCTGGGCCGCACGGTGATCGCCCCGGCCCAGCTCGGCGCGGGCCTCATGACGGCGGTCATCGGGACGCCGTACTTCCTGTACCTGCTGGTGCGCAGCAGGCGGTAGCCGCGGCGGAGGCCGTGGGCGGTCCACCGAACGACGCCGGGGAGCAGAAGGCCCGGTGGCGACGTTGACCGCCGCGTTGATGTCCCGGTCCAGGACGGCCCCGCACGCCCCGCACGTC